>CAZYSJ010000058.1:0-28972 GCA_964649875.1 uncultured Caldilineaceae bacterium
CGCAGCCGCTGGAACTGGGCCGGGCTATCGTGTTGGACATCTTCCCGCGCACGGCAAAGGGCTATTTTGCCGATATGACGCGCACCTGGTCGCTCGGCTATGCTACCGATGACGTGCAGGAGATCTATGACCAGGTGAAGGAGATTTTCGACCGGGTGATGGGTTCGCTGGAGTTGGGGAAGTCCTGCCGGGACTACCAGTTGATGACGCTTGACTACTTCGAGGAGCGCGGACATCCGACGCTGCGCTCGCATCCGGGCACGCAGGAGGGCTACTTCCACAGCTTGGGCCACGGCATCGGGCTGGACGTGCACGAGGGGCCGCGGCTGAGCCACGGCGCAGGGGCGGATACGCCGCTCCAGCCGGGGCATGTCTTCAGCGTGGAGCCGGGGCTGTATTACCAGCAGCGCGACCTGGGCATGCGCATCGAGGACTCGGTGGCGTTCACGGAGAGCGGCGAACTGGTGAACCTGAACGTCTATCCATATGACCTGGTTTTACCCATGCGCGGGTAGGGGGCTGCTCTACGTAGCCGTCAGAGGCGCAGAGAATTGCCGGACGATGCCTTCCAGGGGGCCGCGAGCTTCCTGGAAGGCATTTTGTTCGTCAGGCGACGCGGCTGCGCTCGTAGCGGATCGCGTCGTCGAGGATGTCGGCCAGCGTCTTGCGCGGCTGCCAGCCGACTGCGGCGTGTAGCTTAGCCGTGTCGGGTACGCGGCGGCGCATGTCCTCGAAGCCGGGCGCGTAGGCTTCGCTGTAGGGGATGCGCTGGATCGAAGAGCGAGAACCGGTCCGGGCGATCACGGCCTGGGCGAGTTCGTTGATGGTGACTTCTTCGCGGCTGCCGATGTTGTAGATTTCGCCTGCCGTCTCGCCGGAGAGGTCGAGAAGCGCCTGCACGGCGTTTGCCGTGTCGTCGACGTGGCAGAAGCAGCGCGACTGGTTGCCGTCGCCAAAGACCGTGATCGGCTGCTTTTCCAGGGCTTGGCGCACGAAGCGCGGCACGACCATGCCGTAGCGGCCGGTTTGGCCGGGGCCGACGGTGTTGAAGAAGCGCATGACGGTGACGGGAAGCTGGTACTCGCGGAAGGCGGCAAGGCCGAGGAACTCGTCCAGCAGCTTGCTCGCCGCGTAGGACCAGCGGCTGCGGCTGGACGGGCCGAGCAGGAGGTCGTCCTCTTCGTTGAAGGGTATCTTGACGCCCTTGCCGTAGACTTCGCTGGTAGAGGCGATCAGCGTGCGGCAGCGATAGCGCCGCGCGGCGTTGAGCACGGCATGCGTGCCTAGGACGTTGGTCTCGATGGTCTCTGTGGGGCGCTCGACAACCAACTGCACGCCGACCGCAGCGGCCAGGTGCACGATGGCGTCGGCCTGGCTCGCCAGCCGGTCCAGGACCAGCGCGTTGCCGAGGTCGTCGATGGCGAAGGAGAAGCGCGGGTCGGCGGCGAGGGCGCGGATGTTCTCGAAACTGCCTGTGCTGAGGTTGTCGAGGACAGCGACCGAGTCCCCGCGTTCCAGGAGCTTGCGGGCGAGATGGCTGCCGATGAAGCCGGCGCCGCCGGTGATGAGTACGTGCATGGTGCGGCCTTGTCTGCGTGGGGATCAACATTCTAGACGCAGCGAGCGGCCCCATGCCGCCCGCCGATATTGCCATTATACCCCTGAGGCCGCGCAGCGGGAAAGAATGTGCGAGGATCGGGAGCCCAGCGCGTGCGGCGACTGCTTCGTGTGATTTGTGCGATTCGTGGCTAGGATTGCCGCCTGCCGGCCTTCCCGGACGCCGCCGGATGTTTGACGCCCATTAGGGCCAAATGTACAATGTCATGGCTATGAACCCGCAAGAGTCGCGCATTGAGGTGCTCCTAGAACAGACCGACGACGGTTATTTCAGTCGCGTGCGGCATTCGCCCGTCGGTCCGGCGGCGGCGCGTTTCGCTTTTTCCGTGACGCGGCGCGAACTGGACGCGCTCTATTTGGCGCTGGACGCCGCGCATGGCGCCGGTGAGGAAGACCGGCAGCGGTTGGCGGCGCAGCTTGAAGGCTGGGGCGTGCGATTGTTTAATGCGCTCTTTGCCGACGATGTGTTGGACTGCCTGCGCGCCGGCCAGCGCATGGCTTTCGCCGCTCAGACCAGCCTGCGCATTCACTTGGACCTTTCGGCTGTGCCCGAGGTGCAATACCTGCCGTGGGAGGTTCTGTACGACACGGAGCGGGGCGAATATCTGAGTCTGTCGCTGCATTCGCCGATGGCGCGTTATGCCGGATTGATGCACCAACTGCTGCCGGCGGATTTGTCCGGCCCGCTGCGCGCGCTGGTGGCGATCGCCAGTCCGGCGGCTTACCCGGCGCTTGACGTGCAGCGCGAGTGGTTGGGGCTGCTAGACGAGATCGACCATCTGGGACGCGAAAAGAAGCTGTATGTGGAGTGGCTGCAAAAGCCGACTCTGTTCGATCTGCAGCGCCGGCTGCGCCAGGGAGAATACCACATCCTGCATTTTATTGGGCACAGCGGCTTCGATGAGCAGACCGGCGAGGGGCAGTTGATCTTCGAGGACGAGATTGGCCGCAGCCGCGCCGTAAGCGGGCAACACCTGGGCGCAATGCTGCGCGACCATTTTCCGCTGCGGCTGGCCGTCCTGACGAACAGCGCAGGAGGATACGTTCACGGCGAGGGGCGCGCGTTATTGCATGTGGCGCAAAGCTTGGTGCAGCGTAACGTAGGCGCGGCGCTGGCAACTCGATTCCCCATGCCGCGCGAGGCGCAACTGCGTTTTATGGCGCGCTTCTATGAAGAGATCGCAGCCATGAAGCCGGTGGACGAGGCCGTGTTGCAGGCGCGGTTGGCGCTGCACGAGCAAGAGATCTGGTGGAGCGCTCCTGTACTGAAAACACGCGTTGCGGACGGGCGGCTGTTCGACGACGGCACGCTCGGCGAGGAGCCGTTGCCCGCTTCTGTAGAACACAGCATCGCCGCGCGCCTCAACAGCCTGCGCATACGTACGGCCAATCTGGATACAATGGCGCGGTGGGGCACGGAATTACCCGGACCAAAACAATAACATCGACCTGAAAGGGCAAGGCGCATGTCACAAGCGAATGTGGGGCTGATCGGGCTGGCGGTGATGGGCCAGAATCTTGTGCTGAACATGGAGCGCAACGGCTATACGGTCGCCGTCTATAACCGGACGACCTCGACTATGCAGAATTTCGTCGCACAGCATCCGGACAAGAAGCTGATCCCCTGCGTCACGCTTGAGAAGCTTGTGGCGAGCCTGGAGCGACCGCGCAAGGTTCTGATCATGGTCAAGGCCGGGGCGGGCGTCGATGCGGTGATCTCCGGGCTGGCGCCGCTCTTGGACGAGGGCGACCTGATCATGGACGGCGGCAACAGCTATTACCGCGACACAGAACGCCGCAGCGTGGAGTTGGCTGCTCAGAACCTCAACTTTATGGGTGTGGGCATCAGCGGCGGCGAGGAAGGCGCGCTGTGGGGGCCGAGCATTATGCCAGGCGGCCCGCGCGAGACTTGGCGGTCGGTCCAGGATATGCTGGAGGCGATCTCCGCCAAGGCGCCGGAGGACGGCAAGCCATGCGTCACTTACCTGGGGCCGCGTGGCGCAGGCCACTACGTGAAGATGGTGCATAACGGCATCGAGTACGGCGACATGCAGTTGATCGCCGAGGCTTATGCCGTCCTGCAAGGCGCGCTGGGGTTGAGCGCGGCGGAACTGGCGGATATCTTCGGCCAGTGGAATCAGGGCGAGTTGGACAGCTTCCTGATCGACATTACCGCTACGATCTTCAAGAAGATTGACGAAGAGACGGGCCAGCCGCTCGTCGACCTGGTGCTGGACAAGGCGGCGCAGAAGGGGACCGGCAAGTGGACGAGCCAGGACGCCTTCGACATCGGCGCGCCGATCCCGACTATCAACAGCGCGGTGGTGGGGCGCATCATCTCCAGCTTGAAGGAGGAGCGCGTCGCCGCCTCGACGGTGTTGCCCGGCCCGGAGCAGGTTGCGTATGACGGCGACCGCGACGAACTGATTGACATGGTGCGCCAGGCGCTGTATGCCAGCAAGATCAGCGCCTATGCACAGGGCATGGCGATGCTGCGCATCGCGAGCGAGGAATACGGCTACGAACTGAATTTGGCCGAGATTGCGTCGATCTGGCGCGCGGGCTGCATCATCCGGGCGCGCTTCCTCAACCGCATCACCGAGGCCTTTACGCGCAAACCGGATTTGCCCAATCTGCTGCTGGACGAGAGCCTAGGGCAGGCGGTGGCGGAACGGCTGCCGGCCTGGCGCAAGGTCGTCCAGATCGCGATTGGCCGGGGCATTCCCGTGCCGGCGTTTAGCGGGAGCCTGGCCTACTACGACAGTTACCGCAGCGCGCGGCTGCCTGCCAATCTGATTCAGGCGCAGCGCGATCTGTTCGGCGCGCACACCTACGAGCGAACAGACAAGGCGGGCATTTTCCACACCGATTGGGAGTCGTAATCGCCGCCATGAATAGGCTGTGGCTGCCGGTTTTTTTTGTTATTTTGATCGCGGGGGGCGGTTGGCTATGGGCCAGCCGCGTGCCGCTCAGCGCGCAGCCGGGCAACCTTCGCCCGGAACCGGCCATCGGCTACCCGGCGCCGGACTTCAGGCTGGACACGTTGGACGGCGAGCGGTTCCAACTCAGCGCGGTGCGCGGCACGCCGGTAGTGCTCAACTTCTGGGCGACGTGGTGCGGCCCGTGCCAGCGTGAGTTGCCGGCGCTGCAAAATGCGGCGGAGGTCTACGCCGGCGAGGTGCTGATCGTGGGCGTGGATCAGGGCGAGGAGGCCGCGATTGTGCAGGCGTATGTCGACAAGCTCGGCCTGACCTTCCCCATGCCGCTGGACAGAGAGATGGAGGCGGGGGCGCTCTTCAACGTCA
The DNA here is from genome assembly GCA_964649875.1 of uncultured Caldilineaceae bacterium. GTDB lineage: Bacteria > Chloroflexota > Anaerolineae > Caldilineales > Caldilineaceae > JASGTU01. Next base: position 4,923 of record CAZYSJ010000058.1, read on the forward strand.
AGGGCATGCCCACCACCTATTTCATCGACGCCGACGGGGTGATCCGCCACATCTGGACAGGCGAGATGAACAGCGTTACGCTGGCGGAGGGCATCGCCAAGATCTGGCCGTAGACTGAGCGTCCGCTAGAGGGGCCTAACCGAATCGTTATTCTTCGACGCCGGAGCGCATTGCGTGTTCCGGCGTCATGTTGCTTGCCATCAAGATCAGCGTCCAGACGAGCATGAGGTCGGGCAGGGCGTAGGAGGCGTCGATCAGGCCGTGGGTCAGCGCGGCGACGGTTGCGGCCAAGATGCCCAGGTTGAGCGCGGCGGCTCTCGGCAAGGCCTGCGTGCGACATAGCCGCAGACGACGCCACAGCCCGGCTATGCCCGCTGCGAACCAGGCCAGGGCAAGGGCGAGGCCGGGAATGCCCAGCCGGGTCCACCAGTCCAGAGGCCAGTTGTGGGGGTGGTTGAGGTTCGGTTCCTGCCAGGCTTGGGGCAGCAGGTAGAAACTGCGGTAGGCGTAAAGGAAGTTGTCTGGCCCGACGCCGAGCCAGGGATGGTCGAGGGCCATTTGCCAGGCGCTGCGCCAGAGTTGGATGCGCAGATAGCCCGTCCCCTGCGAGAAGTCGAGCAGCCGTTGGAAGCGCTCGGTGGGCAGGAAGGGCAGCAGCGCAGCCGCGAAGAGCGCGGCGACGCCGCCCAGCCACAGCAGAGGGCGGCGCGACCTGCCCTGGCTGGGCAGGATGAGCAGCCCGCCCGCCCAGAGCGTGACGATGCCGGCGGGGACGCCAAGGAACAGCGCGCCTTTACTGAAGGTGAGGAGCAGGGCAGCGCCTTGCAGGCCCGCAGCAAGGGCGCTGAGCAGGCGCGCACGGCCGTCGGGCAAGAACGCAGCCAACGCCAGTGCAACCAGGAAGGTGCGTTCGAGGTAGAGAGCCAAGTTGTTGGGCGAGCCGTAGAAAGCGCGGATGCGGTTGACGCCTTCTGCCGAAATGAGCATGGCGCCCGACAGGTATTGCGCCAACCCGGCGGCGGCGACGACCGCGCCGCCCGTCACCCAGGCGGCCATGATCAGCCGGAGGTCGCGGCTTGGGTTAGGGGATGCGCGCAAGGTTGCGGCGAGCAGGACGGCGAAAAGGCCGGCGCTGAGAAAGACGGTGCGCCATTCGCGCAGGGCGACGGCAAAATGGTCGGCGGCAAAGACGGCGACCAGCGCCCAGGCGATCAACGCGGCCAGCAGCCAGGCGAGCCATCGGTTGCTGCGGGCTGGGCTAGTATTTTGGCGCGCGCGCTCGGCGGGCGCAAAGAGCAGCGCGTTGGCCGCGGCGACTGCTATGCCCATCAGGAGCAGGACGTCGATCAGGCCGGCGCCGCCGCCGCCGGGCAGGGGGATGTCGAAGGAGAAGTAGAAGGGCAGGGCGAAGACGACTGCGGCGCTCCACAGGGCGGGACGGCTGACGGACAGATAGGCGAGCAGCGCCAGCCCGGCCGCGGCCGGCGACCACAGGGACAGCGCGATGCCCGATGCTGCGACGACTGCGGCCGCGGCGGCGAGCAGGCTGCGCGTGCGCATGGGAAGTTGGGGCAGGAACAGCGCCTGGACCGCGGCGCGCAGGGGGGCGAGGGCTGTGGCAGAGACGATGCGCGCCGCGGCATTCTGCGCAAGCGGATAGCCGGCGGCGAAGGAGAACGCCAGGAGAAGGATGCCCGGCCAACGCGGGAGCGGAGACGGGGGCAAGGCGTCGACGGCAATGCCGCGCAAGGGCGTCTGGCCCCAACTGCGCCATACCTCGACGGTGACGGCATGGGCGCGGCTCGCATCGGCGGCGCGGTGGATGCGCTGCCACTGAGCGGACGGGCCGCCGTCCTGTTGCGCTTCCGGCGCATAGAAGGTGCGGTAGCCGGCCGGACGGCCGCGGCTGTCGACGTTGCCGCGGATGGTTGGCAGGAGATTGGCCGGCTCGCCGTCGACAGTCACATAGAGATAGCCCCAGTAGTCGCCGGGGGCGAGGCGCAAGGCTAGTTCGCCGCCCGTGTAGGTGAAGTTGAGCGTGCCGGACGGTTCGTTCCAGGGAGCGGCGGGTTCGGGCGGATCTGCGCCGTCAGAGGCGACGCGCCACCCTGGGCTGTAGGTCAGCGTCGGGCTGTCCATCGAGGCGACGGTTCCGGGCGCGAGATCGGCGACAGGTTGCGGGGAAGCGGACGGTTCTGGCGCGGATCGTTCTGCCGGGGCGTAGGCCAGCCAGGCAATGGCGGCAGAGAGCAGCGCGACAGTCGCCAGCGCACGCGCCAAGAACAGACGGCGAAGGTTTCGGGCGGGGGGAACGGCTGTAGCGGTCATAGGCGCATGGTATCACCGGCGGGGTCTCCGGGCAATTGCCGAGGGCGGGCCGAAAATACTGCTGTTTAGCCGCGAATTGCACGAATTTTACGAAGCGGTTGGGGGTGAATTCGAGTAATTCGGAGTTTCGCGGCGCGTCACTGAAACGGCTGCGCTGCCGAGCGGCAAGGATGCCGCTCCTACGATGCGCCGCCCTATCGTGAGATGCACCCGCTGGGCGCGCCTTTTTTGACCGGAGCGGGCATGCTGGTTATAATATTCGTTGTGCCTTTTTTCGGAATGAGCAAGGCCAAAGGAAGGGCGACAATGGCTGACGAACGCAATGACCAGGACGAGAATCCCCTAGAGAACTTGGCGGAAGAGATTAGCCAATCGATGCAAGGGACGACAGTAGAGGTCGCACAAACCTTTAAGGATCGCGTCGAGGGCGGGCAGGTGCATATGGCGGATTCCGCCGCCCGGTCGGTCAATGCCAGCGCTCTGCGTATGGAGGATGCCGTTGCGGGGATCGTGCGTTCCGGCTCCGTCGACGCGACAGACAGCCTGATCGGAGCGGCGACGGCCGAGGTGATGAACCTGAACGACACCGCCGCCGTCTTGATGGCGGCGGAACGCGTGGAGGCGAAGAACGGGGTGCGAGCATTTATCCTGGTCGCTCAACGCGTCGAGGGCCCTGTGAACGCTGTGCTGACGCCGCTGACGGCCCTAGCCGCCGGCGCCGGCCTTGCGCTCGGCGTTGTCGCTTTCCGCCGGATTTTATCTTGGGTATTTCGCCGTCCGCTTCGGCGCGGGCATGCGTAGACCCGGCGCAATTCGCGCTGTGGCGATTTAATTGGACCAAAACACGAAATAGGAATTCGTTCAGAGGAGTGGTTTCATGTCCGAACTAAAAATCAACGCCTTTCCGCGGACGGTAACTCGGCGCAAAGTGCGCCAATTGCGGCGTGAGGGCTTGGTCCCCGTCATTGTATACGGCGAGGCGACCGAGCCTGCGAATTTGCAGGTGGCTAGCCGGGAATTGGAGCGTGTGCTGCAGCATGGCGGGCATTCGCAACTTGTGACCGTTTCGGTTGAGGGCGGCGACACCCACAACATTTTGGTGAAAGAGATTCAGCGCGATCCGGTGAGTCGCGAGTTCTTGCATGCCGACTTCTATGCGGTCAACATGACCGAAGAGCAAGAAGTGACCGTAACGGTGAACTCCATCGGGCGGCCCGAGGCGCTTGTTACGGGCCTTATGTTCTACCAGCACCTGGATGCCGTTCACATTCGTGCGCTTCCTTCCGATATTCCTGCCGAGATCGAGGTGGACGTCACAGAGCTTGATCTGGAAAACCCGATCACGATTGCAGGTCTGCCGGCGATTGCGGGCGTGACCTATTTGGGCGAACCGGACGAGATCGTCTTTAGCCTGATCACAACGCGGGTCGAGGAAGAAGAGGAAGAAGAAGAGGAAGAGGAGATGGTCGAGCCTGAGGTTTTGGGTCGAGGCAAGGCCGAGGAGGAGGAAGAAGAGGAGGAGTAGCCGCCCTTCTTTTCCTAGCCTCTGCATATCCTGGTCCCTGCATAGGGGTATGGGAGCAAGAAAGCCAAACGCCGGTCTGTCCGCAAAGGGCAGCCGGCGTTTTTGATTGGGCGTATACGGCGCTACGGGCGGAACGGCTCTTCGAGAAATTGCATGGGGTCGACGGCAATGCCGTAGATGCGCAATTCCCAGTGCAGGTGCGCGCCGGTGCTGAGGCCCGTGTTGCCGACCAGCCCGACGACATCGCCGGCGGCGACGGCCTGCCCCGGCTGTAGCGCGGTTTCTTCCAGATGCCAATAGCCGGTGAAGACGCCGCGCCCGTGGTCGAGGATGACGGCGTTGCCGCGCACGTTGAGCGGCTCGGCGAGGGCGACGACGCCGTCGGCGGGCACGGTGACGGTGACGCCGGTCGGCGCGCCGAAATCTTGCCCTTCGTGATAGCCGCTGTAGGGGCCGCCGTTATAGCTGCGCCGCGTGCCAAACGGGCTGGTCGTGGGGTATTCGAGGTCGATGGGGCGCGAGAACGGCTCTGTCCACAGCAAGGTCGGGCTGACCTGCGACCAAACGGCTGTGACGAGGGCCAATTCTTCTTGCACGATCTCCGGGGCAAGCAGGACGCCTCGATCGGGCGGCAGGCTGATCTCCTGACGTTCGTAGTCGCCTTCGACGACGGCGACTTGCCAGGTGCGCTGGAGCGAGACGCCGTTGGCAGCCGGGTAGGCGACGGTGAGCGGGTAGGCGGCAGGCTCTAGCAGGGCCGGTACGGGCAGGAAGGCGAACTGGCGCAGCGGGTTGCCGTCCACCTGCGTGAATGCGACAGGCAGCCCGTTCCAGTCGGCGCTCAGGTCGAGGGGGCGCTTGGTCTCGACGACGACGCGCCCGGTGCGCCCTTGGACGAGGTCGCCGGGCAGAGAGATGTCCAGCACCGCGCCAAAGGCGCCGGGTCCGGTGTTGTTCTGCGCGATGGGGATGCGCACAGGCTGGCCCGGAAAGAGCCGCGCGGTTTCCGGCAGACTGTTAAGGGCGGCGATGGCGGCTGCGTCCTGCCCGATGCGCTGGGCAAGGGAGAGCGGCGTTTCGCCGGGCTGCGCGTAGGCGTAGTAGGCCGCGGCGGGCTCCGTTTCCTCCGGCAGGGCGGCGGGAGAGGGGATGACCAGGATCTGCCCGACTTCGAGCAAGTCGGCGTTGGCGATGCTGTTGGCTGCGATGAGGCTTTCGAGCGTTATGCCGAAGCGTTGGGCGATCTCGAAGAGGGTGTCGCCGGGTGCGACGGTATAGGTGACGGATTCCGTGACTGGCGCGTCTTGGGCGCGGGCAATGAGCGCCGGAAAGGCCGTCATCAGCGCTAGGCTGAGAGCGATAGCCGCCAGGAGTCGCGTCGCCGTCCGCCGCACAAAAGCGCTCATGTCGTTAGGGCATCGGGTGCGCATAGATGCTGGGCTTGAGCACGCCGATATAGGGCAAGTTGCGATAGATCTCATTATAGTCCAGACCGTAGCCGACGACGAACTCGTTCGGGATGGAGAAGCCGGTCCAGTCGACATCGATTTCCACCTCGCGGCGCTCGGGCTTGTCGAGCAGGGTCACGATGCGGATGGAGGCGGGCTGGCGCTCGCGCAGGATGCGCAACAGGTAGTTGAGGGTGTGACCGCTGTCGATGATGTCCTCGACGACGACGACATTGCGCCCCTCGATGGGCTTGTTGAGGTCTTTGAGGATGCGCACTACGCCGCTGCTGTGGGCCGCGGCTCCGTAGCTGCTCGTCGCCATGAAGTCGATCTCGTGCGGGATGCGGATGGCGCGGATAAGGTCGGCCATGAAGATGATGCTGCCTTTTAATACGGAGATGAGCAGCAGATCGCGGCCGCGGTATTCCTCCTCGATGGTCCGGCCTAGTTCGAGGACGCGTGCTTGGAGCGTCTCGGTGTCGACGAGGATGCGCTCGATGGCTTCATCCAGGGGCGTTTGGTGGACGGAGGCGGGCAGTTGGCTGTTCATGGCGGATTCTCCTCCCCAGTGTCACGGCGAAAGAACGGGCGTTAGCGGGCGTTGTTCGGGGTCGGGCAACAGGCGTAGGGGATCTGCTTGCAGTGCGGCGGCAGCCTCCGGCGCGTTAGGCAGGCCGGCAGCGGGCAGGGCAGCATCAGGCAGAGCGGATACCTGGTCGAGCGGGCCGGCGGTTTCTACAAGCGGGCCATAGACCCAGCCCGTCCCGCCGGCTTGATGCTCAATTTGCCACCAGTCAGGCCAGGCGTCATGCCGCCCGGTGATGGGCAGCGCCGCGCCTTGGGCGACCTGCGCGACGATGGCCTGGTCTGTGCCGGGGCCTGCGCGCACGTTGAGCAGCGGCACGGCGACATAGGCGGTCGGGCCGTCGGGTTCGGGGCGAGGCGTGGGCGTGGCGGCTGCGACGGGCTCCGGCGCAGGCAGGGCTGCCGGACGCACGTATTGCCCTGCCGTTCCTTTGAATGTGCCGCTCCATTCTGCTGTAAGCGCCAAATATTGATCGCCGAATGCGGCGCTCGGCTCGATGTAGGAGCCTTCGGGCCATTCGTTGAAGCTGTTGATCACGATCCAACTGGGCCGGCTGTCGATGGCGGCCTGCCACGCGCGGGCGAAATAGGCGCCGTTTTCGCGGTCGCGGGCAAAGCCGGAGGCGCGAATCTTCACGTCGTTATAGCCGGGCATGACGGTCGCCACCCACAGCTTGGGCGCGCCGAAGTCGGCGGCGGAGGCGGCAACGCGGGAGGCGAACTTCTGGTTGGTCGCCGTCAGGTCGGCAGGCGGGTTCCAGGTGTTGCTGTAGAGGTGATGGCCGTCGAAGACTGCCAGGTAGCTGGTGTCGACTCCTTCGGAGATCCAGACGTTGGCATATCCCGGGTCGCTTTGGCTGCGGATATCGCGCCAAGTGTCGACGCCGTAGATCGTGGGCCGCCAGAAGAAGACGACGGGACGGCCGTCGACGCGCAGGTAGGCGGGATGCGCAGCGTGGACTGCGTTGAGGTGTTGCAGCGCGGCGGTGACATCGCCGACGCCGCCGAAGAAAGGGGAATCGGTCTCGAAGAGGACGCCGATACGAAAGCCGCGGGCGGCGGCTTCTTCGAGCAGCGCCGCCAGGTTGCCTTCGGTCTGGTTGCCTGCGCCCGGCCCGTACCAGGCGACCAGGAAGGCGTCGATGCCGGCGGCCTGGGCCTGCTCGATGTGGCGCCCCATGACGCCGCGGTCGCGGCTGGCATAGGGCTGGGCCGGCAGGTCGCTCAGCTGGTCATAGGTCCAGGTGTTTTCGTCGAACCATGTATAGTAGAAGGCGAATACGAGCGGGTCGGCGCTGCTTTGGCTGAGCGGTGCGGCGCGGGCTGCGCCGCCGGCGTGCAGAAGAACCGCAGCGATAAGCGCGGCGAGGACGCCGCGACCCTTGCGTCCTTTTCTGCGCAAGCGGCTTCGCCCATAGCGGGCGATTGAGATGCGCAGGTTTTGGAAGAACAAAGTCGCCAAAGTCATAGCGGGAGAGATCGTATCATGCCCTGCGATGCGCCACAAAAACTGCTGCGGGCGAGGCGTCCCCGGCATACGCCGCAACGCGCATGCCGATCTAGCGCTGCTGCATGCCGGCCCCGTTCCGGCTTTGCCGAACCGAAGGCAGTTCGAGCAGTTCGCTCAACATCATGGCGGTTGCGCCCCAGATGACCTGGTCTTGGACCTTGAAAAAGGGGACCAGCACGGCGCGATCGCGGAGCTGCCACACCTCCGTGCGCCGGTTGGCCGGGTTCTGGAAGTCGTGCAGCGGCGCTTCAATCAGCATGGCGACCTCGAACGGGTCGATGCGGAATTCGGGCCGGCGGTCGATCCAGCCGACGAACGGGTAGACGATGTGGTTGCTGGCGGCGACATAGAGGGGGCTAAGCTCGCCGAGGAGGTTGATGCCCGCAGGCGGGACGCCGATTTCCTCGTGTGTTTCGCGCAGAGCCGTATCGGCGAGCGTAACGTCGACGGCCTCGCGGCCGCCCCCCGGCAGGCTCACCTGGCCGCTGTGGACGCCGCGATAGGTGGGCCGAAGGATGAAGGGAAGATGCAGGACGCCCTCCACCGGGTAGAAAAGGATGAGAACCGCGCTGAGGCGCGCGTCGGGGCGCGGCGGGTCTTCCTGTTCGCCGTCGCGGCGCGGGCGCGGGGCCATGCCGAACTGTGCAACGGGCCCAGGCAGCGGCTGAGCCAAGTCGCGGCGGATTCCTTGTAAAAACGGTTCGAGCGGGCGGTTCATAATGCGTGACAGATGAGTCCCTTTAGGTATTCGCCTTGGGGAAAGGTGATGGCAACGGCATGGTCGCTTGCCTGGTGCAGCCGTTCCAGGATTTGCAGATCGCGGCCAGCATCTAGCGCCGCTCCGAAGATGACTTTTTGGAACAGGTCGAAGTCGACCAGGCCGCTACAACTAAACGTCGCCAGGACGCCTCCGGGTTTCAACAGGCGCAGAGCGAGCATGTTGATCTCTTTGTAGCCGCGCAGCCCGCGGTCCATGTGGTCGCGGGCGTGGACGAATTTAGGCGGGTCTAGGATCACGACGTCGAACAATTCGCCGTCCGGTTCAATGTCGCGCCAATCGCGCAGAACGGCAAAGACGTCGCCCGCCACGTTTACGGTGAGTGCGTCGGGGTCGAAGCCGTTGAGGCGCAGGTTCTCTTCGGCCAGGGCGAGGGCGTCGTAGCTGGCGTCGACGTTGGCGACGGAGCGGGCGCCGGCGGCAAGGGCGTGGACGGCGAAAGCGCCCGTGTAGCTGAAGGCGTTGAGGACGCGGGCGTCGCGACAATAGGCGGCGACGCGGCGGCGGTTTTCGCGCTGGTCGGTGTAGAAGCCGGTCTTTTGACCGTGGACGAGGTCGACGAAGAAGCGCAGGCCGTATTCGGTCGCCTCGACGCGTTCGGGCGGCTCTTCGCCGGCCAGCAGACCGGCGGCGCCTGGCAGGCCTTCGGGACGTCGGACAGCCAATTCGCTGCGTTCGGTGACGCTGCGACAGCCGGTCTCTTCCAGCAGCAGTTCGGCCAACTCGCGCTTGCGCACGTCTATGCCCAGCGTGCCGATTTGGGCGACCAGACAGCCGGCGTAGCGGTCGACGATAAGGCCGGGCAGGAAGTCGCTCTCGCCGTTGATCAGGCGGTAGGCGTCGGATGCGTCGCTTAGTTGCCGGCGGCGACGCAGTTCGACGGCCTGACGGATGCGACGTCGCCAGAAGTCGTGATCCACCGCTTCGCCTTCCTCCCAGGTGAGGAGGCGCACTTGGATCTGGCTGGCGCGGTTGAGGTAGCCGCGGGCGAGCCAACGTCCGTTGGCGTCGGCTACGTCTACGATGTCCCCGTCGGCCAGGCTGTCGGGGATATGACGGATGGCGCCGCTGAAGACCCAGGGATGGCGCTGGCGAACGGGCTTGTCGCGTCCGGACTTGAGGACGATGGCTTCTTGGCTGTTAGGCATGGCATCTCGCTCCGGCATGGCCGGGATGGAAGGCGTCAGGATGGGTCATCTTGTTCGTGCGGCTCTGCGCGGTCGATCTCCCAGCCGTATTGATTGATGGCGACGGTGCGGTCGGGCAGACGGATGGTCATCGATTGCGGCTCGTAATCGAAGGCGAGTTCGCCTTGCGGCGTAGTAATAACGCCTTGTATCGAGTCGGGGCTGCGCCGGCCAAAGCGCACGGTGTAGCCTTTGTAGATCAGCCAGTGTGTCAAGGGCTTTACATCGGCGCGCATAGAGGATGTTCCGTTTCTGAAAGGGGCGTTGCGGGTGCGGTTGTGTCCGCAAGCGCCTGGCGACGCCATTCGAAGCAACGCACCCGCTGCGTGCCGTCGGTGATGCGGGCTTCGTGGGCGACCGCCAGGCCGCATACCCAGACGATGCGCCCGACTGCAGCGTCGACGATGAGGGGCCAGCCGGCGCGCAGGGCGGGCAGGACTTTGCGGTCGGTGAAGAAGTCGCCTAACTGCTTGTGGCGACCGCCCATGCCGAGGGGGGCGAAGGCCATGCCGGGCGAGGGCGCGGTAAGGACAGGGCGTGTCATCGACGCGGCGTCGACATAGGCGCGCCAGGGGGCGGCGCGACTGCGCCAGTCTGCGGGCAGGCGATCTGCCGGGAACGAGGCGCAGTGCAGCATCCAGCCGCTTACTGCGTCGACGACGCCTTCTGCGGGCAGGGGTACGGGGCCGGCGTCGCGGCGTTGCCGGTCCAGATAGGGGTGATCCGGGCGGATGGGCAGGGCATCCTGCCGGTGGAGGCTGAGCCGGGCGGGCGCATCGCCGGAGGGTGCGATCAGGGTCCAGGCCAAACCGGCGACGAAGGTGTGCGGCCCGCCGGCGAGATCGCCGGTGCGGACGTGCCACAGCAGCTCTTCGCTGCGCTCGAAGCCGGCCTCGCGCAAGTCCACTCCAAGCAGGGCGACGGCCTGGCGTAGCACGCCGCGCTGCGCAGCCAGGTCCAAGGCGCGGAACTGGGCGATATCTAGGACGACACGGCCTGCAGCGGGATCGGCAGCGAGGCACAGAGTGGCGAGGTTGCTGCGGTCCCAGGCGGCAGTGCGTTCCGCCTCTGCAGCCAGGATGCCGGCGGTGCGCGCCAGCGCGGGCACGATCTGCGGGTTGATCTCGGCTAGGAGCGGCAGCGCGGCGTGGCGGATGCGGTTGCGCAGGCGCGCCTGGTCTTGATTGGTGGCGTCTTCGCGGCAAGCTAAGCCGTAGCCGGCGAGGTAGGCGAGAATCTGGGCGCGGCGCACGCTGAGCAAGGGACGGACAAGCGTTACCGGTCTGCCGGGCGGGGCTTCTTCGAGCGGGCGAACCCAGTCCATGCCGCCCAGGCCTTGCAACCCTGCGCCGGAGATGAGGTTCATCAGCACGGTCTCGGCCTGGTCGTCCATATGGTGGGCGACGGCGACGATGGGCGGTTGGCCTGGGGGTGCGACGGCGCGTGCGGTCTCGGCCAGGAAGGCGTAGCGCAAGGCGCGCGCCGCGGCTTCTACGCCGCCGCCCAGCGCGGCGATTTCCCCTTCGGCCAGACGGCGCAGATGGAATTCGACGCCAAGCGATTGGGCGAGAGCGGCGACGAACTCGGCGTCGCCGCGCGATTCGGGCCGCAGGGCATGGTCGAGGTGCGCGGCGTGCAGCGTCAATCCCCAGGCCGGCGCCAGTTGCGCCAGCGCGTGGAGGAGGCAAACGCTGTCGGCTCCGCCGCTGACGCCGACGACCACGCTGGTTGCGGCGGGGCCGGCCTGCGCGAAGAGACGGCGGCGCGTCTGCGCGAGGTTTACGGCTTCGATAATGGGCAGGGCGAAGCCGGGAATAGCTTCTATCAGACTGGAATGGCGGTTCACAGACGGGATTATACCATACCCAAAGGCGGGAATGCCTTTTTTGGCCCCCTAATCCTTATGGTATAATCTCGATCATGTCGGCGGCATATGCGGTGTCGTACGTAGGGCATGTTGTCTGTGCTGCAGGCTCAGTGTACCATGGAACGCAAGGAAGACGCAGGCCGTCTATCCTCTGTTCGCGTGTCTATGATCCAGGCTCTATGAGGCTATTTGGCCCAGGGGCGACAGGGTGAACCACTGGCGTTTGTACCCTTTAATCTAGACGCCGCCGGCTCGAACGCACAAGGGACGCATTGACGAGTGATCAACCCGTTTGATTGGCTGCTGGGTCTGTTCTCACTAGATATCGGCATTGACCTGGGCACAGCGAACACGCTTGTTCATGTGAAGAATCGGGGCATTGTCATCAACGAGCCGTCGGTCGTAGCGATCGACATTTCGTCGCGACGGCGCAACCGGGTGAAGGCGATCGGCAACGACGCCAAGGAGATGGTGGGGCGCACGCCGGCCCACATCGTCGCCATTCGGCCGCTGCAGGACGGGGTGATCTCCGACTTTGACGTGACGGAGCAGATGATCCATCACTTCATCGGCAAGGTGCATGGCAACCGTGCGTTTGGCGCGGCGCGGCCGCGAGTGGTGATCGGCATTCCCTCGGGCGTGACGGAGGTGGAGAAACGCGCCGTGCGCGATGCAGCCATCAGCGCGGGCGCGCGTGAGGCGGGCCTGGTCGAAGAGCCGATGGCGGCGGCGATCGGCGCCGGCCTGCCGGTGACGGAATCGGTCGGCTCCATGATCGTAGACATCGGCGGCGGCACAACCGAAGTCGCCGTGATCTCGTTGGGCGGCATTGTGGTCAGCCGCTCGATCCGCGTGGCGGGCGACGAGATGAACGAGGATATCGTCAACTACGCCCGCCAGAAGTACAATTTGCTGATCGGGCTGCGCATGGCCGAACGCACCAAGATCGAGATCGGCTCCGCCTACCCGATGGAGCGCGAGCGTACGATGATCTTGCGCGGGCGCAACTTGGTTACCGGTCTGCCGGAGGCGGTGGAAGTCAGCTCGGTGGAAGTGCGCGAGGCGTTGGCCGGGTCGGTGCAGGTCATTATCGATTCGGTTAAGGCGACGCTGGACGAGACGCCGCCGGAATTGGTGGCTGATCTGATGGAATACGGCATCGTGTTGGCCGGCGGCGGCGCCTTGCTGCATGGATTGGCGCAGCGCTTGCAGGACGAAACGCGCATGCACGTCTATGTAGCCGACAACCCGCTGACGGCGGTCGTGATGGGCGCGGGCATGATTCTGGAAAAGCCCGAGTTCTATAAAGAGACGCTGACGAGCATGCAGCGCAAGAGCACGATTCGTTAACGCCCCGCTTGGGCTGCCTGCTCCTTTTGTCCACACTTTTTCCTTATGCGCGATAGCGAACGAAGACCCTGGTCGATAGGCGATATCGGCATCCGTTTCCTGATTCTTGGGTTGGCGGCGCTGCTGCTGACGGCTCTGCAGGTGACGGGCCGTCTGGAGCCGATCCAGAACGCCGTCACGCAGTTGACTTCTCCCGCCCAGGTGGGCGCGACCGGTGTCACCAACAACGTAACTGACGCCGTTGATTTCATTTTCGAGTTGCGCCGGCTGCGGCAGCGCAACTTGGAGCTAGAGCAGATCAACTCCGGCCTGCTGGTCGAGAACTTCGAGTTGCGCGAAGTGGAGCGCGAGAACCAAACGCTGCGCGAGATGCTTGATTTTGCGCAGACGCGGCCGGGGCTGGAACTGCGCGGCGCGCAGATTGTGGCGCGTGTGATCGGCCGGGAAAGCAATAATTTCCTCGACTATATCATGTTGGACCTGGGGCAGACGCACGGCATCGTCGTGGGGATGTCGGTCGTGACCGACCAGGGGCTGGTTGGGCGCATTGACGAGGTGACCGACAGTTGGTCGAAGGTGCTGTTGATTACCGACGCCAGCAGCGCGGTGAACGCGATCTTACAGAGCAGTCGTCTGAACGGCGTGGTGCGCGGTGCGCCCAGCGGCGATTTGGTGATGGACTATATCCCTCAAGGCCGCGAATTCAGCATCGGCGAAGTGGTGTTGACATCGGGGTTGGGCGGACGCGTGCCCAAGGGCATCCCGATTGGGCAGGTGACGGAGATTCGCCAGCGCGATATTGACGTGTTTCAACAGGCCGTGGTGCAGCCGACGGTGGATTTCCAGCGGTTGGAACTGGTTATGATCGTGACGAATTTTGACCCGCTGGAGAACGTGCCCGACATGTTGGCGCCTGAAGTCGCTCCGGCTGAGGAGCCGAGCCTGGAAGAAGGGGCTTCACCTGCCGGGGAGGACGCTGCGGCGGATAATGCGCAGCGCGAGACGCCTTGAACCGCGGTGTGTTTTATTATGCGATGATCCCGCTGTTGCTTGTGGCGGGGCTGTTGCAGTCGACGGCGGCGACGCGCATCGAGATTCGCGGGGTAAAGCCGGATCTGGCGTTGCTGCTGATCGTAGCGGGGACGCTGGTCTACGGCAGCCGTCCAGGGCTGGTCTGGGCGTTTATCGGCGGTATTGCGCTGGATATCTTCAGCGGCGGGCCGATGGGTGCGTCCAGTTTGGCATTGATGGCGGCGGCGCTGGCAACGGGGCTGGGCCATCGCAGGCTGTCTCGGTACAATTTGTTGGTGCCGATGGGCGCGGCGGCGCTCGGCACGGCGATATACGGGTTGACCTATCTGGCAATCCTGTTCGTGTTGGATGTTTTCAACATCGCGCAGCACAACCTGCCGTTTCCGGAGACGGTTCGATATGTGTTGGCCCCGGCAATCGCCTATAACACGGCGCTGATGTTGGCGGCTATGCCTTTTATGAACCGGCTGCCGGAAAGCCAGGATATTTGAGTTTGCTATTGAGCTATGTTTGAGCAGAAGATTCGCGATACGTCCGGCTTATCGATGTTCCTGTTTCGGGCTGCGCTGTTTCTGGCGTTCCTGTTGATGGCGGGACGGCTGTATCAGTTGCAGATCGTGCAGGGCGATTCCTATCGCGCGCGCGCGGATGATAACCGGTTTACCTTGATCGAGATGCCGGCCCCGCGCGGCGTGATCTATGATCGTTCGGGCGAGATATTGACGCGCAACCGCCCAAGCTTTGAGATCGGCGTGGTCCCCGAGGATCTGCCCTTCAACGATCCCGAGACGGAGCAAGACGAAGAAGCCCTGGAGATCGCCAGGGTGTTGCGTTTGCTGGGGGCGGACACGGACGAGGAAACCGCGCTGCGCATTGCGGAACTGCTTTTTTTGCGCTTGGGGCGCGTGGACTACGCCAAGACAGTGGGCGAAGCCGGCGTCCAGCTGAAGTATATCACCGTACCCGGCCCGGTGCAGTTGGTGATTCCGGAGGACGGAGGGCCGCCGCGCGAAGAGGCGCAGCCCGTGTTGGCGCCGGATATTTCCGTGCCGTTGCCGCTGCCCGGTCTGGTAGCGTTGGTGCAGCGGGCCGTCGCCATTGGGCGGCAGGGCAGCGCGTCGCAGCCGGTGCCGATTTTGGACTTGCTGGACGAGGAAAAGGCGTTCGCCGTGGCGGAGGAAGCGTACCAGTTGCCCTCTGTGCGCGTCGAGGAGGTGCCCGTCCGCGAATACGTGACCGGCGACTTGATGAGTCACATACTCGGCTTCATGGGGCCGATTCCGGCGGCTGCGGCGCAGGATTACCAGGAGCGCGGCTACACCAACCCGAACGAGAAGGTCGGCCTCAACGGGCTGGAATTCACCTATCAGCGCGAACTGCGCGGGATACCGGGCTATAAGAATATCGAAGTGGATATTTTGGGCCGCGAGATGCGCACCGTGGGCGAGGTGGCGGAGCCGGTGCCGGGCTTGAACCTGATCCTGAACATCGATCGCCGTTTGCAGCAGGTCATGCAGGACGAGCTTGGGGCGATGATGGAGCAGCAGGAAGCGCCGTGGGGCGTGGCCGTCGCCATGGAGCCGCAGACCGGCGCGGTGTTGGGGATGGTGAGCTTGCCGTCCTATAACAATAACATCTTCGCCGAACGCATCGGCGAGGACTACATGGAACTGGAAGCGGATGAGCGCCGGCCGTTGATCAACTATGCGATCGGCGGCCTCTACCCGCCCGGCTCGGTTTTTAAGATGGTGCCGGCCGCCGCCGCTTTAACGGAAGGCGTGATCGACGGCGGCACGACCGTTGTCGATTCGGGGCCGATTTACTTGCCCAATCGTTATGCGCCGGATAATCCGGAATTGGCGCAGGAGTTTGTCAGTTGGAACCACAAGCTGGGCATCGTTCACGGGGCTATCAACGTGATCGAGGCGCTCGCTTTGTCGAACGACATCTTCTTCTATGTCATCGGCGGCGGGTATCCGCCTACGCAGTTTCAAGGGCTGGGACAGGCTAAGTTGTCGGAATGGGCCGCTCGGTTCGGTTATGGCGAGTTGACGGGCGTCGACCTGCCGGGCGAGGTGACTGCTATCGTGCCCAACGATCAGTGGAAACGCCAGTTGTATGCGGAGAGCTGGACAACGGGCGACAGCTACAACATGGCGATTGGGCAGGGCTATGTGCTGGCGACGCCGCTTCAGGTGTTGGTGAGCGCTGCGGCGGTGGCGAACGGCGGCACGATTTACCAGCCCCAGATCGTGCGGCAGATCGTGGATGCGTCAGGCGGATTGCAGCGAGATTTCGAACCGATCGCCGTGCGCGAGGTGGGCGTTGACGCTGATCTGATGGAGTTGGTGCGTCAGGGGATGCGGGCTGCGGTGAATGCGCCCGGCGGTACAGCCTATGGGGCCAAGCTCGATGATGTGATCGTGGCGGGCAAGACGGGCACCGCCGAGTTTTGCGAATACATTCCGGAGGAAGAGGACTGCCGTCGCGACGAGAAGGGCTTTTTGCCGTTTCACGCTTGGTTCGTGTCTTTTGCGCCGTATGATGATCCGGAGATCGCATTGGCGGTCTTTGTCTACGACGGCGGTGAAGGTTCGGATGTCGCCGTACCCGTGGCTAGAGCGATCTTGGAATATTATTTTAGCGAGATCAGCCCGCGCTAGTCGGGGCGCTTGTCGGATCGGGGCCATTCACGCATAATAAGCCTAGGAGACTTTGGGCCTGAGCGTATAGCGTGCGCTGAGGGCGTGCGTCCGGCATTTACGGCAAGATATAGATGTCGGCGCAGGCGGAACGTGACAGGCGGCTAATGCTTATTTGGCACACATGGAAGCGTCCGAGTTGTTGGACAACATGATGGTGATGGAAGAAGGAAGCGAGCAAGAGGGGACGAATTCCGCTACAGAACTGCGCGATGGGGCTGTGCAGCCTCAGGCGGAGCGGCCGACCGGCGAGTCGAGCGGCCAAGCGGCGAAAACCTCGCCCGCGCCGTCGAGCGCAGCGGAAACAACGCCTCCTTCTGCGGTGAAGATACGCGGACGGCCTGGCGGCGTCTCCATTGAGATGATGGATGAGGGCGACTGGGACGATCTGATCGAAGCGCTGGACGAGCGTTTGAGCGCTGCGGAGGGTTTTTTCCGCGGCGGGCGGGCGGTGTTGGAGCTTGGCCCGCGCGAGGCGGCTGAAGACCATCTGCGGCAGGTGCGCACGACCTTAGTGCGCCATGACATGACGTTGAGCGTGGTCAAGTCGACGGCGCGGCAAACGCTGCAAGCGGCGCTGGCGCTAGGGCTGTCGACCAGCACCGACGCGGAGCCTGCGCCTTCGCAGCCGGCCATGGCCCCGGTTGTGGCGATCTCGCAGCCGCAATCGCCCTATTTCGTGCATAACGGCACGCTGCGTTCCGGTCAGGTCCTGCGCAAAGCGGAGAGCGTCGTGGTGCTGGGCGACGTCAACCCGGGCGCACAGGTGATCAGCGCCGGTGATGTGATGGTGTGGGGCAGGCTGCGCGGGGTGGCGCATGCAGGCGCTGCGGGCAACAAGAAGGCCGTTGTGGCGGCCATCGAGTTCTCGCCGACGCAGTTGCGCATCGCCGGCGTGGCAGCCATTGCCCCCGAAAACAAGAAATCTGGGCGCGGGCTGAAGTTTTGGAAGAAGCCGCCCGAAAGACGACCGGAGGTCGCATATATCGCCGATGGCCGCATTGTGGTTGAACCGTGGGATGATTCGCGGCCTGGTCGTCCGAAGACCAGCCGCCGCTGATCGATTTATGCCGGACAGGGATATTTTGCGTCACATGCCGCTCGGCGGCAAGACGCCCGCTCATTTCGTACACGCCGCATCGAGGAAGCCGACATGCCGGGCACGGTGATTACTGTAACTTCAGGTAAGGGAGGCGTCGGCAAGACAACCACGACGACGAATGTGGCAGTGGCGTTGGCGATGGCCGGCAAACGCGTGGCGGTCGTCGATGCGGATATCGGGCTGCGCAATTTGGACCTTGTGATGGGACTCGAAAGCCGCGTCATCTATGACCTGGTAGACGTGGTGGAAGGGCGCTGCGAGTTGCAGCAGGCGTTGGTGCGCGACAACCGCGTCGAATCGTTACACCTGTTGGCTGCAGCCCAGACGCGCGATAAGTCCGATGTGGGCATCCAGCAGATGGTCAGCGTGTGCAAAGCGTTGAGCCAGACGGCCGACTATGTGATCATTGATTCGCCTGCGGGCATCGAGCATGGCTTCCAGAGCGCGATCGCGCCTTCGGACCGCGTGTTGATCGTGACGACGGCGGATGTGAGCGCGCTGCGCGATGCGGACAAGGTCATCTATCTGTTGGAGCGCGACTGGAAGCATCAGCCGGGTCTCGTGGTTAACCGCTACAATGCCCAATTGTCGCGCGATGGCGAGTTGCGCGACATCGACGACATTCTCGACATTCTTTCCATCGATCTCCTCGGCGTTGTCCCCGAGCACAAGAGCATTGTACTGGCTACGGACCGCGGCCAGCCGATTGCGTTGAACCGGCGCCATTATGTGAGCCAGGCGTATCACAACATGGCGCAGCGCGTGATGGGCAACAATGTGCCGCTGATGGACTTCCGCGAGCCGGGCTTCTTCAATGCGCTGGCGCGGCTGTTTGGGCGCTGATGTGACGGCAGTTGCGGCCGACCTCGCCGCGACATCGGCTCGGATGTGTAGACTATTCGTATGAACCAGAGATTGAATTGGCGTGACTTTGATTGGCTGCTGCTCCTTGCTGTGCTGATCCTGGTCGGGTTCGGCGTTGCAATGGTGTATAGCGCCACCTTCACGACGGAAGACCTGTACGACTACTGGCTGCGCCAGCTCGTGTTTGCCCTGATTGGGCTGACCGGTCTGGTGATCATGGCGCTGTTTGACTACCGGCATCTTGAGTTGTTGGCGCCGCCGTCCTACGTGTTGTTTGTCTTGTTGCTGGTCGCAGTTTTTCTCTTCGGCGATACCCAGGGAACCGGCTCGCAGCGCTGGCTCAATGTCGGCGGCACTTTGGTTCAGCCGACCGAGGCGGGCAAGTTCCTCATGATCGTCTTCATGGCCTGGTATCTGAGTTGGTATCAGGATCGCATGCACCGGCTGCCTTATCTGATCGGCGCGCTGGCGCTGCTGCTGGGCCCGCTGGCGCTGATCTATGTGCAGCCGGACTTGGGCATGGCGATCACCTACGCCTTTATCGGCGCGACGCTACTCCTGGTCAGCGGGATCCGTTACTGGCAGCTTTTTATGCTGACCGGCTCTGCGCTTGCCGCCGTGCCGTTTTTCCTGGGCACGCTGCAGGGTTATATGCTTGAGCGCCTCGATGTGTTTTTTAACCCGGAGGCGAACCAGGATGCCGCTTTTAACATCAACCAGGCGCTGATCGCCATCGGCGCCGGCGGGTGGATGGGGCGAGGCTGGGCGCACGGCAGCCAGAACCAGTTGCACTTCTTGCGCGTCCGCCATACGGACTTTATCTTTAGCGTCATCTCCGAGGAATTGGGCTGGATCGGCGCGGTGCTGGTGTTGATGCTGCTCTTCTTCGTCGTCTGGCGCCTGCTGCGCATCGCCGATATGGCTCGCGATCACTTTGGCCGCCTGTTGGCCGTGGGCGTGGCCGGGCTGGTGTTTTTCCAGATCGTGGTGAACGTGGGCATGAACCTGAGCCTGGCGCCGGTGACGGGCTTGACGCTGCCCTTCATCAGCTACGGCGGCAGCAGTTTGGTGTCTATGCTGATCGCCATCGGCCTGGCGGAGAGCGTCGTGATGCGACATCGCAAGATCGAGTTCCAGTAAGGTTCTGTTCCAGGGCGCTGGGCGACAACGAGCCTCGTGAGACCCGTGCCGCCCAGAGAGCCAATCGATGCTGCAATCAAAGAGCCGCGCCCGAAAAGGCGCGGCTCAGTTATTTGTCGCAAGCGGTATGCGGTTCGGCGGCGCTATCCGCCGAACGTGGTGCGGAAAAGGCCCATCCACGGGGAGGGGTATAGGCCGATGGCGATGGTGAGCGCAGCGGTGATGACGAGGCCGGCGCGCAAGGCCGGCCACATGCGACGGTCGGCGGCGCTCTCCGCGGTCGGTTCCTCGAAGTACATGGCGACGATCACGCGCAGGTAGTAGTAGACGCCAATAGCGCTGTTGATCATGCCGATGGCGGCCAGCCACGTCCAGCCATTGTCCACGGCGGCCTTGAAGACGAAGAGCTTGCCGAAGAAGCCGGCCAGGGGCGGCATTCCGCTGAGGCTGAACATGAAGAGCCCCATGGCGAGGGCCAAGAGGGGCCAGCGCGAGGCGATGCCGGCGGCGCGGTTGCGCAGGGCGTCGTCTTCGCGGGCCTGTTCGAGCGCGATGACGATGGCGAAGGCGCCGATGTTCATGAAGGCGTAGGTGAACAGGTAGAAGAGCGCGGCGTTGGCCCCGTCCGCCGTGCCGGGCACGAGGGCGACCAGCACATAGCCGGCGTGGGCGATGCTGGAATAGGCGAGCATACGCTTGAGGCTGGTCTGGCGCAGCGCGGCCAGGTTGCCGAGCGTCATGGTAATCACGGCGATGATCGCCAGAGGCCAGGCCCAGGTCGTTTGTTGGGCGGGAAGGGCAACGAGCAACAGACGGATCAGGGCGGCGAACCCTGCGGCCTTAGTGCCGGCGCTCATGAATGCGGTGACCGGCGTCGGCGCGCCTTGATAGACGTCCGGCGTCCACATATGGAAGGGGACGAGGCTGATCTTAAAGCCGAAGCCGGCGATCAGCAGGCCCAGGCCAAAGTAGAGAAGGTAGGGATCGCCCTGCCCGCCGGCGAGGGCGCTGCCGATGGCGTCGTAGCGGGTGCTGCCGGTTGCGCCGTAGAGCAAAGCGGCGCCGTAGGCGAAGAATGCGCTGGCAAACGCGCCGAGCAGGAAGTATTTCATGCTGGCTTCGGTGCTGCGCGGGTTGTCGCGGTGCAGGCCGCTGAGGATATAGAGAGCCAGCGAGAAGATTTCGAGGGCGAGAAAAGCGGTAATCAGGTCGGTCGCCGCGCCCATCGTCATCATGCCTGCCGAGGCCAGCAGCAGCAAGGTGTAGTATTCGCCGGTCTGCTTATTGATCTGCGGTATGGCATTGACGCCGACGAGAATGGCGAGCGCGGCCGCAGTCAGGACGACGAAGTTGAGCGTCAGGGCGAAATGGTCGGATGCGGCCATGCCCTGGAAGGAAGCGGTTGGGCGGTTCCAGAGCCAGACGCCGGCTGCGCCTGCGATGAGGATGCCGGCCATCGCAAGCCAGGGCAGGGCGCTGCGCAGGCCCGGACGCCGGTCGTCGCTGAACATATCCGCGATCATCACCGCCAGCGCGGCGAGGACCATGATGAGTTGCGGCAGAATCGCGTCCAGATTCAGGGCAAGGCTGGAGGGAGCGGGCATAGGTCAGCGCTCGACTTTCATGACAATGGCTGGATTCTGGACTAGGGACTCGACGGACGGGTTGATCTTGTCGAGGAAGAGATTCGGGAAGAGGCCGATGATGAAGAAGAGCAACACCAAAGGCAGCAGCATCGCGATCTCGCCTCGTCGGAGGTCCGGCAGGTTGTCCTTGTCGTTCTGCGGGTTGGTCAGCGGTCCCTGGGCGATGTGGCGGAAGGCGGTGAGCAGGTACCAGGCGGCAAGGATGACGCCCAGCGCGCCCAGCACGGCCAAGACCGGCCATGCGGCATAAGCGCCGAGCAGGATTGCGAACTCGCCGACGAAGCCGTTGAGTCCCGGCAGGGCGGCGCTGCTCATGACGACGACCAGGAAGAAGCCGCAGAAGATGGGCACGCTTTGCCACAGGCCGCCGAAGTCGTCCAACATGCGCGTGTGGCGGCGCTCATAGAGCAGGCCGACCATGAGGAAGAGGGCGCCGGTGCTGAGGCCGTGGTTGACCATCTGCAAGACCGCGCCGCTCACCCCTTGCTGGTTGAGCGCGACGACGCCGAGCATGACGTAGCCCAGGTGCGCTACCGAGCTGTAGGCGACGAGCGATTTGACGTCTTTTTGCACGAGGGCGACGAGCGCGCCATAGAGGATGCCGATGACGGCCAAGCCGGCAATCCACGGGCCGAAGCGCGCTGCGGCCTCCGGGAAGAGCGGAATGGCGAAGCGCAGGTAGCCGTAGGTCCCCATCTTGAGCAGGACGCCCGCCAGGATGATGGAGCCGGCGGTGGGGGCCTGCACGTGCGCGTCGGGCAGCCAAGTGTGGAACGGGAAGATCGGCACCTTGATGGCGAAGGCCAGCGCAAACGCCAGGAACGCCCAGGTCTGGATCTCCGGGGCGATGACGGTTCCGTCCATCTCCAGCAGGTTGAACGTGCCGGTGTTGAGGTAGACGACGAGAATGGCGACCAGCATCAACGCCGAGCCGGCGAAGGTGTAGACGAAGAACTTGAGCGCGGCATAGACGCGGTTGGCCCCGCCCCATTTGCCGATCAGCAGGTACATGGGGATGAGGCTGAACTCGAAGAAGACGAAGAAGAGCACCAGATCCAGGGCGAGAAAGACGCCGATCATGGCGGTCTCCAGCAGCAGCATCAGGCTCAGGTACAGCCCGGCTTGCTCCTGCACATAGAGGTTGCTGAAGTAGATGGCGATCGGCATGAGCAGGGTGGTGAGCAGCACCAGGAACAGACTGATGCCGTCGACGCCCATGAGGTAGGTCATACCGTATTCCGGGAACCACGCCGCTTCTTCGAGGAATTGCATGCCGGGGACGCCATCCTGCCAGTTCACCCATAGCAGCAGGCTGACTGCGAACGTGACCAGGGAGAAGATCAGCGCAGTCTGTTTCTTGGCGGCGTCGTCGCCCCATACGGCCACGACGATGGCGCCGAGCAGGGGCAAGAAGGTGATGATCGATAGCAGGTACGGTATGGATAAAGACATGGCAGGCTTACCCTGATTTTGGTTTGGCTAGGCGCCGCCGCGCCGGATATTCGGGCGGGGTGCGGCTAGGCCCGCTTGCGTGCGTTTCCGGTCAGATGCTGAATACGAAATAGGCCGCCAGGACGACGACGCCCAAGACGATGGCGAGCGCGTAGGACGGGATAGCCCCGTTCTCGATCTTGCGCATCCTGTCGCCCGCGCCCGCGGTGATGCGTCCGATGCCGTTGACTGTGCCGTCGATGAGCTTCTGGTCGACTGTGACGGACAGCCAGCCGGCGAAGCCCCGCAGAGGCAAGACGATGCGCTGGTAGTAGAAGTCATCGACATACCACTTGTTCTGCAGCGCGGGCTGGAGCGACTCGACGCTGCTCGCCAGGCGGCGCGGCCATTGCTCGTTGGCGATGTGCCAGGCATAGGCGATGACGAAGCCGAAGCCGGCGATCAGGATGCCCAGCGTCAGGGCGATCAACTCGATGACCAGTCCAGGGGCATCGTGTGCGCCGAGGGCGGGTTCCAGCCATTTCTCCAGGCTGAGGACGAAGGGCAGGTTGAGCAGCCCGCCGAAAATGGTGAGCGCGGCCAGAATCCACAGCGGGACGGTCATCAGCGACGGGCTTTCGTGCGCGTGGTCGTAGAGATGCTGGTCGCGCGATTGGCCGAAGAAGGGCACGAACACGGCGCGGAAGCTGTAGATAGCGGTGAGCAGCGCGGTGAACAGGCCGACGACGTAGACGAGCGGCTGGTGCGCCAGCGCGCCGAGCAGTACCGCGTCTTTGGCGAAGAAGCCTGCCAGGGGCGGGATGCCAGCCAGAGAGACGGCGCCGATCAGGAATGTACGGAAGGTGGCGGGCATCTTGTGGCGCAGGCCGCCCATCTTGCGGATGTCGAGTTCGCCGTCCAGGGCGTGCATGACGCTGCCTGCGGCCAAGAAGAGCAGCGCCTTATAGAAGGCATGGGCGACGAGCATGAAGATCGCCGCGCCGTAGGCCCCTACGCCGACGCCCAGCATCATGTAGCCCAGCTGCGAGATGGTGGAATAAGCCAGAATTTTCTTGAGGTCGGTCTGGACGAGGGCGAGGCTCGCCGCGAAGAGAGCGGTCAGCGCGCCGATCCAGGCGGCGGTCAGGGCGGCGTTCTCGGCGATGTGCCAGAGGACGTGCGTGCGTGCGATCATGTAGATGCCGGCCGTGACCATGGTGGCGGCATGGATGAGGGCGGAGACCGGCGTGGGGCCGGCCATGGCGTCCGGCAGCCAGACGAAGAGCGGGATCTGGGCGCTCTTGCCTGCGGCCGCGAGCAGCAACAGCAGGCAGACGGCGGTCGCCGCGCCTGCGGTGAATGCGCCGTGTTCGGCGGCCTCGAATACGTCGGTAAAGGCGAGGCTGCCTGCCGCGGACCAGATGGCGATCATGGCGACGATCATGCCGAAGTCGCCGATGCGGTTGACGAGGAACGCTTTTTTGCCGGCGTCAGCGTAGTAGCCGTAGCTGTCGTCGCGGCGGTCGAACCAGAAGCCGATGAGCAGGAAGGAGGC
>CAZYSJ010000059.1:0-28302 GCA_964649875.1 uncultured Caldilineaceae bacterium
CCCAGCGGGCCGGGCGGCCAGTATTCGGTCGTGGGCTGCAGCGGTTGGGCCGTGCCCGCCGACGCTAAGTTCAAGGAAGAAGGCTGGGAATTGGTGAAGTATCTGACCAGCAAGCCGGTGCAGGAATACATTGGCTTGCAGAAACGCTGGGGCGTGTCGCTCAAGGAAGCCGTAGGCACGATTGAGCCGGACGATGGCATTCCTGAGCACTTCGCCATGGTGCACACGGACCCGTTCAAGGGCGAAACGTCAGTCGAGGTGATCTCGTTCAAGTTCCCGCCGCAACAGTCTCGCATCAAGGAAATCTATGCAGCGGAGTTTGATCCGATCTTCACCTGTGGCGGCGGCGATGTTGCAACGGCCGCGGCCAACACCAAAGAGCAAGTCGACGCCCTGTTGTCTGAGTTGGATTGGACATAAAGTTGGCTTACAGGCAGCGCGCAGTCTGCCCCCTGCGCGCTGCCTGTACGGCGGCGGGGCTGTCTACCGCGCGAAGGGAGAGTTGCATATGGCTGTGCGTGGATTGTCGAAGCTTGAGCGCCGAGAAGCGATCGACGGCTACTTGTTCATTATGCCCTGGCTGATCGGGTTCATCCTGTGGGTGGCGGGCCCGATGCTCGCATCAATCGTGCTCTCCTTTATGGAATGGGACCTGTTCAGCTCGCCTAAGTGGGTGGGCGCAGCGAATTTCGTCGAGCTAGGCCAGACGGATTTAGTTTGGATATCGCTTTGGAACACCGCGTATTACACGTTTCTGAGCGTACCGCTTACCCTGATGGTGGCCCTCGGCACAGCCATGCTGCTTAACCTGCCGCTGCGCGGACAGTCCGCCTTCCGCACCTTCTTCTACCTGCCCGCAGTCATGCCCGCCGTAGCGAATGCGGTGCTCTGGTTCTGGATTCTCAACCCCGACGTGGGCCTGGCAAACGCTCTACTGCGCATGGTAGGTCTGCCCGAGTCCCAGTGGCTGTGGAGCCCCGTGTCGTCTAAGCCTACCTTTGTGCTGATGAGCCTGTGGGGCATCGGCAATACGATGGTGATCTTCCTAGCCGGCCTGCAGGGCATTCCCCAGTCGCTCTACGATGCAGCCGAAATCGACGGGGCGAACGGCTGGCAGCGTTTCCGAGCCGTTACGCTGCCCATGCTTTCGCCTGTGATTCTCTTCAATCTCGTGCTCGGCATCATCGGATCGTTCCAAATCTTCACCAATGCGTTCCTGATGACCAATGGCGGGCCGCAACATTCTACACTCTTCACCGTGTTGTACCTGTACCGTTTGGGCTTCGAGCAGTTCAAGATGGGCTTCGCCTCGGCGTTGGCCTGGCTGCTTTTCGCCATCATCCTGGTGTTCACGCTAGTCCAATTGCGGCTGTCGGACGCCTGGGTGTACTATGAGGGAGGAGAGGGCTGATGGCTAGTAACGCAACTAGTCAAGCGCAATCGCTGGCGAGCAGCCAAGCGCAGCGGCAGCGGCGGCGCAAGTCCGCCCGCTTCTACATCCAACGGCTGATCCAATATGCTGTCATGATTGCGCTCAGCATAGTCTTCATGGTGCCGCTCGTCTGGATCATATCAAGTTCGCTAAAAACCCAGGGCCAGGTCTTCGCCTATCCGCCCATCTGGATCCCCGACCCGATCGTGTGGTCGAACTATGTTGAGGCATTAACGCGCGCGCCGCTGCTGCTCTGGCTGTGGAACACGGCCTTCATTACGGTTCTAGCCATCGTCGGCAACGTGCTTAGCAGTTCTATGGTGGCCTTTGGCTTTGCCCGTCTGCGCTTTCCAGGCAAGAGACCGCTGTTTATTCTATTGCTGAGCACGATGATGCTGCCCCAAGTGGTGACGCTGATCCCGCGCTTCATCATGTTCAAATGGTGGGGATGGCTGGACACTCCTTGGCCGATGATCGTCCCGACCTTTTTTGGCGGCGGCGCATTCAACATCTTCTTGGCACGGCAATTCTACTTGACCATTCCCAAGGACTTTGACGAAGCGGCCCGCATCGACGGCGCTTCCAACTGGGCGATCTGGTGGCGCATTCTGGCGCCGCTCTCTAGGCCTGTGCTCATTGCCATCGGCATCTTCTCCTTCGTCTTTCACTGGAACGATTTCATGAATCCGCTGATCTTCCTGTTCAGCGAGAAGAACAAAACGCTGGCGCTGGGATTGCGCGCCTTCATCAACCCGACCGACGCCTCCTGGCACATCAGCATGGCGGCCAGCATGTACCTGGTGATCCCCATCACCATTCTCTTCTTCGTGGGGCAGCGCTACTTCATCCGCGGCGTGGTCATGACCGGCATCGCCGGGCGATAATGCTGCAAAGCGCCAAGAGTCGCCGCAGAAGCCCCGCCAAGCGAACCGCGAAAAACGCAGAGAATACCATGCAGGCGCCGCGCTGTTGATGCACCATCATAAGCAATTGCAGACGCGCAAGAAGCGCATAGGCTAGAAGGGAACAGAAAAACATGAAGCTTGCCATCGGCGGAGACCACGCCGGATTTCCCATGAAAGGCCCTGTCATCGAACTGCTCCAGGCCAAAGGGCACGAGGTGACGGATTATGGAACGTATAGCCTTGATCCGGTAGATTTTCCGGATATCGCCGCCAAGGTGTGCGCCGCGGTGCGCAGCGGCGAGGCGGAGCGGGGTATCCTGGTCTGCGGCACAGGAGTGGGCGCCGCCATTGCCGCCAACAAAAATCCCGGCATTCGCGCCGCAGTGTGCCATGACGTCTTCTCCGCTCACCAGTGTGTCGAGCACGACGACGTCAACTTGCTGGCCCTAGGGGCTTGGATCGTGGGCATCAAGGTGGCGGAGGAGATCATCGACGCCTTCCTGAAGGCGGAGTTCAGCACCGACCCGGACTTCCGCCGCCGGGTGCAGAAACTCCACGCGCTCGAAGTGTGGGCTGCGGAGGAAGTATTGAAAGATCGCAAGAGCTGATTCTGAATATTGATCTCGATCATTGAACGGACAGCCGCTATGACCACAGCAAGAATTGCCGTATTGCCCGAGATCCGCGCGCCGAAGGAGCGTCCGTTCCGGATCCAGACGCGCGAGATTCCGCCGTTAGTCGAGGGCGCCGTGCTCGTCAAGAACCTGATGGCCGGCGTCTGTGGGACGGATGTTCACATTTTGCATGGCAAGGTGCCGGTGCGGCTGCCTGCAGTGCTAGGTCACGAAAACGTGGGCCGCGTCGAGGCCATCGGCGGCGACGCGCCCGTCAAGGACATCACCGGCAAGACGCTGCAGATCGGCGACACCGTGACCTGGCTGCCCAAGTCATGCATGCGC
Organism: uncultured Caldilineaceae bacterium; assembly: GCA_964649875.1. Classification (GTDB taxonomy): domain Bacteria; phylum Chloroflexota; class Anaerolineae; order Caldilineales; family Caldilineaceae; genus JASGTU01. The sequence goes on from CAZYSJ010000059.1 coordinate 3,297, forward strand.
TGCTACAACTGCACGATCCTAGGCGATCAGTCCAAGTGCACAAACCGCGTCGGCTATGGCGGCTGGGTCGTGCCGGCGGATCAGCACCCCTATTTCGTAGGCGGCTTTGCCGAGGTTTCCTGGGTGCTGCCCGGCAGCGACTTCGTGATTATCCCGCCGGAAGTTTCGCTCGAAGGCGTGGTGCTGGGCGACGCGCTGCGCATCATGGTGCATGCGTTGGACAGTCTAGGCGGGCTGGAGTATGGTGACACGGTAGTGGTGCAAGGGGCCGGCCCCGTCGGCATGATGGGGATGATCTTGGCCAAAGACGCCGGGGCAGGCAAGGTCATTCTGATCGGCGGGCCGGCGGGTCGCCTGGAGTTGGCTCGCGAATTCGGCGCGCATGCCACCCTCGACATCGCCGCGATGACCGCATCCGAGCGAATCGCCGCCGTCATGGACATGACGGATGGTCGCGGGGCCGACGCGGTTTTCGAGTGCGCAGGCGTGCCCGCGGCCGTGCCCGAAGGGTTGGAGATGGTGCGCATCAACGGCAGCTATCTCATCGCCGGGCATTACGGCGACGCCGGAACCGTGCCGATCAACCCGCATGTGATCAACAAGAAGCAAATCTCGATCAAAGGCGTGTGGTCCGCCGACAACAAACACTTTTTGCGCGGGCTAACCTTGCTGAGCAGGATTCCGGTGGAGAAGCTGGTCACCCACCGCTTCACCTTGGACGAGATCAATGATGCGCTGATCGCGGCGGAGCGCCAAGAGGTGCTGAAGGCAGTCATCGTGCCCTGACCGCAAGGCCCCGCCGAGGGTTAGCCCGGCCTGGAGCGTCTACTTGCCAACCTCTTTCAGAAAGGATAGGGGATGAGCGACCTGCGCATTTCCGTATCCGCACTTCATTCGTTCTGCTGTGACGCCTTGCAAGCCGCGGGCGTGCCGCCTGAAGACGCCCGGCTGGTTGCGGATTCGCTGACGCAAGCGGACGCCCGCGGGCTGAGCAGTCATGGCGTCGTGCGTCTGCTGCCCGTCTATACGCGACGGCTGCGCGCAGGAACAACGCGCGCCCGCCCTCGAATTTGCATCGAACGGCAGCGCGGGGCCGTGGCGGTAGTCGATGGCGATGCAGGCATGGGGCAGGTGACCGGCACGTTTGCCATGCGCACGGCTGTAGACCTGGCGCGTGAGATGGGCGCGGGCATCGTGGGTGTGCGCAACAGCTCACACTTCGGCTATGGGGCCATGTATGTGGAGCAAGCTGTGGCCGAAGGCATGATCGGTGTGGCCTTGACCAATGCGCCGGCCAACATGCCGCCGTGGGGCGGGCGCACCCCGTATTTTGGCACCAACCCAATCGCAGCAGGCATCCCCTGCGGACAAGAGCGCCCCGTCATCCTGGACATGTCAACAAGCGTGGTGGCGCGCGGCAAGATCGTCATGGCGCAGAAGAAAGGCGAGTCGATCCCGCCCGGCTGGGCCATCGACGCAGACGGACAACCCACCACGGATGCAGACGCAGCCCTCGAGGGCGCAGTGCTCCCCTTCGGCGGCTACAAGGGCTCAGGCCTGGCGCTGCTGGTTGACGTGTTGAGCGGCGTGCTGACCGGCGCGGCCTTTGGCTTGCACATCATCAACCTCTACGACGAGGGCGAACGCACGCAAAATCTGGGCCACTTCTTTGTGGCGCTGGACCCCGGCAATTTTCTGCCGCCCGGCGACTTCGAGGCGCGTATGGACCAGTTCGTGCGGGAAGTGCGCTGCCAGCCCAAAATGCCCGGCGTGGACCGCATCTACTTGCCCGGCGAGATCGAATTTGAACAGGCTGAAGAAAGCGCCCGCTTCGGCGTCGTGCTGCCGGATGCAGGCGTGGAGGAACTGGATCAACTGGCGCTCGAACTAGGCATCCGCCCGCTGCAAGCGCGTGCAACTGTCTAGCGCACCGTCCGGCTCGATACGCCGGACGGTGCGGCAGCACGGGAAGTTCGTGCACATCCACACCATAGCGCCATCCCTGGCGACGCCCAACTCCATCTCGCCGCCGCAGCGGGGACAGCAAGGCGGCGTTCCATCAGGCTGCACGCCGGCTTCGCGCCGGGACAGCTTGGCGGTCCGGCTCAATTGTTCGGCGAGTTCTTGGGCATTATAACTGCGCTGAACGGGGAGATGGATCAGGGGCAGCCCGGCTGCGGCAAAGACGGCGGCGACAAATCCGTCCGCCTGCCGGCTGCCGGCGCTGCGTTTGCCCTGCGCATCCAACATAATGCCAAGCGCGGGCCGCAGCGAATCGGGCCGGCAGAGCAAAAAGTCGACGTGGTTATGGTTGATGCGGTGGGTATCGGCCAAATATTGGCTGTAGCCGCCGCATGTAGCGTGGAAGAGGCTGCCCAGCCCAACCTTGGGATAGACCTGCGCCCACCCTTGCGTCGTCTCACGCAACACTAGATAAAGACGATGCTCGGCCGCCGAGAGAAAATGCTCGCGCAGCCGAAACGGTTCCGGGCTGTCTGTGGCGGGCTCGGCCTCGGCGCTGAGGTCCTCCACATACAGCACCAACTCATCAATCGCCGGTTCCGACAGCCCAAAAGTTCGCAGAACGTTCGTCAGCAGCGCGACCTTGATCTCGTCGTTCATGGATGGGTGCAGTCCCCCAGCGCGGCCTATTGCGGCTTGGGTTGATGTACAGCGCAGACCTCATTTTCGGGCTTCCGGCAGGCCGGGTCCGGAAGCCTGCTACCGATAGTATGGCTAGACTGCCGCCTATGCACAACCTTCTGACGACCGAGTTTTCGGCGGACATTTGCCATAGCCGCGTTTGGCGAAAGCGGAAAATACATTGCCAAATCGGGCAGACCGGACTGCGCGCAAGCGGTTCTCTCCTTTATGGAGACGCCGGAGAGAACCCGAAGATACTGGCAAGTTGAGGGGATATGCGCCCCACTGCAGCCCGGGTGAAGACGCATCGCACCGCGAGGACCGCGCCTATTTGTTCTGCGGCGGGGGCGGCGCGGGACAGTGACGGCGAATGATCGACATCGCTTCCTCCAACTCGTCGGTTACGGTAAAGAGCCCCATCTCCTCCGGGCTAATCGTGCCTTCCGGAATGAGCGAACGCTGCATGAAGTCTTGCAATTCGCTCCAAAAGGCGCTGCCCACTGCGATCACCGGAAAGTTGCGGATTTTGCCCGTCTGAATCAGGGTCAAGGTCTCGAACACCTCGTCGAGCGTGCCGAAGCCGCCCGGCATCACTACGAAAGCGCAAGAGTACTTGACCATCATAGCCTTGCGCACGAAGAAATGGTCGAATTCGACGTAGTGGCTGAGATAGGCATTGGGGCCCTGCTCGAAGTCGAGGTTGACGCTGCAGCCGATGCTGAGGCCGCCCGCCTCGTAGGCCCCGCGATTGGCGGCCTCCATGATGCCCGGCCCGCCGCCGGTCATGACGGCGTAGCCCGCCCGCGCCAAGCAGCCGCCCAGTTCCTCGGCCAGCCGGTAGTAGGGGTGGTCGGGCATGAAACGCGCCGACCCGAAAATCGTCACACACGGACGGTCGACTTCCAGCGATTCATAGCCGTGCAGAAATTCCAAAAAGACGCGGATGGCGCTCTCCAGTTCGTCCGCCCGGTCGCGCTTGCCGGAAAAGAACCCCACATCGTTGTGGCGTTGTTGCATAAGGCGCAGGGCGTCGCCCATTCTCGTGGAGTATTGCGGTATTGACATGATGTGCAGCTCCGTTGCGTACTATGTCTGAGATGCGTTTCCGTGCAGGCAGCCCCGAATGGTCTCGAGGTCGGCGGCGTCGACGAACAGGGTCACCAGGTCGCCCGCCTGAAACACTGTATCCCCGTGCGGGATGAGCATCCTGCCCTGGCGGCGCACAGAGACGAGAATGCACTCCTGGGGAAAGGCGGGCGAAAGCTCGGCCAATCGCTTGCCCACAGCCGCGTCGCCGGGCTGTAACGTGATCTCGGAAAAGACCGTGCCGTCGATATTGCGCAACGCCATGCGCTTCGTCCGGTTCTGCACGTCGGCGCGGCGCGAGAGCGCGATATCGTAGGCGCGGATGATGTCCGCCCGCCGGATCAGCCCCAAGAGGCGATCGGGGTCGTCCTCGGCTACCACGGGCAGGCGGCCCAGCCCGCGCATGCCCATGCGCGCCAGAGCGACGCCCACGCTCTCATTCGGGGCGGCGACGAGCAATTTGGCGCGCGGCGTGCCGATCTCCAGCGCCGTAGTCTCAGCCGGCAGTTGGTCGGCCAGGGCGCGGTCCAGATCGCTGATGGTGACGACGCCGCGCAGCTTGCCCTCTTCGTCCAGAATGGGGAATCCGTGCCGGTGAGTCTTGGAAAAGAGGTCGGAGAGTTCATCTAGGGCGACATCTTTGCTGACGCTGTCAAAGTCGCGGCTGAGGACCTCGCCCACGCTGACGGCCTGTAGGACATCCACATCGCGACCCCTTTGCAGCGTAATGCCCTTCAATTTGAGCTTAAGCGTGTAAATCGATTCCTTGTGCAAGTGCTCGGCCAATAAGGTTGACAGCCCGGTTGCCAACATAAGCGGAATGATCAACTTATAGTCATTGGACATTTCGAACACGATCAGCACGGCTGTGATAGGGGCTCGCGCCGCCGCAGAGAAGGTCGCCGCCATGCCGACAATGGCGTAAGCGCCCGGGTTGGGCGCAATGGCGGGCCACAAAGCGTTGGCCGCCCATCCCACCATGCCGCCTAAGGAAGCCCCCATATATAGACTCGGCGCGAAAACGCCGCCGGAGTTGCCGGCCCCCAGGGTGAACGTAGTAGCCAACATCTTCCCTACCAACATAGTCGCCATGAAGCCGATCGTCACATCGATATTCATGGCAATCGTCTCGCCGATGGCCTCCAGGCCAGAGCCAAGGATGCCGCGGCCCGGCAAAGACAGGCCGACCACAGCCGTCAGCAACATGCCGACCGTGGTGCGCACATAGAGCGGCACGCGCCAACGGTCGAACTTTCCCTCTGCAAAATAAAGCACGCGGATGAAGGCCACCGCCACCAATGCGGCCAGAATGCCTAGTACCACATAAATGGGCACTTCGCCCACATGATGAAGCGGATAGGCCGGAACCTGAAACGCCGGCGTGTTGCCCAACATGGATCGACTGACGATGCTGGCCGAGACGGCGCTGATGACGACAGCCCCGAAATAGCGCACGGTGAAGCTGTCCAAAATGACTTCCATGGCAAACAGCGAACCGGCAATCGGCGCGTTGAAGGTGGAGGCGATGCCCGCCGCTGCGCCGCAGGCCACCAACGTGCGCACGCGCTCGTCGGAGAAGTGCATCCAGCGCCCTAAGCTGGAGCCGATGGCCGACCCTACCTGGACAATCGGACCTTCACGGCCGGCCGAGCCCCCCGTGCCAATCGTGATCGACGAGGCAAGCACTTTAACCCCTGCGACGATAGTCCGGATTCGACCGCCGCGCATGGCGACGGCTTCCATCACTTCCGGCACGCCGTGCCCCTTCGCCTCGCGTGCATAGCGGTCCACCAGGTAACCCACGATCACGCCGGCCAACCCCATCGCCAAGACCGTACCGGCAATCTGCCCTAGGCCGGCCTGCGTCCACGCCGTAAGGGCGCGTATCTGCGCCAGCAGCCAAATGAAGGCCATCGCGCCTAAACCGGTGGTGACGCCTACGACTACCGCGCTGGTTATGACGATGACATCGCCGGGAATCTGCCATTTGCCGAGAAATCCCGAAAAGTTGAGGCGAGCAAGCGCAGAGCCCAAGGCGGTTGAGTTGGACGAAGGGGCGATGGAGTTGGTTGCTCGGTCATTCATACATCGGCTATCCTTAATGTGCATTCCTTTTCAGCGCCGGCTGCTCGACGCCGGCGCAGACAATGTCATAACATACCCAGTGTACCAGATAAAATCTGCGCTCGCCTACTGTTTCTAGGCCCAACAAGCTGGACGGGCCTTGCCAATTCGCCCTTTCATCTGGTACAAGAACGGTAACGCGTCTTGCCCCGTTTGCATTTGCCGCCGACAGGCCATTCTTCATGCCGTCTCTTTTGCCATTTTACCGCCCCATTGTCTATATCTGCGGCCTAGCCCTGCTGCTTGCGGGCGGGCTGCTCACCGGCTGTACGTGGACGGTTCAACCGCCGGCAGAGCGGCCGTTCCAGGGGCCGCTGGCGCCGACTGCGCCTGCCCCGTCCCATACAGCCGCCGCAACCGCAACGCCCGCCGCGCCCCTGGATGCAGGCGACCCCCTGCCCCCCGCCGCGCCCCCGCCGCTCGCACAGCCCGGAACGCTGCGCTGGCGCGCCGGCGTCGGCGTGCCCGACGGGCAAAGCCCCCTGATCTACGCCTGGACCGAACCGCGGCCCGGCTGGTATCTGAACTGGTCGGTCGGCTTCACCCAGACAGTCTGGATCACGGACACGCACGGCGTACAGCCCGCCTTCCACATCCCGCCCGACGAGGCGGCGGGCATGGAGTTCGCGCCGATGGTGCGTACGCCCCAGGGCAGGCTAGAGCCGCCGGCGGCGTGGATCGCAGCCGCGGCGCGCGCCCGCCCCGGCCATACCTGGCTGATCGGCAATGAGCCGGACGTGCGCTGGCAAGACGGCGCCACGCCCGAAGCCTATGCCGCCGCCTATCACACGGCCTACAAGACGATAACGGAGGCCGACCCCACGGCGCGGGTGGGCTTCGCCGGCCTCAGCCAGATCACCCCGCTGCGCCTGGCCTATTTGGATCGCGTGTGGGAGGCTTACCGCGCAGCCTACGGCGTCGAGATGCCGGTGGACGTGTGGAACATGCACGCCTTTGTGCTGCAAGAAAAGGCCGGCGAGTGGGGCGTGGACGTGCCGCCCGGTTTCGAGCACATTGCCGCGGGCGAGTTGTGGACCATCGAGGATCATGACGACCTCGCCCTGGTGGAGGAGCAGGTGCGCCGAATGCGCGCTTGGATGGCGGCGCACGGCCAGCGCGAAAAGCCCCTCTGGATCAGCGAGTACGGCATCCTCATGCCCGCCGGCTACGGCTTCGACGAGCGCCGCGTGCGCGCCTTTCTCTTCGGCAGCTATGATCTCTTCAACAGCCTGCGCGACCCGGCGCTGGGCTACGCCGCGGACGACAACCGGCTGGTGCAGCGCTGGGTCTGGTTTAGCGCGGGCTACGACCTATACCCCACGGGCGATCTCTTTAGGCGTGACGGCCGGCCAACCAGCCTGATGCACGCGCTCAGCGCCTATCTGGCGGAGTTCGATCCCTAAGCAGAGGGCGCCATGGCCGTTGCACCGTTCTGTCATGTTGAACGCAGCGAAACATCTATTCCTCTAGTACAACGGGATTCTTCAGCTCGCTAACGCTCGCTTCAGAATGACAGATACTTGGCGAACACACCACTTAATCACGCACCGGGAGGCGAACGAAGATGGCCCTCAGCATCGGCATTGTCGGCCTGCCCAACGTGGGCAAGAGCACGGTCTTCAATGCGCTCACCCAGGCGCAGAACGCAGAAGTCGCCAACTACCCCTTCTGCACGATCCAGCCCAACCGCGCCGTTGTGCCTGTGCCCGACGCTCGGTTGGAGCGGCTGGCGGAGATGGTCCCCCACGATAGCGTCACCCATGCCACGCTGGACTTCGTCGACATTGCCGGACTGGTGGCGGGGGCCAGCCGCGGCGAAGGGCTGGGCAACAAGTTCCTCGCCCAGATCCGCGAGGCGTCCGCCATTCTGCACGTGGTGCGCTGCTTCGACGACCCCAACGTGGTCCACATCCGCGCCCTGCCCGACCCGCGCGCCGACATCGAGATCGTCAACCTCGAACTGATGTTGGCGGACCTGCAACAGATCGACAACCGCATGGAACGGCTCGAACGCCAGGCCAAAGGCGACCGCAAGCTCGCGCCCCTGGCGGAAACGGCCCGCGCTCTAAAGGAGATGCTGGAGCGCGGGGAGCCGGTCTCCGCCTATCCCGAACAGAACAGCGCCGGTTTCCAAGACCTCAACCAAGAGATGAACTTCCTCTCGGCCAAGCCGGTCATCTACGTGGCGAACGTAGACGAGGCAGGGCTGGCGGAGGACAATGACTACACGCGCGCGGTGCGCGCCGTCGCCGCCGAACAGGGGGCGGATGTGGTAAAGCTGTGCGCCAAGCTAGAGGACGAGATGGCGGGCATGAGCGACGCCGAACGCCACGAATACCTGGCCCTGGCCGGCGTGGAGGAAAGCGGCCTGGAGCAGGTCATCCGTCTCGGCTACCACACGCTGGGGCTGATCAGCTACTTCACGACCGACTCGCGCATGCTGCGGGCGTGGACGATCCGCGCCGGGTGGACCGCTCCCCAGGCCGCGGGCGTGATCCACACCGACTTCGAGCGCGGCTTCATTCGCGCCGAGGTGATCCACGCCGACGAGTTCGTCCGGCACGGCAGCGAGGCGGCGGCGCGTCATGCCGGCGCGCTGCGCACCGAGGGCAAGGAGTACGTCGTGCAAGACGGTGACGTGATCCACTTCCGCTTCAACGTGTAACGGGCGGCAAACTGCTCCCCGCGGGGATGCGTGGGGACGTATCTGTCATTCTGACGCGAGCGTTAGCGAGCTGAAGAACCCCGCCATTTGCTCGAATTCGATCCCAATCGCTTCGTGAAATTTGTGTAATTCGTGGCCTCAAAGATCTGTTTAAGTCTTTTGGCCGAATAAGATACGGCATTTTCCTCTCCAACAAGTGCATGGCGGGATGCTACTCTGGGCTAGGACGTCGCAGCGGGGGATGACCGGCCGCTGTGGATAGCCGGCGGGCAAGGGCGCCGATCCGCCGTTCTGGCCGCTGATGAGCCATTTGTGGAAGGAAGCCGCAATGAATGACTACAGTACTTGCCGACCCCCCCGTTCACAGGCGGCCGCCCCGCGCGTGGGCCGCTCGCTTACCCTCATGTCCGGCCTTGGCGCGCTCCTGCTGGTGGCGCTGCTGCTCGTCTTCGGCGGCGAACAGGCCGCCCGCGCTGCGCGCCCGGCCGGCATCGGCGCGCCCGGCGACCCCGACTGGACCCAACAAGGAGTCCCGCTGTCCTACTATGGCTTCTCCGTCAGCGGGGTGGGCGACGTGGACAACGACGGCTACGACGATTTCCTCGTCGGCGCGCCGTTATACGATGAAGGTGGGCAGGATATCGGTCAAGCCTATCTTTACCGCGGCGCAAGCGGCGGCCTGACGTCTCCGGCCTTTGACACATTTATGGGCGAATTGGACGCCGACCAGTTGGGGCATCAGGTGGCCCCGGCTGGCGACATCAACGGCGACGGGGCCGCCGACTTTCTGATCGGCGCTCCCAATGCCGATACCATCGCCATCAGCGATACGGGCAAGGTCTTTGTCTATCTAGGCCAACAGACGCCGGGATCTCTCCCAACTGTGGACAAGTCATTGCACGGCGAAGCGGCGGGCGACCAGTTCGGCTGGTCCGCAGGCGCGGCAGGCGACGTCAACGGCGACGGCTACGACGACATCATCGTCGGCGCGCATTACCACGACCGTTCCCTCACGGACCTAGATACGGGCAAGGTATACGTCTATCACGGCGCCGGCGGCGGCATCGAGGCCGCGCCCGCCTTCACGGCGACAGGCGAACTCGCGCTCGACTTCTTCGGCAGCGCTGTGGATGGTGCGGGCGACGTCAACGGCGACGGCTACGACGACATCATCATCGGCGCCAGAGGAAACGACGAGAGCGGCCAAGATGCCGGCAAGGTCTATGTCTATCACGGCGGACCGTCCGGCCTGAGCGCGACGCCGGCCTTCACCGACGTGGGCACTGATGTAGAGAGCAACTTCGGCAACGCCGTGGCTGGAGCGGGTGACATAAACGGCGACGGCTATGCCGATGTCATCGTCGGCGCGCCGACCAGCCCGGCAGTTGGAGAGTACGCCGGCAAGGTCTACGTCTATCTGGGCAGCCCCGGCGGGCTGCTCAAGCCCGCAGCCTTCGTCGCCGCGGGTGAGAACGGCGACGACAAATTCGGCGTGGCTGTAGCGGGAGCGGGCGACGTCAACGGCGACGGGTTCGACGACCTCATCGTCGGCGCGCGCGGCTACCAGGCATCCGCCGGCCGCGCCTATATCTACGCCGGCTGCGCGGGCGGCCCCCAGGCCACGGCCATCTTCACCGCCACGGGCGAAGCCGCAGGCAACAACTTCGGCCGCAGCGTCAGCGGGGCGGGCGACGTCAACAACGACGGCCTAGACGACGCGGCCGTCGGCGCTTACGGGGCAGGCGGCAAGGCTTACGTCTACCACGGCGACGCCGCGGTCGGGGTCTGCGCGGCCCAGATCGAACTGGCGCAGACTCTGGGCAGCGGCGGCGAGCAGCCGGCCTGTACGGACGCCATCACCGTCAGCGTCAAGAGCGGGGAGGCGGTGGCCTTCTGCTACACCGTCACCAACACCGGCAGCGCACCTCTGAACCGGCACAGCCTGACGACCAGCGTTTACAGCGAGGTTTTCGCCGGCTTACCGTACGACCTGGCGCCGGGAGAGAGCTACGCCTTCAGCGTCACTTATCCCGTGACCTACACAATGGACAATATCGCCGTGTGGACGAGCGAGTGGGCATCAGCAGCGCCAGCGCTCGCCGCCGGCAGCGTGGCAACGCCCACGATCACAGCCAGCGGTACGGCCACCGCCACGGTCGTCATCGTCGAAGGCGGGCTGTATTTGCCGGTGATTCACAAACCGTAACGCCGCATCACGCACACTTTGCAGATGGCCGGCGCATGTTCGCGCCGGCCTCTTTTTGCGTCATTCCGGCGGGAAAGCTAGGATAGAGGGAATATACTCACCCGCCTGCGCTGCACCCATGCCCGCCATCGACGCCCAGAGGCCGCCGCTCCGGTTCATCCGGCGCGCTTCCGCTGGGCCGTCCGGGAGCAGGACGAAGATCGAGCCATGAATGTCCCCGCTGAGTTAATCGCCGCCTGGCGCGCCGAGGAGCAAACGCCCTTTAGCGGCTGGGATTTCTCGCATCTGGCCGGACGTATGATCGAGGAGCAGCCGCCCTGGTCCTATATAGCCCGCGCCTGCGAGTTGCTGCGCGGGGCAAAGGCGGCGCTGGACATAGGAACCGGCGGCGGCGAACGGCTGCTGGAGATGCGCCCCGACTGGCCGCGGCTGATGGTCGCCGCCGAGGAATACCCGCCCAACGTGCTGATCTCGGCCCGCCGGCTGGCGGCAGAGGGCGGCCACGTGATCGTCGCCCCTGTCAACGAGGTTGAGCCGCTGCCTTTCGTCGATGAGGCGTTTGACTGCGTGCTCAACCGCCATTCGGCCATCCACGTGCCGGAGATCGAGCGCGTGCTGACGCCGGGCGGCGTCTTCTTTACGCAGCAGGTGCATGGCCTGTGGGCGGAGGACCTGCTGGCCGAGTTCGGCGCGCGCCCCCAGTGGCCCGATGCGACGCCCCAGCGCTACGCCCCCGCGCTGGAGGCCGCCGGGCTAGAGGTGACGCACGTCCAGGAGTGGCGCGGCCGGCTGCGCTTCACGGATGTCGGCGCGCTCGTCTATTACCTGAAGGCCGTGTCCTGGTCCGTGATCGGCTTCAGCGTGGACGCGCACCTGCAAACGCTGCTGCGACTGCAATCGCGCCTCGACCGCGGCGAGGAACTGGCCTTCGCCGCCCGCAGCTACATCATGGAGGCCGCCAAGCCCGCCGCCTTATGACGCTCTATCTGCAAGCAGCCAATCTGCGCAAGACATACGGTCGCGTGGTCGCGCTGGAAGACGCCTCGCTGGACGTGCGCCAGGGCGAGATCATGGCGCTGCTCGGTCCCAACGGCGCCGGCAAGACCACCTTCATCAAAATTCTGGCGACGCTGCTGGTGAAGGACGCCGGCTCGGTCAACGTGCTGGGCTATGACGTGGACGCCCATCCGGAGGAAGTCCGCCACCTGGTGGGGTACGTCGGCCAGGACACCGAGCGCTCCGCCTACGCCCGGCTGACCGTGGTGGAAAACCTGCGCTTTTTTGGGCGGCTGCGCGGGCTGCCCGCGGCGACAATCGAGCAGCAGATCGAAAAGCTCGCCGTGCAGTTCGACTTCACGTCTCACCTGGATAAGCAGTTCGTCACCCTCTCCGGCGGCCAGAAACAGACCGTCGTCATCTTGCGGGCGCTGCTGCACGAGCCGCCTCTGGTCTTTCTGGACGAGCCGACCAAAGGACTAGACCCCATCGTGGCGCGGCGCATTCGCGCCTTCCTGCGCCGCCTGGTGAACGTCGACGGCAAGTCGCTGCTGCTCACGTCGCACGTGTTGTCCGAAGTCGACGAACTGGCCGATCGTGTAGCCTTGATCCACCAGGGGCGCATCCCCACTGTGGGCACATCGCGCGAGTTGAAGGCCGCCATCGGGGCCGTGGAGTTTGTCGAGGTGGAGGCCGCGGCGCTCACGCCAGCCGTACATGCCGAAATCTTGCAGCTTGGGCCGGTGCTTTTTCACGTCGAACGCGAGCCGGGCTGGGCGTCGTTCGCAGTCAATGACGGCATGGGTGGGGCGGAAGCCATCCTCCACACGCTGCGCCGCGCCGAAGTCAGCGCCGGATTCCGCCTGCACTACGCCACGCTGGAAGACGCTTTTCTGCATCATATCGGCGAGTTGACCGAACGTTTTGACAACTGACCCGCTTCGCCGGGGATGCCCTCCCCGGCGCAACTGCGAGGTCATTCGACTCACAAGGGGTTCGTATGGACGCAGCTACGGTCGCCGCAGGCGCGGTGCGCAGCCTCTCTCGGCCCGTCCCGCCCTGGCGGATCACGCTGGCGACGGTGATCAAGGGCTTGCAGGTGGCGCGGCGCTATCTGCCCAACCTCATCGGCAGCTTTGTCGGGCTGGCGATGCGCATCGTCTTCTTCCTGCTCATCGCCAACACGGCTAGCTTCGCCGCTTCGGGCGAACAATCGATCAGCGGGCGCGACCTGTTTCTGTTTTTCCAGGGCGGGCTGCTGCTGCTGGTCTTCAACGGACCGACGCTGTGGGGACCGATCAACGCCATTACCACGGATCTGTACAACGGCACGCTGGAATACCTCTACAGCAACCCCGGCTCGCGCTACGCTTACTATATCGGCGCGGTGCTGACCGAAGTCGTGATCAGCCTGGTGATCTTTGTGCCGTTCTACCTGTTTCTCGTCTGGTACGCGCGGGCGGGCGCGGTCAATATGGCGCTGGTCCTGCTGGTGTGCGCCGTAGTGCTGGTGGCGCTGACCGCGATGGGGGTGATGATTGGGCTGCTGGCGTTGCTGTGGCGACAGGTCAGTTCCATCGCCCAGGTGTTGGGCATGCTCTTCGAGTTTCTCGGCGGCGCGTATCTGCCCGTGTCCAACTTCCCGCAGCCGCTGCAATATCTGGCCTACCTGCTGCCCTACACCTGGGGCTACGACCTCATCCGCTACTACAGCTTCGACGGCAACTGGCAGACGCTACAGCCGGTGTGGCTGGAGTGGCTCATCCTCATCGGCTACGCCGTGGTCTTCACGCTGGTCTCGCGGCATCTTTTGCGCCGCGCCGAGCAATATGCCAAGCGCAGCGGCCTCAACATCATCTAGGGGTTTCCGGACCGCAAAACGGAAGCGACAGATCGGCAGGTAGACCCTAAGCGACGGTGACGCGCAGTTGGTCGCCGGGCTGTACGCCATGCGCCTGGATGACGCCGGCGGGCAGTTCGAGCACAGCGCGGGCCTTGCGGCGCAACCGGCCGAATTTGCCCGGCGGCAGCGCCGCGTCCATGTCCACCACGCGCGACTCTGCGTCCAGATAGAGCACATCGATGGGGATCGCCATAAAATGCGTGTGGATCTGATTGGCCGGCTTGAGTAAAAGGCCGTCGCCCTCCGGCAGGTGACGCACGCCCATCAGCCCGCGCAGGCGCGTCCAGAAGTTGTCGGCCAGCCGTCCCCGGTCGACCAGGACCGCCGCACGCGTGACATTTTCCACCTTCAGCATGGCTCCCTCCTCAATGGCCGGTCTCGAAATGCGCCTCGCCTAATCCATCTTATACCACGCTGCGCCGTCGTTCAGGCCGAAGACGCTGGGCGGCAGGTGGATGCCGGCATCCATAATGCGGTCGTTGATGCGCGGGCGCAGGCCGGTCGGGAGCAGTTCGCCCAAAATCTTGCCGTTCTCGTCGATGCCCGTCTGCTCGAAGCGGAAGACGTCCTGCATAACGATGGTATCGCCTTCCATGCCCACCACCTCCGACGCCTGCACCACCTTGCGGCTGCCGTCGCGCAGTCGCGATTGATGCACGATCAAGTCGATGGCCGAGGCGATCTGTTGACGGATGGCGCGCAGCGGGAGATCCATGCCGGCCATCAAAACCATCGTCTCGATGCGGTTGAGGGTATCGCGTGCGCTGTTCGAGTGGATGGTGGTCAGGGAGCCGTCATGGCCGGTGTTCATGGCCTGCAGCATGTCCAGCGCCTCGCCGCCGCGACACTCGCCGACCACAATGCGGTCGGGGCGCATACGCAAAGCGTTGACGACCAAATCGCGAATGGCGATGCGTCCTTTGCCCTCGTTGTTGGCCGGGCGCGCCTCCAGGCGTACACAGTGCGGCTGCTGCAACTGCAACTCGGCCGCGTCTTCGATGGTCAAGATGCGCTCGTTTTCAGGGATGAAGCTGGAGAGCACGTTGAGCAGCGTCGTCTTGCCGGAGCCGGTGCCGCCGCTGATGATGACGTTAGCGCCCGACACCACCGCCGCCCGGACGAATTCCGCGAACTCAGGCGTCATCGACCCAAAGCGGATCAGATCGTCGATCTTGAGCGGATCCTTGTTGAATTTGCGGATGGTGATGACGGGGCCGACCAAAGAAAGCGGCGGTATGATGGCGTTGACGCGCGAACCGTCGGGCAGGCGCGCATCCACCATAGGCGAGGATTCGTCGATGCGCCGGCCCAACGGGGTGACGATGCGTTCGATCACGCGCAGGACATGGTCGTTGTCCACAAACTTCACGTTAGAGAGCGTCAGTTTCCCTTTATGCTCGATGTAGACTTGGTTCGGACCGTTGACCATCACCTCGCTGATGTCGTCGCGGTCCAAGAGTGGCTGGATGGGCCCATAGCCGAGGATGTCGGCCATGATCATCGCCATCATCTGCTCGCGCTCGACCCGGCTGACGACAAGTTGCGCCTCTTCCAACGCCTTCGTAAAGACCGGCTCGGCCAGCCGTCGCACTTCTGCCGTATCGCTGACGTCGGTCAGGGACTTGATCTCATTCGCCAGGAACTGCTGCACGTCCTCGCGCACCTTGTTGAACCCAGGCGGCGGCGCGTAGGGAGCCTTCTCCGGTGCAGCCTCTTGGCGTTTTGCAGGAGCCGGGGCATGCGCCGGCGCGTTAGCCGGCGGGGCTGAGGGCTGCGGCGCACTTTGGGGCTTTGAGTTGCGCCCATTGGCCGGCGAGGGCGAATGATTTCTGAATAGAGGCATTTCCCGCTCCTTCTATATCCGTCTGCGCGACATCAACGCAATGTCTGCAATGTCTGCGCTATTTGATCCACACCGGGTCCCAGTCTTCGAAGGCGTTCATGCTCAGGTTGAGCTGCGTCCCGCCCAGATTGTCCATCACCCAGATCTGCCGCCAGCCCGTCCGGTTCGAGTAGTAGACGATGCGGCTGCCGTCCGGCGACCAGCTTGGCCGCTTGTCCCATTCCCAGTTGTTGCGCGTCAGTTGAACCGCATCCGTGCCGTCGGCGCGCACGCTCCAGATCTCGTCGTTGCCGGTGTGGTTGGAGACAAAGGCGATGCGCTGCCCGTCGAGCGACCAAACCGGGTCGTATTCGTCGCCGCGGAAATCGGTGAGGAGAACATCTTGCCGCTGGTTCTCGGGAAGGGTCATATCCATCACGTAGATATTGGCGTCGTTGCGCCCTTCGGGCGTGCGCACGCGGGCCAGCCTGGTTGCATCCGGCGACCACATTTGGCTATAGAGCATTTCCTCGAAGCGGGCGGCGAGTTCGGGCGGGGCGGGCTGCTGCTCCGAGCCGTCCGGCTGCATCAGGTAGATCTCCTCGGCGCCGTTGCGGTTGGTGCGGAATGCGATCATGCCGCGATAGTCGGGCGTCGGCGTGGGGGCGGGCGCCTGTGCAGGGGCGTAGCTTGCGGCGGATTGGGACGCCGGCTGCGGCGTCGGCGTGACGGCCGCGCGCAGGGCTTCCAGGCGGGTTAAGGCGCCGCTTACGTCGTCCACCTTGAGGGCGGCGGCCTGTTCGTATAGGCTGGCGGCGAAAACAAGGTTCCCTTCCGTCTGGGCGCGAGAGGCCAAGGAAAGATAAGCCGCATAGAGCCGACCGGCCAGATAGCCGCCCAGGTAATCGGGCTGCGCGTCATAAAGGGAGCGCCACAGGTTGATCGCTTGCTCCAGGTTGCCGTCGTCCAGCGCTTTCTTGCCTTTGAAGTAGATGTCGAGCCGGCCCAACTCTGCGTCCGCCGCTGCCGGGTCTGCCGTCTTGCCCTTGCGCAAATAGTCGTAAGCCTGTTCGGGGCCTGCATCCGGCGCGGGCACGGACGAGGCCAGTTGCATTCCGGCCCGGAAGTAAGCCTCGTTGAGACGCTGCGCCACGACATCCGCCCGAAAATCGGCAGAGATCTCCACCGCTTGTTCATATTGAGCGATAGCCTCCAGCCATTGCCGGCGGTCGAAAGCCTGCTCCGCCTGCTCGAAAGCAAGGCGCGCCTCGTCCTGCGCTTGCAGTTGCTTGATCTGGACATCTACATTGCGGAAGCCGGGCGAGCGCTCCTGGATGGCGGCCAGGAAAGCTAAGGCGCGCTCGACCTTCCCCTCTTGCGCCAACTGCAATGCCAGATCGAATTGCGCGTTCAGCCCCATCATTTCGCGGGTTTCGGCCAAGCCCTGAATGGCAGCGGCGTTGGCGGGGTCCTGCGTCAGAATTTGCTCATAGACTGACAGCGCCATCTCATACTGCCCGTTTTGGACCAGCGTCTGCGCTTCCGCCGCCATGTTTTGGATTGCGTTCGCCATAGCGACCACGCGGCGGGACGGGGCCACATAGGAATTGTAGAAAGCCCAACCGGCGATCACCAGGCAGATGAGGAGAACAAAGGGCAGGCTGCGCCGCAGGAATCGTTGCTGCCCAACCGTCAGACGGCGACCGCGGATTTTGGTTCCCCAGCGGACGACCAGATCGGCCCGCAACTGCGCCTCGTTGAGCAGCGCATCCAAGGCCGGCTCGTGAGGATAGTCCGTCTGCAATTCGGTCAGCAAATCCCTGACCTCCGGCCACTGTCCGAACTGCATGCGGTCCATGATTTCCCGATAGCGAGGATCAGCCTCGATCAGGCGCACCCGGCTGTTTGTAGAAGCGGCTACAGGCGCTGAGTCTCCCGTCATGTCAGGCGCGACAATGCGGCCCGGACCAAACGAAGAGGCCGGAATCGCGTCCGCCCCTGCGCCGGAAGCGTTAACAGAAGCGCCGGACGGCGTCTCTTCTGGAGCGAAGGCGCCGTCGATCCCGGTCCAGTCTTCAGAAGGGTTTTCGCCTGGGGCGATAAACAGGATCGGCTCCTTTTGCTGGCCATTGCGGCCGTCGGTCCACAAGATGAATTCAGTCGTGGCGCTCATCGCACCGCCTCATTTCGCTAAAAACGGCTGCATCGTCGGTCGGTTTGCTGCTTGCGCATCTTGCTCCGCAATTCGTCGTCAGTTGAACATGCCCATCAACCGGGGGACGGCAGGGCCGAGGATAACGGCAAACAGGGCGGGAAAGATAAACAGCACCATCGGGATCATCATCTTCACCGGCGCTTTGGCCGCTGATTCTTGGGCGCGCTGGCGGCGTTGGATGCGCATCTGCACGCTTTGCGCATTGAGCACATTGCGGATGGCGACGCCCAGCCGATCCGCTTGCACAAGCACGCCGACGAAACTGGCGACGTCGGGTACATCGGTGCGGTCGGCCAGGTGGCGCAGGGCTTCGGCGCGCGGCACGCCGACGCGAATCTCGCTGATCACCCGGCGCAGTTCCATCGACAGAACGTCTTCAGATTGATAGGCCACCTTCTGGATGGCGGCTTCGAAGCCAAGACCGGCGTCCACGCAGATCGACATCATGTCCAGCGCGTCGGGCAGCG
This sequence comes from uncultured Caldilineaceae bacterium, assembly GCA_964649875.1. Lineage (GTDB taxonomy): Bacteria > Chloroflexota > Anaerolineae > Caldilineales > Caldilineaceae > JASGTU01. The sequence continues at coordinate 21,424 of CAZYSJ010000059.1, forward strand.
CCCGGCCGATCGCCTTCTGCCGCGCTTGCGCCTTGCTGCGCAGCCAGAAGTTGGGCACGTAGAGCCCGACGAGAAAGGCGACAGCCCCATAGGCGATGGCTAGGCCCATCGGCTGGCTGGTCGCCAAGAGGACGACGGCCAACACGCAGAACACCGCGCCCATCAGAAAACGCAGCCCAAGAAAATCGGTCACGGTCAGCCCGCCGGGCAGACCGGCCACGATGAGGTTGTGTTGCAGTTGCTCGATATTGCGCGAGGGCGTTAGGTAGCGCCCCATGCGATAGAGCCTGCGCAGCATCGGCCGCATCACGCGTTCAGACCAGGGCCGGCTTAACGTCGCCTGGCGCATGTCCACCGGTTCGCCCTGGCCCAAAACGCTCGCCAGAGAGGGAACCTTGCGCTTCTCCTGTGCAGCGCGCAACGCGGCCAATACAGCCAACACGCTCCCCATGATCAACGTTGCAATAATGATCGGCGTCTGCATCGCACTTATCCTCGGTACTCTAACAGTCGATCGCTGTTACGGCTCAGTATTCGATCTGCGTCAGCTTGCGCATCAAAATGTTGCCGAATATCACCATGATCACCGCCGTCGTCGGGATGAGCAGGGGCCACCCCGGCTGGAAGATGCCCATCATATATTCCGGGTTGAGCAGCATCAGCGCCGTGCCGACGAGAAAAGGCAGCGCGGTCAGAATGCCGCCGGTGATGCGCGCCTGCGCCGTGAGCGCGTTGACCTCGCCCTTGAGCTGAATGCGCTCGCGGATCGTATGCGAGATCGTCTCCAGCACCTCGGCTAGGCTGCCGCCCACTTCGTTTTGGATGTGGATAGCCGTCACGATCAGGGCCAGGTCATCATTCTGGACCCGCTCCACCAGATGGTCCAGCGCATCGCCGATGCTAAACCCCAACGCCGTTTCGCGCAGCACCCGGCCAAACTCAGGGCCAATGGGCGCGGGCATCTCGTCTTTGACGACCGAGATGGCATGCAGCAAGCCGTAGCCGGCGCGCAGCGACCCCACCAGCATGCTCAACATGTCGGGCAATTGGTTGCCGAAGTCCTTGTTGCGTTTGGCCTGCTTGCGGCGCAACTGAAAGCTCGGCAATAGCCATCCGAGGATCAGGAGAGGAACGCCCGCGGCGGGAATGCCCGCGATCACCCAGCCGGCCAGAAAGCCGGCCAGGGCAAGGCCGATGCGCAGCATGACGAATTCGCTCACCGAGAAGCTGCTGTCCGCTGCAGCCAGTTGGCGCTCCAGCCGGTCCGCAAAGGAGAGGCGGCGCAAGCGGCTGTCGAGGCCTTCGGCCATCGCCCTGCGATTTCTCACCTCGGCGGCGACCGGCTTGAAAGATTCGGCCAGACGCTCTTCGACCTCGCGCGTCCATGCCAGCCAGCGGTAGATGGCAATCATGGCAGCGAAGATGGCCAAGACGATCAGCAACGCGATGAGGAAAATCGAATTCATCCCGCTATCTCTTTCTCACAGCAAATGGTTCGCTCAAGCCAGATACACGCGCCAAAGGTCGGCGCCGAAATACAAAGCGATCCAGGCGCCCAATGCCAAGTAGGGGGCATAGGCCATAGTCGTCCGCCGGTCGAAACGCCGGCTCGCCAGCAGCGCCAACGCGGCGAGGCCGCCGGCGAGGATGCCCACCGTCATGGCGAGGATCACCCCGTCCAGCCCGGTAGCCAGCCCGATCAGACCGGCCAGCTTCACGTCACCCATGCCCATGCCGCCGGGACGCGCCAACGCCAAAATCAGAAAGACGCCGAAGCCCAGCGCCGTGCCGGCGGCTGCGGAGAGCGGCGGCGGGTTGTGCAAGAGCAGGCTGGCGGCGACGGCAAAGGGCAGGGCCGCCAACAACATGCGGTTCAACACGCGGCGATGTTCCAGGTCGATCACGGCCACGGCGAGAAAGAACCAAGCGTAGACCGCAACAACCAGGGCCTCAGCGCTCAACCCAAAACGCCGCCAAGCCAGCCACCCCGCAATGAGCGCTGCGCACCAAACGAGCAGCGTGCGCCAGGCGTGCATCCGGTCGCCGGGAAGCGCCCCGCCCCGCAGCAGCCGGCTTACCGCATCCCACGGTTGCCGCCAACTGCCGGCCGGCGGCTGCGCCGCAGGAAGGGCGTCGGCCATTACATTGACCGCCCACCCTGCCAGAAAACTCAGTCCGATTACGATGATGGCTGTCACGCCGGTTTGCCTTCTTCCGTCTATTCTTCCGTCTAGATGCTGAACAGATGAACGCCGGGTTGTCGATTTCTGCTTATGCGGGCGCCGTCTGGGTCTCTCGCCGCCGCAAGGACGGCAGAAAACTGCGCCGCTTGGACTGGGCGCGCTGGGCCGGCGAAAGGTCGAACACATGCTCCAGCAGGCGATGCATCTCCTTGGTCAGGATCGAGCGCGGGTGGCTTAACACAAACGGCACGCCGCGGTTCAGGGCAAATGTCGCCAGCGCCGGATCGTCGGGCAGCGCCGCCATGATAGGCTGGCCCACCTGCTCGCGGCTCGCCTGCTCGCTGACGCCGCCGCGCACGCCCGCCCGGTTCAGCACCACATGCGGATGGGCATGGACGTTCGGCTCCTCGTCCAGCGAGTTGAGCAACGCCACCGTGCTGCGCAAGCTTGCCAGGTCCGGGCCGGTGACGATAAGCGCATCGTCCGCCTGGGTCAGCACTTCCGACAATACCGCGTCGGCGATAGGCGCCGTATCGACGATGACATACGGCGCCAATTCGGCCAGAATTTCAAGAAGGCGGCGCCAGGTCTCGCCGGGCAATTCAACCAGTTGCGCCGGGTCGGGCGGGGCCAGCAGCGCCTTGATGCGGCTGTTGTGCTCGTGGAGCAATCCCTGCACCAAATCCTGGTCGATGTTATCCTCTTGCGCCAGGCTGGCCAGCGTATGGCGCGGCAGCAAGTTGAGCATCAGCGCCAGGTCGCTCAGGCCGTGGTGGGCCTCGACGACGATCACGTCTTCGTCTACGCGCTGGCGCAGGGCGACGGCCAGGTTAGCAGCCAGCGTCGTGCGCCCGACTCCTCCCTTGAGACCGGCCAGGGCGACGATGCGACCGCCGCGCTTGGCCTTGCGTCCCGTGCCGTTCTGCACAGCCCGCTCTACGGCGGACATAAACTGGACGGGTTCGACAGGATAGGCCACGAAACCGGATGCGCCGCCATTCAGGGCGTCTTGCAGCTGGATCAGATGTTGCGGCGTGACCAGCGCCAACAGCGGCAAATGCGGCAGGCCGGCGGCCACATCGCCCAGCAGCGAAATGGCGTTGGGCAGATCCAGATCGACCAGGGCCACATCTACCGGCTGGCGTCGCAGCCATTCACGCGGGTTGGGCCGATCGATGCACGGCGTAAGTCGCCAGTTCATCTGTGCGGCCGCCTTGGTCAGGCTCTCCGCCCGAAAATGGTCGTCGGTGATCACCGCAATTTGGAGCATCTGTTCCATGGCTGTCAAGCCTCCATCCTGTACGCTGCGCCTAGTGCGTCCTTGCAATTCATCGGTTAACGCCGGTCCAGGTCGATTTCGTACTTCTCGGCTAGGTAGAACTGATCCACAGCCGTAGTTTCGGTCACCGTCTGGTCGCGGGTCGGGCGCAGCGCCAGATCGATGGCCCCGCCCACATCCAAGATATGCCGGACCGACAGCGCGTCCTGAGGGTCGACCGCCAACAGGACCGATTGGCCGCCCTCATCGGCGGTGCGGAAGACGCCGCCCTCCTGGCCGATCATGCCTTCCGGCCCCTCTTCCACCGTCGTAGCCGGCAGGATGATGGCGTGGATTTCCAGGTCTTGGAGCAGCGAGATGCTCGCCGGCATCGGGCCTTGTCCTTGCGGGCGAATGACTTCGACGCTGAAAGTCGCCATCAGGTCGATGTGATCGCCGGGGCGGATCAGGCGGTTGCTGATCAGCTTGGACTGGGTGGGCACGGAGATGACGATCTTGCCGTCGGGCACGGAGAGCGCCACCTGTTGCGTCACCACGTCCGGCGTCACCAACTGCTGCGTGAGGATCGGTTCGTTGGCGAAGAGGTCGATGGTGGACATCTTGCCGACTACCTGGTCCATGGTCAGCGCCGCCCCTTCGGGCACGGCGTCCGGGGCCAGGTTGCGCACGATGAGGTCCTCCTCGCGGATCGAACGCCGGAAGGGGATATCAACTGCTGCGACGATCACGGGGGTGGTATTGGCGGTGTCTGCCCCGCTGGCCGCCGCCGGCACGGATGTCTTCAGCAGCCCATAGGTTAGAAAACCGGCCGCAGCCGCCAACACAAATGCGCTGATCCACCAGAGAAGTCCGCTGTTCTTCATGGGTCTATCCGCCTATCTAATGCTTGCCGGACAATACGGCGCCGCTGCGCTTTTCCGAGAGCCGGAACTTTCCGGAAGACGCTCGCCTGTCGAGGCGCAAAGGGTATGACATCCTCTTAGCCTGAGAATAGCATCGAGGTCCGAAACGATCATCTGTCAATCGACCAGTTGCCGTCGCCAGATGCGGGACGTCAGGCGCGCTGCCGGCCTACAACAAATGGCGGAGACTTACAACGAATATCCCGCCGCCGGCAAGCAAAAGGGGCGGCGGCCGGATGCAGCCGTCACCCCTTTGCATGGTCAGTCGCTGCAGCCGATGGTCCTGGCGACGGACCACCCGGCTCGCTCCGGGCCTAATCTAGCATGCGCACATCGCGCACGCCGTAGTCGGTTGCGTTCGGATCGCTGTCCCCGCTGCGCACCAACTCGTTCAAGAACTGGACCGTCATGCGGATCGGATCGGCGCCGAGGTCGTAGTCCAGCAGCCGCACATCGGCAAAGCCGCATACCTGGTAGCCGACCCCGTTCCACTCCGTCAGCGGAATGAGCAGGTCTTGGCCGAGCTTGGCGTTGAGCGTGGCGTCGATCAAGCTGTTGTCGGTAACCGGCACGCCGCGTGGGATCACGTCGCCGAGCTGCCAGTCGCCGCTGAGAACCGGCGCATCCATGAAGTTCTTCAACTCGATTGTGGTGCGCGCGCCGCCGTTCCAGTCCAGCCAGCGGAAATCGCAAGCCACGTCATCCTCGCCCTCGCCGCCGCCCGGCACAGGGTCTTCGATTACGGGCGTGGGATCGATTTGCGAGCAGTCCGGGCCGGCGATAACGACCTCGGCCTGGCCGCCCTTGACGCTCTCCGCCGTCGCGTTTACCCGCCCGCCGGCATAGGCGTTGTCCAGCGTGATCGAGAAGAACCCTTCTTGGAAGTCCTTATCGACGGTCCACGTAATGCCGTTGCCGTCGATCTGCGCGCCGGTGGCGGGGCTGTGGATCGTCACATGCCCGGCGCAGTTGGCAATGCCCAGGTTCCAGTACTCCAGGTCCCAGCCGCGCAGTTCACGCACGCGATAGGTCCAGGTCTCGCGGTTATGGCTATACAGCGAGATTTCGTACTGGGTGCTCTTGTTGTCGCTAAGGGAGACGAGCGCCGTTTCCGGCCCTGCATCGTCGCCGGCTCCTTCGGGCAGGATGAAGCCGCCGTTGACGGTTAGGTTGTTGCCGCCGTCCAGCGGCAGCACAGCCGCGGCTGTGCCGGCCGAGAACGCGCCCGAGGCGGTGACGGCTCCTTCCAGCGGCCCGCCCACGCCGAAATTGCCGTCGGTGATCTTCACCGAGTAGTTGCCCGCCGGCAGATTCTTGAACTGGTAGCTGCCGGAGGAGCTCGTGTTCATTCTTGCCAGAACCTGGCTCATCCCGTTGGCGTATAACTCCAACTCGACGCCGGAAACGCCCGGCTCGCCTTCGTCCTGTATGCCGTCGGCGTTGGCATCGTGCCAGATCACGCCGCCGATGGCGTATAGGTTCGAAGCCTGGTTGCGGCACGAAACGACAGCCGGAATAGCGCCGCCGCCGGGGAACTCGACCTCCAGACGCCGCACGCCGGTGGCGTTGACCGGCACGACCTGCACGCTGTTGTCGCCCAACCCCGACATACGGTTAGATACCAACAGGTTGCCGCCGTTCACATCGCTGTAGGCGCGCACCGTCCCCGCCACCGTATAGTCGTCGATGTCGAGGATGTGCACCTCGTCCATGCGGATGCCCAAGTCAAAGGTAAAGACGACCGTGCCGCCGCCGCCGTTGTCGTCCGGGTTGGCGGGCTTGTTATCCTCCGAGATGATGAGGACTTTGCCCAGGGACTGGCTGTTCTCGCCGGGCATGCCCGCCTTGCCGCCGTCGCCGACGCCCGGCCCGCCGAAGTCCTGATTGGGCGTGCCCAGGTCAGTGTCGCCGCCCGTGGGTGAAGAGGAATCAAAGATCATGGCAGGATGATCGGACAGGCTGTTGGTCGTGACATGCACGCCCCAGGCCGCCCACTCGTTGTCGATGATCTGTCCGCTCACCAGCGTACCGCCTGCATCGTCCGTCTCAAAGTCCAGCGGCGCCAGGCAGATCGACAGTTCCGTATTCGGGTTCGTGCCGCCGCCGTCGACCGGAGCATTACAATCGGGGCCGGTCAGCACAGCCGAAGTCATGCCGGGGCCGGACGTGACTGTCACGTCGAGGGGGGTCGCCATGTACTCGTCGTCGAGCGTGAAGGAGAACTCGCCGCTGATGAAGCCGGGCTCCAAATTCCAGGTAATGCTGTCGGCGCCGGCAACCGCAGCGGACGCGCCGTCCGGGGCGGTCGAGTTCAACACGTTGCAGCCGCCCGCGCCCAGGCTCCAGGAAGTCAGGTCTCCGCCGGAGATCTTGTTGACGCGGTAGGTCCAGGTGTTGTTCTCATGCCCCATATAGGTAATCTCGTATTCCGATTCCTCGGAATCGAGCAGGTCGACGGTCGAAAGGCCGGGCGTGCTGACGGGAACCCAGTTGCCGTCGTCATCACAGCGGACCA
>CAZYSJ010000060.1:0-28023 GCA_964649875.1 uncultured Caldilineaceae bacterium
TCCACTGAAATCGGCGGCAGCGCCTCCGGAAAATCGGGGTCGGCTAGCGTGTCGCCGATGCCTACGTCGGGGATGCCCGCCACGGCTACGATGTTGCCCGCCTCGGCATAGGGCACGTCGACGCGCTTCAGGTCGCGAAAGATGAAGACCTGGCTCACCTTGCCGGGGACGATCTCCCCGTCCGGCAGAATCTGCGCCACGGCCTGACCGGCGCGCAGCACGCCGCGACGCAGCCGGCCGATCGCGATCTTGCCCACGTAGCTGCTGTGTTCCAGCGTCGTCACCAGCATCTGCACCGGCCCCTCTCGCTCGACGGTAGGCCCAGGCAGATGCTCGAGGATCGTGTCGAAGAGCGGGCGCAGGTCGTCCGCCAGGTCATCCGGCTCATAGCCAGCCCGCATCTCCAGCGCCTTGGCGTAGATCACGGGGAAGTCGGCCTGCTCCTCGTTGGCGCCCAGGTCCACGAACAAGTCGAAGGTGGCGTTGACGGCGTAGTCGGGCCGCGCCGCGGGCCTGTCCACCTTGTTGATCACGACGATGGCCTTCAGCCCCTTTTCCAACGCCTGGCGCAACACGAAGCGCGTCTGCGGCATGGGGCCTTCCACCGCGTCCACCAAGAGCAGCACGCCGTCCACCATGTTCATGATGCGCTCGACCTCGCCGCCGAAGTCGGCGTGCCCCGGCGTATCGACTATGTTAATTGTGACGCCCTCATAGAGGATGCCGGTGTTCTTCGCCAAAATGGTGATGCCCCGTTCCCGCTCCAGGTCGTTCGAGTCGAGCACGCGTTCCATCACCTGCTGATTGCTGCGAAAGACGTTGGTCTGGCGCAACATCCCGTCGACCAGCGTCGTCTTGCCGTGGTCCACATGGGCGATAATCGCCACATTGCGGATGTCGGCGCGCACCTCGCTTGCTTTTGTTTTCGCCGCTACTGCGTGTTCCATACCCCTCCGCTAATCCAAGACACAAAACGCCCGGCTTCCTCCTATCGAGGATCCTTTCTCGCTCGCGGCGCCTGAATAAAACGCGCCGCCGGGAAAGCCAGCCGGGCCGTCAACTCAACTGTAGCGGCTATTATACCGCCATTGCCTGCTCCGCCCAACAATTCGCCTGCCGAAACCGGAAAAACGATCATCCAGGACGCTTGCAGCGCCCTGGATGGGGTTGCTTCTAGGGTTACGGTACGCTCACGGGATGATCAGCGTCTTGAGCGAAGCCTGCCGCTCGATGTCCTTCGTCTCGGCGGCGAACACCTCCGCGATCTCGTCCAGCCGGCGCTTCACCGAGTTCTCGAAGATGATGTCCAAGTTGAAAACGCCGCGCTCCACAGCCCGGTAGGCCTCGCGCATGTTTTCCACCGAGCGCAGCCGCGTGTAGTGCACCGCGTTGAGGTTGCGCACCTCGATGCCGTCTTCGTGGAAGCGGTGGAAGCAGAACTCCTTCACCGGCGCGTAGTTGTCGCCATACAGCGCCAGCAAGCCGTTGTGGCGCAACATGCCCAGCCCTTGCACGATGCCGATGCCCGTGCCGCCGATGGCCTCAATCGCCACGTCCACGCCTTCTCCGTGCGTCAACTCCAGCACGGCTTCGACCGGATCGACCTCATTGGCGTTGATCACATGCTCCGCGCCAAGTTGCCGGGCGATCTCCAGCTTGGCCGGCACGACGTCGACGGCAATCACCTTGGACGCGCCCGACTTCAGCGCGCCCTGCAACAAGATGTTGCCGGCAAAGCCGACGCCGTTGACCGCCACGACATCGCCCAACTTCACGCCCGCATGGATCGCGGCCCACGCCGCGCAGCCCAGCGGTTCGTATAGACATCCGACCTCGAAGGAAACGCCTTCCGGGATCGGCTGCACGTTGGAAATGTCCGTCACCCAGTAGTCGGAAAACGTGGGGTAGATCAGGCTGCCCACGCGGTCGCCTGTGCGCACCTTGCCGCCGCCCACATACTGCTCGACGCCGGCGCCCATCTCCAGGATGACGCCGCCGCCTTCGTGGCCCAACGGTCCCATCGGATAGGCGTGGGATTTCCCGTCGCCGAGCTTGGTCTCCGGCCCGCCGCGCGCCTCATCTTGGGGTCGCACGGTGATGCCGCGGTAGAAATAGCGTTCCGACCCGCACACCGAGGCCTGGTGCGTCTGGATCAGCACCTGGTTCGGCTTCAACGGCGGCAGCGTCATGCGTTCGATTGTCAGCTTGCCCGGCTCCAGGTATACCACACGCGTATCGACCATAATTCGCCGCTCCTCCTTGCTTCTTCCGGCTTGCTTGTCTGTCTTGCTTGTCTGTCCGAAATAGCGTGTTCGCCATGCACCAGGGCGCATGGCCCCGGGCAGCCCCAGCGGCAGCTATGCCAACGGGAAGACGATCTGCGTCTGCAACTCCTCCGGCGCAACGCTCTCCGGGTCGTTGAGGTAGAACTCATAGGCGGGGCCGGCCGGCTCAAGTCCCTGCTCCGCCACCCACTTCATCAGCGCGTCATAGGCCAGGTGAAGCTTGTCATACGGGCCTGCGTGCAAGACCGTGGCCGCGCGCCCGCCCGCGATCTGGCCGGAGCGAAGTTCGCCCTTGGCCGGCAGCGACTTGGCAACCGGAATGCCGATTTCCAGATTCAAGTCCTGCATATCCATGTTGTAATACGCCACATACGGCGGCCCGGCAGGCTGTTCCCCCAACTCCATCAGGTAGCCGTACACCGCGCCGAAGGATGCGCCGAGTATCTCCGGCAGCTTGTCAACCGGCGTCCGCGCGAGCGTCGACACGGTATACTGCGCCGGTCGCTCTTCGACCCTGCATTCATAAGCCATTTGCCGTCCTTCTCCTTGCCAATCCTTGCCAAGCTGATCTCAGGTTGTTCGCGACAAGCGCGTCCACAGCGTATTGTACACCTGACCGGCCCGATCTCGCAGCCGCAGGCGAGGTGCGATTCTCGCTTGACAACGCAACCTGCTCGCTCTACTATGGCAGCGCACACAGGATGCAATTCGATGAAGTCCTTGCACAACACGCGCCACCTTACTTTGCCCCGTGCCGGTACACCGTGGCCCTGTGTTCTGTAACTTTTCGGCTTGGTCTATCACGCTGATCCGCAGGCGTTCAGAAAGCCCGAAAAGGGAGGCCTATGATGCTCAGAAGAATCGGCTCGCTGTTAGGCACGCTTGTCACCGGCGCAGTTCTGATCGCAGTCGCCGCGCTGCTCACTCTGGCCTTGCGCGAGACCATCCGTCTGCAAACCCTCTACGCCGCGTCTACGCTCGCCGACACAACCCGCATAGACAGGTTCCGTCGCTGGAGTACGGGCGTCGACCGCGACGCGCTGATCTTCCTCGTTATCATCACGGTCCTGACACTCCTTGTCTTTCGCTTTTGGCGCAGACGGTTGCGCATCCTCGCCATCGCCCTCATCATTTTTGCCGCGCTGAACCTGACCGCCGCCCGCCATCTGCTGCCGACGCTGCTCATCCCTCCGCTGGCCCCCGCGCTAGGCCAACAGTATGTGCAAGCCGTGCTGGCGGATAACCGCGTGGCCGCGCTGGACCTGAGCGAACAATCCGAGGCTTGCCTGGCGGCCACAGCCGCCGCCTTCGAGGATCACAAAGCGCTTCTCCAACAGCAGTTGGGCGCAACAGGCGATGCTGCGCAGTTGGAAAACGTGACAGTCAGATCCGCAACCTGGTTCTATGAGCGCCCTGTGCCGGAGCGCTACCTTTTTATGCTGCCCGTACCCAGCCAGCTCTACGCCGTCGCCGCCCGCTTTGATGGAGATCGAACCGTTGTGTTCGACCTTAAGACGCGCCATCAGCCTTACTTCGGCCCGCGCCATCTGTGCGGCCAGGATATGCAGGACGGCTCAGCCGCAAGGACCGAGTAGGCGCGCGGGCGGCAGACTGCACTACAAGCCCGTCTCGCCGCGTTCCGTCTCCACCCACATGTCCCGTCCATCGCTAGAAATGTGCACCCGACCGTGCACGTCCGTGCGCAGCACGCGTCGCCCGGCCAAGTTTTCGAGCGTTTCTTGGTGGGGATGGCCGTAGCGGTTATCGCTCCCGACTTGGATCACCGCGATCTGTGGATCGACCGCCTGCACAAAGGCGGCGCCGGTGCTTGTCTTGCTGCCGTGGTGGCCCGCCTTGAGCACGGGCGACGCCAGCGGCGCGCCTTGCGCCAACCAATCCGCTTCACCGGCTAGGCCGGCGTCGCCGGTCAGCAGCACGCTGAAATCGCCATAGACCAGTTTCAACACGAGCGAGTTTTCGTTCTCCGGGTCGGGACCGATGTAGCCGCCGGGGTCCGGGCCGATCACCCACAGCGCAACGCCGTCGCCCAGGTCGATCCAGCCGCCAGCCGCCTGTTCATAGACGGGGACGGCGGCTGTTTCCAGGGCTGCGCGCCAATCGGCGCTCGCCTCGTTGCCCAGGCACGCGGCCGTGCTCACCGCGCCGCCGATGGTGAACCGGCTGGGCAGCGCCGTCTGGCCGATCATGTGGTCGCCGTCCGGGTGCGTCAACAACACCAGGTCGAGGCTGCGGTCCCAGAACGGCATCACCGCGCCCAACTCGGCCAACAGCATCTGCGGACTGCCGCCGCCGTCGATCAGCGCCTGATTGCCGCCCGGCGTCTCGATGAGGATGGCATCGCCCTGCCCTACGTCGAGGAAGTGCACGTGCAGCCGCCCGTCCGGCTGCGCCACAGCCGCGGCCCAGACCAGAATGGCTGCCGCACCGGCAACGACCAGCAGCACAGGCTGCGCCAGGGCGGCCCGCCAGTCTCGCGTCAGCGCGCCGCAGATGCGCGCCGCCTGCTGGGCGATGGCCCGCCGCCAGTGAATGCCGAACAGTGCGGCATACGTCGCCAGCAGCGCGCCGCGCCCGTAATGCGCCACTTCCAAGCTGGCGAAAGGCAGCGCCGCCGTCCATGCGACGACGCGCTCCGTCCAGAACAGCCCCACCCACGCCATCCACAGCAGCGCTTGGCCGGGCAGCGTCGCCCCCAGCGCCGCGGCCAGCACGCCGGCGCTGCCCCACACCGTGATCAGCGGCTGCACCGGCACGATCAGCAGGTTCGCCAGCAGGCCGATCACGCTCACCCGCCCAAATGTGTACGCGATCAGCGGCATCACCGCCAGGCTCGCCGCGGCGGACACCACTACGCCGTCCTCCACCAGCCCGCGCAGCACGCCCCGTCTGCCCGTACCGTCTGCGGGCGCGGCCAGGAACGGCGATGCGCCGCCCGGCGCGGAAGGCCACAGCCGTTCGATCAGGCGCGCCAGCGGCCCCGTGAACAAGATCAGCCCGGCCGTGGCGCCGGCGCTCAGTTGGAACCCCACATCCCACAGCGTCAACGGGTTGACGACGGTCAATAGCCAGGCCGCCGCGGCCAGGCTGATCAAGCCGGTATTGCGCCGCCCCAGCCAGACCGCGGTCACCGCCAGCCCGCCCATCAACGCCGCGCGCAGTACGGCCATGTCGCCGCCGACCAGCAGCGCGTACGCCGCGATCCCGGCCAGCACGGGGATCAACGCCCGCCGCCTGCCCATCGTCCGGCCAAACAGGCCTGCCAATACGCCTGCAATCAGCGCTACATTGCTGCCGGAGATCACGATTACATGGCTGGTTCCGGTGGCGTTGAAGCGCTCCATCACCTCTTGGGGGATGCCCGCTTCGATGCCCAGCAACATGCCGTTGGCAAGCGCGGCATACGGCTCCGGCAGCAACCGGTTGACCGCGGCCTCGCCCTTGGCGCGCAGACCATACAGCACGCGCAGCAGTTGCACGCCGCGCGGCGGGCCGTCCAGCGCCTCCACGCTCGCCCGCGCCAACTGGCTGCGGATGCCGCGGCGCGCCAGGTAGTCCCGATAGGCCCCGTCCTCCCCGGCAAAGGGCTCGGCCAATATGCCGCCCGCCCGCACCGGCTGCCCGTAGCGGTAGGCCGCGGCGGTGCGCGTGCTCAGCCGGAGCGCGCCGCTTACGTCGAGCGCCTCGCCGTTCAGCAACAACCGTTGTGCGGCGATGTCCAGTTGCTGCACGGCATCGCGCACCGAGGGATAGCTGCGCACATAGCCTTCGACGACGGCCTCGCGCGCCTCGCCGTCGGGCGCGTTCCAGTAGGCCAGGTCATCGGGCGTCAGGCAGGGGTGCAGCGGCTGCGCGGCGTAACGCCAGAAACCGCCGGCCAAGCATAGCGCGATGGCCGCCCACGCCGCGGGGCGTAGGCCGCGCAGCGGCGGCCTGAAGCCTGCGCTGCGCGGCCAGCGCAACGGCGCGGACGCTTGCGGCTCCGGCAGCAGCCGGTTGAGTAGAGGCGTAAGGGGCAGCGCCAGGAGAAACAGCGGCCACCACCGCCCCGGAAAGGCGCAAGCGATCAGCCCCATATTCCACGCGGCCTGTCCCAGCGCGATGCCGGCAAGATAGGCGAGGGCCAGATAAAGCAGCGTCATGACTACGAACGGGATCGGATGGGGGCGCGCCGGCCTGAAGAAAGAAGCGAATGCTTGGTTCAATCATACAGCAGGACGGCGTCTGATGTGATTATACCCTAGTCTGCGATCAGCCCATAGGCGACGGAGAGGCTGGCATAGTCGCCGACGTTCTCCGCCAACTTTGCCGGCACAATCTCGCACGCGGCCAGCGATTTGGGCAGCGCTTCCTGTTGCAGCGTCTCCAGCATGGCGTCGCGCAGGACAGCCTGCTGGCGCACGTAGATGCTGCCCATGACGATCTTCTGCGGGTTGAGGATGTCCACCAAAATCGCCAGCCCGCGGCCCAACTGGCGCCCGACCGTCGTGTAGATGTCCAGCGCGATCGGATCGCCCTGTTGCGCCGCAATCCCGACCTTCTCGGCTGTCACTGCAGGCAGATCGGCCGGAGTGGGGCAGAAGGACGGTCCTGGCTTGCCCTCGGCCAAGCGCTGTTCCACAACTGCGCGCGCCATCAAGGCGATGCCGCCGCCGCTGCAGAACCCTTCGAACGATCCCGCCTTGCCGTAGCCGATTGGCCCGTCATGCTCCAGGCGCACATGGCCGACTTCGCCGGCCATGCCGTTGGCGCCGGAATAGAGCCGTCCGTTCAGGATCAGGCCCGCGCCCATGCCGGTGCCGAAGGTGAGGAAGATGAAGTCTGTGCATCCTTTGCCCGCGCCCCACTTCCACTCGGCCAGCGCGCCGGCGTTGGCATCGTTTTGCAACGCCACCGGCGCGTGAAAGCGCTCTTGGACAGGCGTCACCACGTCGAAGCGCTCCCAGCCCGGCAGATTCGGCGGAGACAGGATCAGCCCCAAGCGGCTGTCCAGCGGCCCGCCGCAGCTAATCCCGATAGCAGCCGGCGCGCCGTTCGCCTGCTCCGCGGCCAGCGCATCCAAGTGCCCAAGACAGTTGGCGATCGTCTCGTCCGGCGCGCCTGTTGCAAACGCGCGCTTGCCGACGATGCGAATCTCTGCGCCGTGGAGTTCGCCCAGGGCCACGGCGCATTTGGTCCCGCCGATATCTATGCCGCCCAGGAGTCTCGTCATACGAAAAAGGCTTCCTCGAGCATTTCACACAACACATGATAGATGGGGAGATGCCGCTCTTGGATTTCGGCGGTATGCCGGTAGGGCACGCCAATCGTCACATCACAGGCCGCGGCCAGCTTGCCCCCCTCTGCGCCGGTGAAGCCGATGACGGACAGGCCAAAGGCGCGCGCCACTTCCGCCGCATGTACGACATTGGCCGAATTGCCGGAGGTGCTGATGCCGATCAGAACGTCGCCTTCTTTGCCGTACCCGTATACCTGCTGGGCAAAGATCATCTCCGGCGCTACGTCATTCGCGTACGCGGTGATCAGCGCAACTTGGCTGGGCAGCGAAATAGTCGGCAGCGCTCCTTGCAGACGGTCGGCCAGTTCATGTCCCGCCTGCCCGAACGCGTCGGTTAGTCGCCGCCGGTCCGCATCGGGGAGCGGTCGTTTGGCCAGGTAGCCTTTCATCAACTCGCCGACGATATGTTCGCAGTCGGCCGCGCTGCCGCCGTTGCCGCAGATCAACACCTTGTTGCCCGCCGCATAAGCGGCGTGGAGCAGCGCGTAAGCCTCCTCAATCGACGGCACGCACTGCGCCAGTTCGGGATACCTCTCCCGTAGAGTTTGCAATGAACGATGCATCGGCAACACCTATCTTCTTGCTATCTTCTTGCCGGAAGGATGATAAAGCGGCCTGAGCCCGTAGGCTAATCGCCGGCAGCGCTCTGCTCCCGACGCCATTGCTCATAGCCGCCCAGCTTCTGGAAAGCCTCGATGCACGCCCGGTAGTTGGCCTGGGACATGCCCATCGAATGGTACTCTTCCACATAGCCGATCAGCCCGCCGTTGCGCGGGTCAAAGCTCTCCATCAATTGCTGCACGTCGGCGAAGATCTCGGCGCGCGTGCCCGACAGAGAGGTCGTCTGATAGCTCACCGGCAGGATGAAGCAGACCTGATCGCGAAAGCGCTGCGCCAATGCGGGGATATCGTACAGGTTCGGCTGCGAGATGTTGAGAATATCCACCCCGGCCTCGATCAGATCCGGCACGATCTCCAGGATCTGCCCGCAACTGTGAAAGTATACATGCAGCCCCAAGCGATGCGCCAGATCGAACTGATGTGCATAACGCGGCTTGAAGCGCTCGCGCCAGAGCTGCGGAGACACGAGCAGCCGCTTCTGCGTGCCCCAGTCGTCGAAGTAGGCAACGCCGTCGAAGCCGCGTTGGGGAAGTTCGGTCATCAGCTCCTCTTCGAAGCCGAAGACGACATCCGCCAACGCCTCTACGCGTTCCGGCGCAAGCGCGATGTCGGTCATCAACTGCTCGAAGCCGCGCAGGCACCACATGGTCGTGAAGCCGCTCAGGCCGAGGCTCGCCAGGCGATAGCGGTCGGCGTACTGCTGCGCGAATTCCTGCACCCCATCGAAACGCTGCGCCGCATGCGGATCAGGGATGCGCAGGGACGGCAGATCTTCCCAAGTCTCCAGCAGATAGGAGCGCGGCTGCCCCATCGTCTCGTCGAGGCGTTCCCATGTAAAGCCCCACTCGGACTCATCCCGATTCGGGCCTTGGAAATGGTGTTGCACGTCGAACGCGACGATATCCGACTGGTCGAAGTCCTGGTTGAAGAAATAGATGGGCACGTAAGGCGGGCCTGTCCGGTTAATGGCGCTGAAGACTACGTCCCTGCGCATCATGATTGTTTTCCGATCTAGCTAGAGCGGTCGTTCGAGCATGTCACACGCCGTCATGCGCCAACCGCCCTCATCATTCGCTAGGCGATAAGTAGAGACCTCGAACGGGGCCAGGGTAATGGGGAACGTCTCGCCGTCCAGCCAGGACAACTCGCCCGACCCGCCGCGGCCGTGGCGATCCGCCACGCGCACGATGTAGCCGTTGCCGTCTTCCGCCGGCTTGAGCGCCGTGACTTCCATCTCCGGCGAAGAGAGGCGCAGCAGCGACGCCTGCGGGCGCTGCTCGCCCGGCTTGCAGTGCATGGTGATGAGCGGGCGCGGCACGTTGAGTTGGCGCGCGGCCTGGACAACGCCGCTATCGCGCCAGTCGCCGATGTGCGGGCGCACCGCAACCGTGAACTCCTGATAGCCCTGGTCGATCCAGTCGTAGCGCTGCTTGAAGCCAATGGGGTGCGGTTCGTGGTAGGCATAAGGCGGGCAGCGCAACACGGTCAGGCGCATCATGCTGTCGCGCACGTCGCAGCCGTACTTGCCGTCGTTCAGCAAAGCCGCGCCGATCGTCTGATCCGGCTGCGAACGGGACGAGCCGGTTACATCCATCCACATATGCGTCGCCGCCTCGTGGCCGTTCGTGGGGCGGTGCAGCCAGCCGAAGGGCACATCATGCGCGGCTTGCGGCGCATCCGCGGCCACGTCGAAGGCCAGCTTGATCATGCGCCACTGCCCCTGCCACACCAGCCAGTTGCGGATCAGAATATCCGGCGAACCGTGCCGCACGGTGATCTGCTGCAGCCATGTGCTGCCCTCGTAGCTGCGTTCCACCAGCAGCGACGCCTGCAGCGGGCCGCGCTCATAGACGCTTACCTCGGCGTCGCCGAACCGGCCGATCACGTCATCGAAGGACTGGATGCGGTGCGACCACGTATCGCTCTTGTCCTCCAACACCTGGCCCAGGTTCCAGCCCTCCGGCCCGACGAACTCGACCTGGGTCGCCTTGTCGATGCACGAGACGATGGCGCCTGTCTGCGCGTCGACGCGCAGCGTGAACAGATCGTTCTCCAATTGCAGCGCCTCGGCGCGCGCCTCGCCTGTGCCGGGTTCCTGCGGCAGATTCGGCTGGAAGCGATACAGGCGATAGCCCATAGCCGGAATCTTCACCGGGAAGACCAGGCGTCGCGGGCCGCGTCCCTCGCGGCTCAACGCCTCGTGCGACTCGATGATCTGGTAGGGGACCGCCTCGCCGTTCTCGTCGGTCAACCCCCAATTGCCGCTCTCCCAGCTTTCCCCGTCCGTCCACGGTTCGTACTCGACATAATCCTCGAAAGGTTGGCCGAAGGGATTAAAGACGCCCACGACGCCGCCCGAACCGGAGGTGTCGAGCCGCGACACAATGGCGCGGCCGGCGGTATCCGCGATCTCATAGGCCTCCACCGCCACATTGCCGAGCACGGTGATCGCCTCATCCTCGGCCTCTTTGATCGAGGAGCCGCCTAGGGTGTCGTGGAACTGGTTGAAGCAAAGCCGATGCCACAGCGACGTCAGGCGCTCTTGTGGGGCCGCCTGGCCCGCCCAGACCTGCGCCAACGACGCCATACGCTCCGCCAGCAGCATGTTGCTCTCCGCTTTGCGCAGATTGCGTTTCAGCGCGCTGATGACCGAATAGCAGCCCACCGCATGGTACTGGAGCTCGTCGGCGACGGTCGGCAGCGTAGCGCCTTGCGGCTCAATTGCGTCGAAATAGGCCTGCGGCGTGCTGAAGCGCACGTCGAGGTCTTCGCGTTTGGCGGCGATGGATTGGATATCCTCAATCTGCACCTTGGTGGGGCCGCCGCCGTGGTTGCCGACGCCGAAGAAGCACATGGTATGCTCAACCGACTCCGGCTTGGCGGACAGCGCCGTCTCAATCTGCGGCTCATGCACCGTCGCCCGGCTGGCATACGAGCCGGTGATGCGGAAGGTGAGCACGCGGCTGCCGTCCGGCGCCTGCCACCAAAAGGCCTGCGCGGGCAGTTCCTTTTCGTGCGGACCGGGCCGCATAAAGACGTAGTAGTCCAGCCCGCATTTGCTGAAGATTTGCGGCAGCGTGCCGGCGTGACCGAAACTGTCTACGCAGTAGGCGACGCGCGGCTCCACGCCCAGATGCTCCTGCATATACGCCTTGCCCAACAACACCTGCCGGACAAAAGATTCGCCATGCGGCAGGTTCATATCCGGCTGGATCACCATGCCGTTGACTACATGCCAGCGTCCTTGGCGGATGAACTGCTGGATCTGCGCAAAAAGAGCCGGGTCCTCCTCCTGGATCCATTGGTAGATCTGCGACTCGCCGCGGGAGAATTGGAAGTCGGGGTATTCGTTGAGCCGATCCACCGCAGACTTGCTGGTTGCCATCGCCTCGGCGCGGCCTTCCGTCCACGGCCAGAGCCAGACGGGATCGATATGGCCCTGCCCAATCATGTGTACGACAGGCTTTGTCATGGTGTGTACGCTATCCTTTCAAGCCGGTGAGTGCGATTCCTTCAATGAAATAGCGTTGAAGGAAGAAAAAGACGAGCACGACGGGCGCAACCATCAGCACGGAGGCGGCCATCAACTGCTGCCATTCCACCGTGGTCTGCGACTTATAGAAGTCCTGCAGGCCCAGCGCAATCGTCTTCTTGTCCTGTGAATTGATGTAGATCAGGGGGTTGAGGAAGTCGTTCCACGTCCATTGGAACTGGAAAATGGCGACGGTCGTCAGCGCCGGCTTAGAAAGCGGCAGCATGATGCGCCAATACTGGCCGAACTCCGAACTGCCGTCGATGCGCGCCGCGTCGAACAATTCGCTGGGAATGCTGGTGAAAAACTGGCGCAGCAAAAAGATGAAGAACGCATTGCCCAGAAAAGCCGGAACCCACAGCGGGCGGAAGGTGTCGACCCAGCCCAGCGCGCGGAAGACGAGGAAGAGCGGGATCATGGTGACGTGGTGGGGCAGCATCATCGTCGCCAGCAGAGCCGCAAAGAGAATGCGGCTGCCCGGTACGTGGTAACGCGTAAAGCCGAAGGCGACCAGCGAGGACGAAAGCAGCACGCCGATCAGGTTGAGGACTGTCAGATACGTCGAGTTGCCCATATAGCGCAGGATCGGCACTTCCTCGAGCGCATCCCCATAGTGGAACAACTCAATCGTGCGCGGGATCAGCGTAGGCGGCCAGATGAACAACTCCGCATTGGACTTGATCGACGTGATAATCAGCCAGTAGAACGGGAAGATAAAGGCGAGCGCGCCGATCACCAGGATGACATGCACCAGGCCTGTTTCGAGCATGCGCACGGCGCGATAGGCGTTGAACTGCGAACGCGGTTCATGTCCCGCCACATTCGATTCGACGTCTGCCATGCGATTAGCCTCCATAGTGCACCCACCTTGAACTCAACCGGAACTGGACAATCGTTAGAATGACGATCACGACGAAGAGGAACCACGCCATGGCCGATGCATAGCCCATCTTGAAGTAGTTAAAGGCCTGGCGGTAAAGATAAAGCACGTAGAACAGCGTCGAATCCGCCGGCCCGCCCTCCGTCATAATGTAGGCTTGCGTAAAGACCTGGAAGCTGTTGATGAAGCCGATCACGAGCACAAAGAAGATGGACGGGGAAATCATCGGGACTGTCACGTTGAAGAACTTCTGCACCGCATTGGCGCCGTCCAGCTCCGCCGCCTCGTAAAGATGCCGCGGCACCCCTTGCAGCGCGGCCAGGAAAATCACGAAGCTGGTGCCGATGCCCGTCAGACTCATGAGCACCAAACCGGTTTTGGCCCAGGCTGGGTCGCCCAGCCAATTCGGGCCGCGAATGGACAGCAGGTTGAGGAAGGAGTTGATCAGGCCGTACCGCGGCTGCAAAAGCCAGATCCAGAGGATCGATACGGCAACGATCGGCATGATGGACGGGATATAAAAGGCCGAGCGGAAAAAGGAACGCCCCCAGATATCCTCGCGATTGAGGAACACCGCCAGCAACAGGGCAATCACCGTGCCCAATGGCACCGATAGCCCGGCGTAGTAGATGGTGTTCCAAATCGAGATCGTCCACAACTCGTCTTTGAGCATCTGCTCAAAGTTATAGAGTCCCACAAACTTCGTCGGAAGCAGAACCGAATAATTGGTCAGACTGAGGATCAACGAAGCAATCATGGGTCCGAAATACAGCAGCAAAAAGCCCGCCAGCCATGGCGAGATAAAGATATAGAACCACAGCGTATCTCGCCCCCGCATTCTGTTAAAGAAACTTGGCTTGACCATCGGTTCGTTCAATGCCCCCATTGATGCCAACGCAGGCCGGCAGGGTTGCCGGCCTGCGCAGACGTTCTCGAACTGCTCAGGGTTTGCCGTCGATCCCAGGCGCTAACTGCCGCCTGGCTCATTTACAGCGCCCTGATTCGTAAAAACCCGGAGCTAGACGGAGGCCCAGAACTCGTCTAGCTGCTGCTGAACTTGCGTCTGCATGTCGGCGCACGCCTCTTCGGGCGACTTCTGCCCGTACAGCACCCAGTCGCGACCGGTGCCGGGGAAGGTCCACAGATCCTGGATCAACTGGCCGACCGGCGTGATCGGGCGGAAGTTGGCATATTCCATCGACTCGTTCGCCATGCGTCGCAGCTCAGGATAGGGCGAGCTGTTGACGACCTCGTCGCTCAACGCCGCTTCCTTCAAGCACGGGATCGACTGGCCCAACACGGCCTGGAGCACCTGCGAATCGCGGCTGGCCAGGACGTTGAGGAAGGCGAAGGTCTCATCCAGGTTGGGCGCGCCAGCAGGCACGGCTAGGCAGAAGCCGCCGGCGAAGCCGGTTACGTCCGTGTCGCTGCCGCGCATGTGCCACGGCGCCATGCCGAAGTTCATGCCTTCGTAGTACTTGGAGATGTCCATGAGGACCCAGTCGCCGCTCACCATCACCGCCAGATTGCCGGCCCCAAAGGGCGAGAAACCGGCGATGGTCGGCCAACCGGCGCTGAACTCCGACGCCTTGTCCATGCCGCCCACGGCCTCGATCACGTCCGCCTGCCACTGCAACGTCTCGACCAGCTTGGGGTTGTCCATCCAGGCGGTGCGGTCGTCCTTCATGAACTCGCCGCCGTTGGCCCATGCATACACATAGTCGCCGCCGTTGCCGTAGCCGAGCATCTGGCTGGGCACGAAGCCCATGATGTCGACCGAGCCGTCGTCCGCCGTCTTGGTCAGTTGCGCAGACAGGTCGATCATCGCCTCCCAGTCCTGCGTAGGGGGCGGCGCATCCGGGTCGAGACCCGCTTCGGCGAAGATGTCCTTGTTCCAGAAGACGAAACGGCCATCCGTGTAGAACGGAATAGAGTAAACGGTTCCCTGCCAGACGCCTTCCGCCCAGGTTGCGGGCCAGTAATCCTCGGCGTTGATGCCGTACTGGTCGACGAAGCTGTCCAGCGGCTCAGCGCCGCCGCGGCCCGCCCAGCCGGCCATGCGGAAGCGGTCCTGGCGCGTGATGTTCGGCGCCGTGCCGCCTGCGCTGGCTGTCATCAGCTTGGGCGTCATTTCGCCCCACTGGAAGGTGACGAACTCGATGTTGATATTCGGGTTCGCCTCCATGTACTGCGCATTCATTTGCTCCGCCCACTCGGCGGCCCCTTCCGACCAGAACGAAAGAGTCAGTTCTTCGGCAGCGGCCGGCGCGGCTTCGCCTTCCGCCGGCGCAGCAGCGGGCGCGCCCACCGGGGCGCACGCTGCCAGAGCGGAAACGCCAAGCGCGCCCGCGCTAAACTTCAAGAATGTACGTCGAGAAACGGCTGTGGTTCTCACGGTTTAATCTCCTTTGTGGGATCAAAAAACAGGGAGTGGAGTAACGAAATGCGACTGACCGCATGGGGCAAAAGGTTCTCGGCACGCTCCTTTCCAACAAACGGGGATGTTCAACAAACAGAGATTTCGCTCAAGCGCACCGACGGAGATAGTCGATCGATGGCGTGGAGCGCATGCAGTCGGGGGTATGCCCAACGGGTGAAATCGATTTCAAAATAACACATTTTAACGGCGCTGTCAATAGGCGCGCGGATAAATTCTGCGACGAATTTACTGCCGCGACCTTCAGCTTAAGCCGATTTATCTATCTTGGGCGTGTTGCGCTACAGTAAGGGCAGTAAGATAGAATTGAATGAAGCGGGGCGTCTTCCTGCTCACCTATGTAGGCGGCAAGCATGGCGAAAAAGAAAGCCACAATCCAAGACATTGCACGGGCGGCCGGCACTTCCGTCAGCACGGTGTCGCGCGTGTTGACAGGCAATGCCCCTGTCAGCAATGCCAAACGCGCCGCGGTCGAACGCGCCATTGCTCAGCTGGGCTATCGCCCCAGCCTCATCGCCCGCGGCCTCAAGATGAGCAAGACGTTTACGATTGGGGTCCTGATCAACGACATCACCAACCCCTTCTACAGCATGGTGGTTAAAGGGGCGGAGAGCGAGGCGAAAGCGTGCGGCTACAGCCTGATCCTCTGCGTCAGCAATGAAAGCCCGGAGACCGAGCTGCACCAGCTCCAGGTGCTGCACGATAAACAGGTGGACGGCATCATCTTCGGCCCTACCGGCCACAACGCCGAGTTCATCCGCAGCCTCGCCGCGCGCATTCCCATGATCCAGGTGGACCGTTACCTGCCCGACTTGCAGGCCGACGCCGTAGTGGTAGACAACGAAGGCGGCGCGTATCAGGCCGTCAAGCTGCTCACGCAGCGCGGCCACCGGCGCATCGGCGTAGTAGGCTGGCAGATCGGCATTTCTTCGGAAGACCAGCGCATCGCTGGTTACTGCCGCGCCCTGGAAGACGCCGGCATCCCTTGTGATCCGCACCTTATAAGTACATCGCCCACCTTCGCGCCGGAGAACATGCCCGCCATGGTGGAGACGCTTCTGGCCAGGCGTCCTCGCCCTACCGCCATCTTCACGATCAACAACCAGTTCGGCATCGTGGCGATGCAGGCTATCCGCCAAGCCGGCTTGAACATTCCCGACGACGTGGCGCTGGTCGTGTTCGACGACCTGGCCGTCTTCGCGCTCACCTCGCCGGCCATCTCCGCCGTGGCGCAGCCCGCCTACGAGGTTGGCCGGCGCACGGTGCAGTTGCTGCTGTCACGCCTCAAGGATGACCGCGAAGCCCCGCCCCAACTGTTGGTGCTCCCCACCGAACTGATCGTGCGCGAGTCAGCCTAACGCCTGCATCACAGAGCGCTGGCCAGCACCAGCGTCCAGTGCTCATAGTAGTAGCCGACGCCGATCTCCGCGGCGTTGCAGTTCAGGATGATGCGCTCGTGGCCGTCGCTGTCCAGCCACAGCTTCAGCACATCTTCAGGCCGGTCGGTTTTAAGGCGCGCAATCGTCTCGCCTATATAGGCATAGACGTACCCCTCGCGCAGCACGCGCTCGTGCGGCCAGGCCCCATCCGACCCCTGGTGGTCGAAAAAGTCGTGGTCAACCATGTCCTGCGTGTGGGCTTGCGCCGCCCGCGTCAGCTTCTCATTCGCGATCAGCGCCGGGCAGCCGGCCTGTCCCCGCGCGGCGTTGACGGCGTCGAGCATCGACTGGGATGCCGTTGTGTAGCCGGGCATTGGCCCGCTGGGGCGCGCCAGCGCCGCCGTCCAATAGCGCCCATAACGTACATCGCCCTCGTCGTCCGGCAGGTAAACATAGCCGATCCCCGCTTCCTGCAGGTCGCAATCCGTCAGGCGGAT
Organism: uncultured Caldilineaceae bacterium; assembly: GCA_964649875.1. GTDB lineage: Bacteria > Chloroflexota > Anaerolineae > Caldilineales > Caldilineaceae > JASGTU01. The sequence goes on from CAZYSJ010000060.1 coordinate 16,928, forward strand.
TTGCTCCAATAGGTCGGCCTCATTCCAGGCGATCAAGGTCGTCGTCTGCGAGAACAGATAACCCGCGGCGTGGATGCGCTCCTCGGGCGACGTGCCGTCTTGGCTCTGCAGCGCGAAGTAATCATTGTGCGCCATGTCGTCGCTGTGCGCCTGCGCTGCTGCGGTCAATTGCGCGTTGTCGCGCAATTCAGAGCACCCCTGCGCGATGCGCACGCGGTTGATCGCCGCCGCCAAGGCGTCGACTTGGTCGAGCGGCTGGCGGATTACAGGCAGATAGACTTGCAGCGTCCCATCCGTCCCGGCGTCGAGATCGACCTCAGCCGCGCGCGGGATGGCGTCCGGTCCGGTCCCAATCACGCCTGCTGCGGACGGGGACGGGGCGGAAGGCTCGCTCTCCTGCGCAAACGCGCCGGGCCCCATCCACAAACCCGCCAGCAACAACGCCGGCCCAACTGCCGATAAGATGAAAGCGCGCGGCCAGCGCGCCGGGCGAAATTGTGCGATGCAGTTCAACGGTCACCCTTCTCCAGTCAATCAAACGGTTCAACATGCTGTCTCCTCATGCAGCGGGCGCGCCTCTTGCGCACGCCAACGCACCGGCTTCCCCATCTAGGCGGCGCTCCGCGCTACACTACCACATCCGCCGCCTTTTCGGTGCACGCGCGCAAACCGCAATAGCGACGGCATGCCAACGTGGGCGATTCGCCCGCGTCTCGTCGGTTTTGGGCGGCAGTTGGTTGCGCCTAGGCGCGGTGCTATACTAGCCGGCATGACAATCCATGTACTGCCGCCCGATGTGGCGGCCAAGATCGCTGCCGGCGAGGTCGTCGAACGGCCCGCCAATATCGCCAAGGAGTTGATCGAGAACAGCCTCGACGCGGGCGCAAGCGAAATCCGCGTCGAAGTGCGCGAGGGCGGGCAGCGTCTGCTGCGCGTAAGCGACAACGGCCACGGCATCCCCGCAGCCGAAGCGCCGCTCGCCTTCCAGCGTCACGCCACCAGCAAGCTAAACGCCGCCGAAGACCTGGACCGCATCGAGACGCTCGGCTTTCGCGGCGAAGCGCTCTACAGCATCGCCGCCGTCTCCAACGTCACCCTCACCTCGCGCCACACAGAGGCGGAGGCCGCCGTGCAACTGCGTCTGGAGGGAGGCGAACTCGTCGAGCAAGGCAAGGCGGGCGCGCCGGTCGGGACCGTCGTCACGGTCGAGCATCTCTTTCACAACGTGCCCGCCCGCCGCAAGTTCCTGCGCACCGCGGCGACCGAAGCGGGACGCATTGCGGCCATTGTCCAGCGCTACGCCCTCGCTTTTCCGGCTTGCCGCTTTGTCTTCGTCAACGAGGGCCGCGAGACCTTCCGCACAACCGGCAGCGGCGATCTCTTCGACGTCCTCGTCCAGGTATATGGTTTGGACACGGCGCGGCAGATGATTCCCTTCGGCCCGCCCGCCGCGACGGCGCAGACGCACGCCCCTGCCGCAGGCCTGGCGGAAGAGGTGACGTTTATGCCGGAACGCCCCATAGCAGAGACCTCGGAGGCTGCGGAGCTTGTGATCCGCGCCTTCGGCTATGCCAGCTTGCCCACGTTGACGCGCGCCAACCGCACCGGCATCGACCTCTTTGTGAACCGGCGCTATGTGGAAGATCGCGGGCTGACCTTCGCCGTGGTCCAGGCCTACCACACGCTGCTGCCCGTAGGCCGCTATCCTCTGGCCGCGGTCTTTATCGAACTCGATCCCGGACAGGTCGACGTGAACGTCCACCCGCAAAAAACGCAGGTGCGCTTTGTCCACGAAAGGAGCGTATTCAGCGCGGTGCAAAAAGCAGTGCGCAGCGCCGTCGTTCAGCACGCGCTCATTCCCGACATGGACGTGCCGCCTTCGGGCCGCGACGCGGTTGACGCCTGGTCCGCGCGCCGACGCAGCATCATCGAGGCGGGGGGCAGCCAGCGCAGCTTCACGCTTGATGCGGGCGCGCCTCTCTCGGAAGGAGCGCTCGTCCCCGATCCGGCTTTGGACAGCGGCGTGGGCTGGGCTTCGCAGGCGGGCGATGACCATGAGGCTCCTGCACCGCCGGTCTCTGCGCAGGCTGCAGAGCAGGACGCCGCGCCTGCCGGCGATTCGCACGCCGTCCTCTCCGAGCAGACGCGCAAACTGCCGCCCCTGCGCGTCGTCGGTCAAGTTGGGGCGATGTACATTGTGGCCGAAGGGCCGGAAGGCGTCTTTCTCATCGACCAACACGCAGCGCACGAACGCATCCTTTACGAGAAGTTCATGGCGCAGCGCGGCGGCATCGCCGCACAACACCTGCTGGAGCCGGTCACTCTGCATGTGGGCCGCGAGATCACCGGCCTGGTCGCCCAACATCTGGCCGAACTGAACCGCATCGGCTTCGCTGTAGAGCCGTTCGGCGGCGACAGCTTTCTGCTGCGCAGCATCCCCAGTGTGCTTTCCGGCCAAGACCCGGCGCGCGTCCTCCAGGAGATCGCCTCTTCCCTGGCGGAGCGGCGCAACCTGGTGGGCGAGGAGATGGAGGCGCGCCTCGTCAAGATGGTATGTAAGCGCGCCGCCATCAAAGCCGGGCAATTGCTCAGCGCCATCGAAATGCAGGAGTTGGTGCGGCAACTCGAAGCCTGCGCCTCGCCGCGCACCTGTCCCCACGGCCGGCCTACCATGATCCAGCTCTCCGCCGGCGAACTGGAAAAGGCCTTCGGCCGCATCTAGCGGTGTGTTCGCCAAGCATCTGTCATTCTGAAGCGAGCGTTAGCGAGCTGAAGAATCTCGTTGTACCTGAGGTCGAGATGCTTCGTTCGGGAACCCTCCGAGTGCAGCATGACAGATTTGGAGCACGTTTCCGATTACCATAATTGACGGCTCTCGCTTTGGTTCGGCGGGCGGCCTATGCTATACTCACCCAATTGTGATCGGCGCTTGCGGCGGGTTTTTCCGGTTGCATTGCGTCGCGTCTCACACAAACGAGCCGGCGGTCCGGTGTGCGGACAAAGCAACCGGCGTAGGCGCGCGGTTATTGGCCCGGCCAGGAAAATTGAGGAGAAAATGTCGCTTACCATTCGCACCGAACCCATGGAAAACCGCCAGTTGGCGTTGAAGGTCGAAGTCGCTCAAGAGCGTGTGGAGCAGGAACTGCGCAAGGCCGCGCGCAAGTTGGCCGGGCAGTATCGCATTCCGGGCTTCCGCAAAGGCAAAGCGCCCTACCACATCGTCACCCAATATGTCGGCCTGCCCGCTCTCTTCGACGAATTCATCGAGGAACTGGGCCAGGAAGTCTATCGCACGGCCATTGAGCAGGAGAAGATCGAACCCTACGCCATGGCCGCGCTGGACATCGAAACGCTCGAGCCGCTCACCTATTCCTTCGTCGTCCCCCTCGAACCGGAAATTGACCTGGGCGACTATCGCAGCCTGCGCGTCGAGGAAGAAGAGCCGGTCATCGACGAATCGGAGATTGACGAGCAGTTGGAAGCCGCCCGCGAGCAGTACTCCGCCTGGACGGACGTAGATCGCCCCAGCCAATATGGCGACACTTTGACCATCGACATCAAGAGCGTGATTGTGCCTGGCGGCGAAGACGACGCTGAAACAGACGACGCTGAAACGGACGACGCGCCGGACGGCGAACAGACGGTCGTCCTCGACGAGACCGATTGGGATGTGACGCTGGATCCCGACAACCCGATGGACCCGCCCGGCCTCGACGACGCGCTGCTCGGCCTCTCGCCCGGCGACGAAAAGGAAGTCACGCTCAGTTGGCCGGCCGAAAGCCAGAGCATCTACGCCGGCAAACAGGCCCTATTCCAGATCAAGGTGCACAAGATTCAGTCGCTCGAAAAGCCCGAGCTGAACGACGAATTGGCCCAACTGATCGGCCCGGACTTCAATACGCTGGAAGACCTCAAGAACAGCATCCGGGCGGAGATGATCGAGGCGAAAAAGGCCGAGGCTGACGAGAGTTACATGGAAAAGGTCCTCGACGCCCTGGTCGAACAAAGCAAGATGGTCTACCCGCCGGTTGTCGTCGAAGACCAGATCGATGCCATGGTCAACGAATTTGACCGGCAACTGCGCCAGTACGGAATCGACGGCGTGGACAACTACCTCTCGCAGATCGGCCAGAGCATGGAGGAGTACCGCGAGAGCCTGCGCGAGCAAGCCGAAATTGCGGCGCGGCGCAATTTGGTCATCTCCGAGCTGTACCAGTTGGAAGGGCTTGAGGCCACCGACGAGGACGTGGAAGAGCGCATCCAGTCCATGTTCGGCGATGTCGACGAAGAACATGCCGAAGCCGCCGAAGCGTATCGCAATATGATGCGCTCTGATGCAGGCCGCTCTATCCTCGGCAGCCAGATCTTGCAGCAAAAGGCTCTGGAGCGCCTGCTTGCCATCGCACGCGGCGAGGAAGTCCCCGATCCTGTGCGCAAGCCCGAAGCCGCAGCCGAGGGCGACGCCCCCGTTGAATCGGCGCAGAGCGAGGCCGCAGACGACGAGACGGCGGCAAGCGAGACAGGCGAAGCGTCGAGCGAGGAGCCGGAGGCCGCCGACCAGGCGTGACCCGGCGGTTGAACGCTAACGGAATGCATACAGACAGTAGAAGCCGGCTTACGGTGGGGTGCGGGGTACCGGCAGTACCCTGAAGCCGGGCATTCCTATGCGTGTACAACCATTCAGTACTGGAGAAACTGCGATGAACAACCCGACGAACTTGATCCCGATGGTCATTGACAACAGTGGCCGCGGCGAGCGAGCGTACGATATCTATAGTCTGCTGCTGAAAGAGCGCATCATCTTCCTGGGCACGCCGATTTCCGACCAGATCGCCAATCTGATCGTGGCGCAACTGCTCTACCTCAACGGCGACGATCCCAATCAGCCGATCAACATGTACATCAACAGCCCCGGCGGCAGCATCTATGCCGGCCTCGCCATCTACGACACCATGCAGATGATCCCCGCGCCGGTCAGCACCTACGCCGTCGGCGTGACGGCGAGCATGGGCACTGTGCTGTTGGCGGCGGGGGCGAAAGGACGGCGCTACGCCCTGCCGCACGCCACCATCCACCTGCACCCGGCCAGCAGCGGCGCCCAGGGTTACACAGAGGACGTGCGCATCGCCTTCCGCGAGCAGGAACGCGTCCAGACCCAGCTCTTCCACCTGGTGGGCAAGCACACCGGCCACTCGTGGAAGGACATCGAGCATGACTTCGAGCGCGATCGCTACATGAATGCGCTGGAAGCCAAGGAATACGGCCTGGTCGACGACATCCTCGGCGGCTCCGAAGACATCGTACAGGTCAAAAACGGCGAAATTGTGGTGCCGGAAATCGGCGAAGCCGTCAAAGAGAAGAAGAACGGCGCCAAGTAGCGGCGTCTTGACGTAAGGAACGACATGACGGATCAATCACAGACCGAGGAGCCGCGCTGTTCTTTTTGCGGGAAGCCGCGCAGCCAGGTAAAGCACCTGATTGAAGGCGCGCCCGACGTCTATATCTGCGACGAATGCATCCTTTTGGGCGCAGAACTGCTGGCTGAACGGGGCGTAGACAGCCCCGCTGCGCCGGTTGCCGATGCGCCAAGCGAGACGCGCAAAATTCCCAGCCCGCGCGAGATCGTAGAACACCTGGACCAGTACGTCATCGGTCAGGAACGCGCCAAAAGGGTGCTTTCGGTTGCGGTCTACAACCACTATAAGCGCGTCTTCGGCGGACGCGCCGCGCCGGCCGACAATGGCGCCGCCTTGCCCGAAGATCGCGAAGTGGAACTGACCAAGAGCAACGTGCTTCTGATCGGCCCGACGGGCAGCGGTAAGACCTTGCTGGCCGAAACGCTGGCCCGGCTCTTACAGGTGCCCTTTACGTTGGCCGACGCCACCGCGCTCACCGAGGCGGGCTACGTTGGCGAGGACGTCGAGACGATCCTGGTGGGCCTGCTCCAAAACGCGGACTGGGACACAAAGCGCGCCGCGCATGGCATCGTCTACGTCGACGAGATTGACAAGATCACGCGCAAGAGCGGCGATAACGCCAGCATCACGCGCGATGTCAGCGGCGAAGGCGTGCAGCAAGCCTTGCTCAAAATCATCGAGGGCACGGTCGCCAATGTGCCGCCTGCGGCGGGCCGCAAGCACCCGCAGCAAGAGTTTATCCAACTCGACACGCGCAACATTCTCTTCATTTGCGGCGGGGCTTTCTCGCATCTGGAAGATATTGTGCGCAACCGCGTACAGCGTCGCGGCAGTTTGGGCTTCGTCCCCACCGAAGACGACCTGGTTTATCGCCAGTACATCGTCCCCGACGAAGCCGATAGTGACGCCCCCTTGCCCGACGATCCGGCCGAGCGACAGCGCGAGCAACACATTCGCCGGCTGGAGAAGGCGAGCCTCGAGGAAGGCCGCTATTTGCGCATGGTCATGCCCGACGATCTGCTCAAGTACGGCCTCATCCCGGAGTTCATCGGACGCCTGCCCGTGATCGCCGGTCTTGAAGGGCTTGACCGCCGGACGCTTGTGCGCATCCTGACCGAGCCCAAGAACAGCGTGGCGCGTCAATTCAAGCGCCTCTTCGCTATGGACAACGTGGAGTTGGAGTTCGAGCCGGGCGCTCTGGATGCGGTCGCCACGGAGGCGTTCCTGCGCAAGACCGGTGCGCGCGGTCTGCGCAGCATCGTCGAAGAGGCCTTGCTCGACGTCATGTACGAAATCCCCAGCCGCAGCGACGTGGTGCGCTGCGTGGTGACCAGAGAGGTCTTCACGCAAGGCGAAGCGCCCAAACTCTACACCCAGCAGGGGCAGCCGATCCCCGTGGATCGGGAACTGCGCCACGCCGCGTAGCCCGCGCCGGTTTCATTGGGCTTTACTAAGCACTAGCTTGCAGGGAGCGAATCGCTTCCTGCAAGTTTTTTTGGAGAAGAGAGGATCGCCGCCTACGCCGTTCCTCGCAGCAGCCCCTCGATGAAGCGCGAACGCGCCATCTTCTCGCCCAGCGTCTCTACAGCGGCATCATCCTCCGGCGGCGACGCCAGTCCCGCCGCCCAGACATCTGCGTCTCCCTCCGCGGCCGGCCGGCCGACGACGTGGTTCTGCAGATTATAGACGCCGTAGACGACGTCAAATCGTTCGCCGATGGAATGCGCAAAGGTGCGGCGCAGCGCCCGCGCCGTCATAGCGGCATTGAGGATCACCGCCAGCTCGATCAGTCCGGTGCGATAGCCGGGCAGCGGCGCGGCCGCGCCGCCATACGCCGCATCTAGGGCGGCAACCGCAACGCGTGCCGCCGGAGCCACGCTATCGACGATGGCGCGCAAAGGCGGCTTGCCGGCCAATGCCGCATAAGTTGCCGGCTTCAGCAGCGCGTCGACCGTAGCCGTCACCGCGCCGCAACGCGTGTGGCCCAATACGGCCAACAAGCGCAGATCGGTCAGGTTGGCGACCGCATAGTCGAGGCTGCCCGAGCCTTCGCCTGCGGGCGTATTGCCGGCCACGCGCACGACAAACAGATCGTTCACTGCCTGCCCAAAGATAAATTCCACCGGCACGCGCGCGTCCGCGCAGCCGAGCACAGCGGCAAACGGCGTCTGCGCCGGGGCCTCGCCCGCATGGTCGCCCGCGCCCAGATCGGCCGCAGCCAATGGCAGCGTCAGCCGGGCATCCTCGCCCGCGGGCGCGTTTAACAGCGCCGCGATTTGCGCCTGCCTCTGCAGCAGCAGGGTTTTTGCCTCTTCCGCCGTTTGGGGCCGCATTTTGGGTTGCGCACCGCTTGGGTTGCACTGCAACAGGAGTTCGATCACGGCGAATCCTCCGCTTGCGCCAGCGATTGAATGATCTTCTGATCCGTCACCGGAAAAGGATACTCGGCCAGTTGGTCCAGCCTAGCCCAACGCCAATCGGCGCAGCCCAGCGCCTGGGGAACGCCGGCGAGCCACCGCGCGTGAAAGGCGTGCAGCGTAATGCGGAAATGCGTGTAGGCGTGCCGCACGGTTGTCAGCGGCTCGTGCACCTCGATCTCGACGGCAAGCTCCTCGGCGATCTCGCGGCGCAGGCAGGCTTGCAGATCGGCGTCGTCCGGCTCCAGTTTGCCGCCGGGAAACTCCCACAGCCCGCCCAGCATGCCGTCCGCCGGTCGCTGGGCGATCAACAGCGGCGACGCATACGCTTCGCCCTGCCAGATGACGCCCGCTGCCACGTCGTAATGCGGCGTCTTGCGTCGCGGCAGCCTAACCGGGCGCTGCGTCTGTGTGCCATGCGCGGCGGCGGTGCACAGGTCGTGCAGGGGGCAGGCTAGACAGCGCGGGCGGCCTGGCGTGCACACCAACGCGCCCAGTTCCATCAGAGCCTCATTCACAGCCCCGGCCTGACCCTCCTCGCTCGCCTCCACAAGCGACCGCGCCATGTCCCACAGCCTTTGGAGCGTAGCGCGCTCGTCGATTGGGCTGTCGATATCGGCCAGGCGGCTGAACACGCGCTTAACATTGCCGTCGAGGATCGGCTCGCGCAGCCCAAAGGCCAGGCTGAGGATGGCGCCGGCGCTGTACTCGCCGATTCCGGGCAGTTTGAGCAACTCCTGGCGCGTGCGCGGCAGCCGCCCGTCGTACGTTTCCGCCACGATCTGTGCGGCGCGATGCAAGTTGCGGGCGCGGGCATAGTAGCCAAGCCCTTCCCACGCCTTGAGAACGTCTTGTTGGTCGGCGGCGGCAAGCGCTTCCAGCGTTGGAAAGCGCGCCATCCAGCGCGTAAAATAGTTCGCCGCCGTGTCGAGCCGCGTCTGCTGCGCCATGATTTCGCTGACCCAGACGGCGTAGGCATCGCGGCGACCGGCGGGCGCGCCGCGCCACGGCAAGGCGCGCTGCTGCTCGTCATGCCAAGCGGCAAGGCGTCGGGCGATTTCGGCGTAATTCATGGGGGCCCGAATAAGGGCGTCAGCCGGCAAAGCGACGGACGGTCATCCGGCGGGAACCTGTGCGATGAAACACTGTCCAAGCGAAGTGGCGGCGAAGAAGAAGACGATCGCAATCCAAACCCAAATCGGAAATCCGGCAAATGTTTGCCGGGTCTTTTTCTTCTCCGGCAGCGGCTTCGGCAATTCAGCCTGGCAGCGCCAGCAAACATCCTTGTCGTCAGGGTTCCATGTGCCGCATTTTGGGCAGTCCATTGCGCGCGCTCCTTAGTCTAGCAGATTTGTGAAATCGTATCACATATACGCGCTGCGGGCAAAGGATTCCAGTCCGTTTACACAGGGATTAGAGAAACGGCTGGGCAAGACAAACGCCCAATTCTTGCGGCAATTCCAATCGGCCGGGCGCGGATGGCGGATATGCGCACACGGTGCTATAATGGCGGCAGCAAGTCGCCGGCTTGTGGCGCGCCGGGCGCGCTCGTCCGATCCGCGGGCGCTTTCGTCTGTCACAAGGCGGGCTTGCATTCTGTTCCGGAATCATCAGCGCGCTCCAAGGTCGCATCATTCTGAACCGAGCAACCACTCGACTATCATTCGACCGTCATCCGACGATGTCGTGGTTTCTCGCCGTTGGCCCGTCCACGGCTTTGTTTACGCACGCGACGGCATGAGCGCGACGCTACCATGAAGCCCAGAGGGTAAGCGGTGCCCGCACTGCTGCTGGAATGCCTGACCCCGTTCGTCGTGGTGTTTGCGCTGATCGGCGCGGTCATCGTGTCGATACGTAAACGTCCCGATCTGTGGCCGCCGTCGTTCCTTGCCTGGGAGCGCACGGCTGAGGCGCGCGCCATCGCTGTCGCCGCGCGGTTGCAAACGACCGTCCGCTCGGCGCAGAAGCCCGCCGACTATCTGGGCCCGCTTCATCTGCGCCTGCGCCAGGCCCGGCGGCGCTTCGAGCGATGGGCGGCTCAACCCGGCAACGGGCTGACGCTGCGCGTGCTGATCGCCGCCGCAGTCGTTTTGGTCGCCGCCGTGTTTGGGTTGTCGGCGCCAGAAGACTCGCTGTGGCATCGCCTGGCCGCGCCCGCCATCGTCATGGCGATCGCGGTCGTAGCCGTCGACGCGCTCTTTCGCATGCGCGGCGATTTGCTGGAAAAAGAACGCGTCATCCGGCAGATGGGCAGCCGCAACAATCACCTGGCGCTCGACGCCGCGCGCACCGTGATCGAGCGCGGCTGGCATCGCGACGGCTCTTTGGCCGGCATCTGCTTTGACCGGGCCGACCTGCGCGGCCTTACCATGTCCAGCGCTCGCCTCGCCAGCTCTTCGTTTATGTATGCGGGGCTGCGCGACGCCGAGTTGATGTTCGCCAACCTGCGCTCGGCTCGCCTGGGCAGCTCGGACCTGCGCAGCGCCAACCTGAGCTTTTCCGACCTGGAAAGCGCGGTGCTGGGTCTCGCCGATCTGGAGAATGCCAGCCTGGGGCGCTGTTCGCTGCGCGATGCGCACCTGGAAGGGGCCAACCTGCGCAACGCCTTTCTAGAACATGCCGAGATGGACGGCGTGCATCTGGAACAGGCGATCTACGATTCCAAGACGCGCTGGCCGCTCAACTTCGTCCCCCCGGCGGACGCCATCAACTGGGACACGCTCGGCGACACCGAACGCGAGTGGTTCCGCCAGTGGCGCTGGTATCTCGGCCAGGATTTGGACCCGTAGCCGGCGCAGCAGGCAGCCGTTCGTCTCCTCATCCCCCGCACTTCTCACTCTTCGCGATTTCAGTTTTTGGAAGGATGCAAGCATGAAACCCAAGATCGGATTCATTGGCGTAGGCATCATGGGCTATCACATGAGCCAGCACCTTATGAAGGCCGGCTACCAGGTCATCGCTTACGATAGGGTCAAGGCGGCCACCGACCGCATCGTCGCGCTCGGCGCCGAAGAGGGCCTTTCCAGCAAGGACGTGGCTGCGCGCAGCGATGTGGTCATCACCATGCTGCCCGATTCGCCCGACGTCGAAGCGGTCGCGCTCGGCCCGGTCGGGATCATCGAAGCGGCGCGCGAGGGGCTGATCTACGTGGACATGAGCACGATTGCGCCCGGCACAGCGATCAAAGTGGCCGAGACGCTGGGCGAGAAGGGCGTGCGCTGCCTCGACGCGCCGGTGAGCGGCGGCGAGGTCGGCGCGCAGA
>CAZYSJ010000061.1:0-27926 GCA_964649875.1 uncultured Caldilineaceae bacterium
GCGATGGAATCTCGTGACTGGAGTTCAGACGTGTGCTCTTCCGATCTCGGAGGGCGTCCCTGAAACAGCACGCGGCTGTAGGCGCGCACGGTCTCCATGCGCGCCGCACGCCGGATGCCCGGCAGCATCTCGGCGATCTGGTCGCGCAGTTGTCTCTGCTGCTTGCCCTGGGCCTGGAGGTCGCGGGCGATGGACTCGGCGGCGAGCATGCGGCGCACGGCGAAAAGCGCGCTGTCGAGCATGGAGCGCACGGGCGCTACAGCGAATATGGCGTTGCGGAAGGCGCGGCGCCGGGGCGCGTCGGGATCGGAGACGTCTTCGTAGTCGCACACTGCCTGCCCGCGCTCCTCGCTGTCGGCCAACACAAGCTTGAGCGCAGCGCTGTCGGGCACGGCCTGCGGGCTGGAGGGCCAGGCTGACAGGCTAAACACGCGGCCGGCGAAATAGCTCTGGGCCATCTCCGCCGCGGCCTGGCGCGCCTCGGCGAAGAAGCGTTCCTCCGCGGCGCGCTCTTCGATCAGACGGTTGACATTGGCCTCGACGCGGAACTGGAAACGACGGCCGGTGTCGTCCTTGTAGGTGTGCCAGCCGACGCCCAGCAGGCGGTCGATGGCCTCGCTGGGCTCATGGCCGGCGTCGGAGGGACGCATTACGGCGAGAGTCAGGTCCTGCCGCGTCATGGCGGAGGTGTTGGTCAGCGGCAGGCTTTCCAACAGCAGGGCGGAGGCGACGCGGCGGTGGACGTCGGTGTCGAACTGCTGGTCGAGCTGGACGGCGTGCCCGGCGCTGCCGCCGTGGCCGACGATGTCGGCGGTGACCGCGGCCTTGAGCTGGTCGCGATTGAGGCGCTGCAGCAGGTCCGCCTGGATGCGATCGCTGCGCCAGTCGATGTCGCCGGCGGTGATAAGCGGCAGGTCACGGCCTGCTTCCCAGATGTCGCGCAGGATGCGGGCAAAAAGGCGAAGGGTGCCGCGGCTCTTCTGGTAGTCGGGCATGGGGCCGAGGCGGTCCTGCGCCGTGTCCATCAGGCGGGGGTGGAACGGATAGCAGGCGACGATGCGCCGGTTGGCGTAGTCGCTGGCCGCTGCTTCGGGCGGCAGTAGATCAGGGTCAGTCTGCACCACGCGCTGGTAGGCGTTGTAGTATTCGGTAGCGGCCAGCAGAGCGGCCTGGCTGTCGACGCTCTCAAACAGGCGCCGGTTGATGACCTGGGGCGCCTCGTCGCCGATAGGGTCGAAATCGGAGGTTCTACGGCCGAGCACTTCGTCGAGGGCGTGGGCGACGTGCTCGCTGATGGCGCCCGCGAGAGCATCGGCCTCGCTCTGGTAGGCGGCCTGGCCTGCCGGGTCGGTGATGACGGCCACAGCCTGGGGACGGTTGCCGATGACGGAGAGCAACTGGTTGATGAACGAAAGCAGCGTGTTGCGGCCCTGGGGGTCGAGCTTGCCCATATAGAGGACGAGCTCGTCGAGGAGGATCAGCACGGGCCGTTCGGGCAGTACGGCGCGGAACTTGGTAGCCGTCGGCGCCTTGTGCGGGTGATCGAATTCGACGAGGGCGTCATAGGCGGCGCGGCCGCCCAGTTGGAAAGCCAGCTCGGTCCAGAGGGAGTGTGTGGTGACGTCGCCGTGGGTTGCACATTCCTCAGAGCCGAATTTGTCGCCGTCCACGCCGGCCACTGCAACAGAGGCGGGCCGTCCTGCACTAGGCAGCAGCTCGGATCCGAGCGTAGCCTGGTCGACGTGTTTGGCGAGGTGCCAAAGGGTGATCAGAGTGTGCGATTTGCCGCCTCCAAAGCCGGTGCTGAGGCGAACGGCGGCGCCGGCCTCGTTCGGGTCGGCGAGACGGGCGAAAATCGCAGTGACAATCTTGCGCAGGGCGGTCGTCGGGTGTGTGTTGCGCAGGAAGGTGCGCGGGTCCTGATAGACGGCCGGGGCGCTGCCGTCAACAACATAGCCAAAGTCGGCGGCAAACAGCGCGTCGGTCAGATCGCCCTGCAGCACTTCAGGCCGGGGCGTGCAGGTGCGGCGTATGGATTGCATGGGATCCCCGCGTTCTAGTGGTATTGCGGCGTGCGCAGCGGCCGAAAGCAAACAGCCAACGAAAATGCGATGGCAGGCAACACAGCGCTGGTAAAGACGGGCTTCGGTACGGCAGCAGCCTTTAGTGTAGTCGTATAGACAAAGGCTGTCAAAACGCAGGGCGAGATGTCCGGCTTCGGGCGGTGCAGAAGGGTTTTCTCGCCAGGGTTATAGGCTTTGGCTGAGGAAAAGCCTTTTTCGCCCTACAAGGTTGTGCCCGATAGAATACTCCATCAGCGCCTGCTGCACGATCTGTTTCGCCTCGTCCGGGTCGAAGCCGGCGCGGCGGGCCTGCTCCCGCCAGTCGTCGTTCGGCGGAGTGTTGTTCGGCGGCTCGCCGGCCTCGCGGCGCATCAAGTCCGACGCAATCTTAAACGCCGACGCAATGTCCGGCTCGGCCCAGCCCGCCGGCTCGTGCGTGATGAACGTCTTGCCGTCCTCGCTCGTAGTCTCCTCGCTCACCTTGCGGAAGAGCAGCGACTGCATCATGCGCTGCGCCCGCTCCGTCCACGTGCGCGCCCCGGGGATGGCGATGCCGTCATAATGGCGGGCGTACGCCCAGTTCTGCCACACGCCAGACGCCGGGCGGATGCGCTTTTTCTGATCCTGCAGTGATCCTGCAGTACACCTGTATAGGCGATACGCCTCCGCCGGCAAGCGCGGCGGCTGTTGAAGCAGCTAGAACTCCAAAAAGCGCTTGAACGAGGTCGCTGACTCCCAGGGCTGTCTCTCCCAGGGTAGCGAGCTGGAGGCCAACTCAGACGCTGACGCAGAAGCTCCGGTCGTCTCGCCACTACGGGGGTCGGATACTCTCTTCTCGTGATTGGCTTCCGTCATCGCAGCTTGCATCTGACTTCTCTCTCCTCCAGCCCAAACGAGATCTTCCGGATCGGCGCGCTAACTACTGCAGCGCCCGATGGAGCGGTGGGGAGCGACACGTTCCGGCGTTTCACCCCTCGCCACAGATCGTAGCACAGAGGAGACGCGGCAGGATGTGGACAGGAACCAAACAGGCAAGCCAGGGCCAGGAGGGTGGGGACTCTGGGTGTGTTGGGGCGACGCTGCCGCGGCCAGTCAGCCGTACACCCACCGCCAATCGCCAGCCGCCTGTCGCGGCCCCGGATGGATGCGCGACAAGCCGCGGAGGGAGTGGCTGCAGATGCCTATGGCGGCGGGCAGTTGGGGACGCGGCGGCGAGGGGAGATGAGTCTATTGGCTCAGTTTTTCGTCCAATCTTGCCAGGTTCTTGCGCACTATCTGCGTGTTCGGGTGATCAGAGCCCAATATCTGTTCGCAGATCGCCAGCGCCCGCTCGTAGTACGGCCGGGCCTCCACCAACTGCCCCATCGAATCCAGCAGATAGCCCAGGTTGTTCAGGCTGTTCGCGGTGTCCGGATGCTGCGGCCCCAACACCTCCTCCCGGATGGCCAGCGCCCGCTCAAGGTAGGGCCTGGCCTCCGCCAACTGCCCCATCGCGTACAGCAGATAGCCCAGGTTGCCGCATAGCGCGACGGCGCGTCGGTCGGTGCGCGGCATGGCGCGGTCCGTGACGTGGCGCAGATGGGCCTGCCAAGGGAGCAGGTCACGCGGGTCGCCGGAACTGTTGATTCGGGCTGCTGCCCGCAGCAGTGTGCCCTCCACCGCCTCCACCGCCGCCGGCTTGTCGTCTGCGCCGGCGGCCTCGACGAAGAGGCCGACGAGGCGGTGCAGGGTGACGTCGCCGGAGGAGGCTTCGTCGAGGAGGCCGAGGTCGATGAGACGCCGGGCCAGGGCGTCCGTGGGGACCTCGGTGTCGAACTGATCGTAGCTGAGGGCGAAGGTGCGGCCGACGTGCAGGCTGTGATCGGTGGGGGAGTCGTCGCCCGCCTGCAGGGAGGGGTGGCCGAGGACGCCGGCGGCGGCCAGGCGTTCGAGGTAGGCGCGGGGTGTGACGGCGTGGCGGTTGGCGGCGAGGTAACTGCCGGCCAGGTGCAGGGCTAGGGGCAGGTCGCCCAGCTCGTGCGCGATGGCGTCCAGGTCGGGGTTGTCCTGGCCCAGGTCGGGGCGGAACTTGCGCAGAAGCTCGACGCTTCTGTGCCGCGGGAGGGTGTGCAGGGGGAGCGTGTTGACGCCCAAAGCAAGGGGCCAGTCGGTGCGCCGGCTGGTGATTAGGACGCGGGTGCCGCCGCTCTTGGGTCGCCAGCGCTTGAGGAGGGCGGGGTCTTCGCAGTTGTCGAAGACGAGCAGGCGCGGCATGGGCTGCTGCCAAGCGGCCTCCACCAGCCGCACCTGGTCCTCCAGGCTCAAGCTCGCATACGCCGCCGGCAGACCCGCCATGCGCTCCCCGCGCCGTGCGACCTCCGTGGGCACGCCTTCTGCGCTCACCATACTCAGCCAAAACACCCCGCCCGCAAAGTATTGCCCGTAGCGGTGCACGAACTCCGCCGCCAACTGCGTCTTGCCCACCCCGCCTATTCCCGTTACCGCCGCTGTTTTCCCTGCATGCAGGCGTTGAGCCAAACCCACTAGCTCCTGCTCACGGCCAACGAAGAGGGGGTTGGGGTCCAAGGGCACATGCGAGCCAGCGGGGAGGTTGCCAACGGGAGATAGCTCGTCGAGGGGCAGTTGGGCCACGAGTTCCTGGGCGGCGGCGACGGTTGCGGCGTCCGCCTCGCGCACCCAGCCGGCGGTCACGGCGCGGTGGATGTCGGGGATGAGGCGGGCGTTCGCGGCGATTTCGTCCAGGCGGACGACAATCTGATCGAGCAGGTCGAGGACGGATCGCATGGACTGCACGAGTGCGTCGAGGCCGGTGTCGTCGCGCTGGGTGGGAGGGCGGTCGAGGGTTTCGGCCCAGGCGCGCAGCCATTCGGCGGTCTGGCGCGTAGCGGCGGCGTCGGCCTGGACCTGGGCGAGTACCTGGCTGAGGCTGCTCTGCCAGAGGCGCTGGCAGGCGCGCCAGGCCTTGCTGCCCAGTTCTCCGGGGTCCTTGAGGATCTCTTCGAAGTGGGCCATCCAGTTGCGCAGGAGGCGGGCCTGGACGAACTCGGCCGATTCGTCCTCCAACTGGGCCGAGGCCTGGGCCAAGACGGCATTGAGCGCGGTCCACTCGTGATCTTGCGTGGTGGCCATGAGGCGGGCGAGATCGGGCCGGGCCATCAGGCCGGCGCACCAAGCCGGGTTCTCGACCAGGGACTGTGCACGGTCGCCGAGGGCCTCGACGTTTTCGAGCAGCGCCTCGGCGGCGGCGTGGTCGCTGCGCTGGAGGAGAATATAGCGCTCGGTGTTGCGGACGTCGCCGGCGGTCTGGCGGCGTGCGCGTTTGAGAGCTTCGGCGAGAGCGCGGGCGATGTCGTGGTTGAGCGCGCCGTCCTGCGCCAGCCAGCGGGCCTTGAGGGTGTCGCGGCCGCCCTGGGCCAAATCGGAGGCCAAGGTGGAGCCGACACGAATGGCCAGGACGCCCAGCGCGCCGCCGGCGATGAAGCCTGCAGCGCACAGACCGGCGGTGACCACGGCTTCGCCTGCTAAGAACCAGCTTTTGCGCTCGGCCATGAGTACGCCCCTTTCTAGAGCGAGTGTTTCTACAGTCTGGTACGTAAGGCCGGCGTCGCCGGTTTTGACTGCTACTTGGACACGGGGCAGGCCGAGGACGGCAACGAAAGCGGCGGAGACGTACATGGCTGCGGTGCGCACGACGTCGCGTGCGGCAACCTCGGATGCGAAGTCAAGCGTGACGGTGTGGCCGGCCACGTCGCCGCCTTTGCACTTGCGCAGGGCGTCAGCGGCGTCCTGGCCGCAGTCGGTGCGCACCCGATCTAGGTCTCGTACCAGTGGGCGCGCAACAACGCGCGGTTCAGCTCGAGGGCGGCGGGCCTGCCCTGCCAAGCGTCCCATACCTCCAGGTAGCAGACACCGGCGACGAGCTCCAGCAACTCGCCAATCACCTAGTCCTCGGGCATGTCCGCTAGCGAGCGCGTGTGGAGGCTGAGCGCGCCGTCGTTGCGACTTGCGAACCCCACAGTAGAGCGGCAGGCAAAACTGCCCGCTATGGTACCAGGGTGAGAAAGGGCCGGTCATTGTCGTCGTTGGTGTAGTTGGACCAGGCGGCGTGCATCGCCGTACACTAGTTTACGTTCAGGGTCAGATGTGGCGGGCTAACCAAGGCGACTACTGCCCGATGAGCACTACGAATTAAGCATCTCCATAAATCGGACCATGTTCTCGCTCCAAGGCTGATGATCATCCTTAGGACAATCTTTGCCGGGGAGAATATGCCAGCCGTCGTTACTCCAGAAGCAGCCACAATTGACACAGACCACCACACTATCCACCTTCAGCGGAAAATCTTTGCAGTGGGGGCACTTATTGGGCTTGGTGATCATTGGGGACCTTTCGAGTCTTTGTATATACTATCCCCTATAATATACATCCACACAACAAAGAACCCAATCGACTTTCCAGGGCTATGTGTGACCGCAAGAATGCAACTGGACCCCCACGAGTTGCACGGCGACGCCCCCGTGGCAAACGTCGCAACTGCCGTCAACCCAGATAGGCAATACAGCACAATGCCAGTCGTGTTGCCGGTCATTGTGATCCGGAGAATGGAAGCGTTCCGGCGAGGGAAACGTCGCAGAACCCAGACATGCTGCCAAATCGTTGGTCCCGCCCATCCGAGCTGTCCAGTACCCGATTGGCGCAGCTCAGGGCATGTCCGCCACTGACAAATTGTGGAGGATGTTCCATCGAGATCGCCGATGCAGATACTTAATCAAGCCGCTCGACTACCCAAAGGAGCCCACCATGTCCGAAGAGCAACCGTTGGAACTGCCCCCTGGCTACTGCCTCGTCCCCCGGAATCCGCCCAAGGATCGGTTGCCTGACGATGCGATTCTGCTGTCGGCACTGGCGGTACGCCCGCTCATGAACCTGGTCGATTACGAACGACTCTGCGAGATGCTACGTAGCGGCAGCTGCCGTCTCGAATGCGACAGTATCGACTTCATGAAGGTGATGGATACGGAGTTTAGGCAAGGCGTCGTTGCCCGCAACCTTGGAATCCCACTTGACAATCCCCTTCGTTACTTTCTCGACTTCGTGTTCAAACTTCCGGTGCCGCTCAACAGCCAAACCGTCGTCAGTGTGGCAAAGGCCCTCAATCTGTCCGAGGTGTTTCTTCATGAACACCTGATGCAAATAGCGCAATCCCACTCGGGTCGCGGCGGTGACACACTCCTCTATGACGCAGCTTACGAATACCGGCTGAAAAACGGGTGCAAAATAAGGGATGCTTATCATTGGATGCTGGAACAGACTAACAAAGATCCGAAAGAATACGCAGAGAGGCAATCGTATTTGTACGACAATGGCTATCAACGCTTTAAGTCCGCCGTGAAATACCGCAGGGAGAAAGCCTCTGGCAAGAAGAAAGCCTCTGGCAAGAAGAAAACCTCTGTAGGTAGCTCTGCACAATAGCGTGGGTTGAACGAATATAGGGTCATCTTGCTTCTCCACTTCTTGGTTGGTCGCCAGGTCCACCCTTGCGATCACCCAGGTCGTAAAACGTCGGCAAACGCAAGCCATCTCTAGCGAGCGGCGCATTGTGCAGGGAGCGGAAGACCTGGTGACGCACTTGCCCCAGGTTTCGCAACAAGGAGGCCTCGTCAACCCCGCCTAGATTGAACGCCTCAATGCCACCTTCCGCCAACGAGCGGGGTGCCTTGCCCGCCGCACCCGCGTCCTGGCGCGCACCACTCCAACGGTCCGAGCCGCCATGTATCTGCTCGGTTGCGCCCACAACGTCTGCTCCGCTTACGGCTTCTTGACCCATACCGCTCCCGTCACGCCGGCCATGGCCGCCTCTCTCACCGGCCATCTCTGGGCAATCCAGGAGTGGCCGCACTCCAAACCGCCCACCTCGTATCAACCCGTCAAACTGCGTGGCAGACCTGCCAAGATCGTCTGTTCTTGTGGCTATGTCTGACCACGCGACTCTGTAGAGCTACCCCTCTCCCTGATTCGCGAATGTTTTCCCCCCCTTCTCCCCCTACACAGACCGCGCAACCTATTCCATACTCTAACCACAATGATTGATGGAGGTTGGAATATGGCAATCGGATCCCAATACGCACCAATTAGTAGATTGACGCTGGTGTTGACCCGCCGGCAACGGGAGGCATTGCAGGTTGATGCCCGACGCCACTGCCGGCACAGCTCCGACCACGCGACATGGATCGTGCTGCGCCACCTGGGTCTGGTCGATGCCGACGGAGGCGTCTGTCCGGTGACGACGGATACCAACAATGTTGGAGTCGAGCCGGCTGGAACCGGCCCTGCCGCCGAGACGGCGAACTAGCCAGCACACGCGTTGCGCCCTTTCAGGTCAAAATAGGCAGCCGGCTGAACATGTCCATAAAAAACTCCGGCTGTTGCGAATCTGTCAGACAGTGGGCGACGCCTTAATTTGATGTCACATGTATGGAGGTTTACATGCCAATCAACACAAATGACCGGTTATCCGTTCGTGTGCCCCAGGGCACAAAACGCTGGCTGGAGGCGATCGCCGCAGATGACGCGGAGACGATTTCCATGGTCGTACGCCGCATCCTCCGGCGCGAGGTGACGCGCCACTACGTCCGGCGAATCCAGTTCATGGGGCGATCAGGACTGCAGCCGCCTGTTGATGTTGATGTTGACGCCGCTGCGGGTAGTGGTTCTGTGACAATTGAACGGAGCGCAACAGATGGCGAGCCGTAAACGCGCCGAGGAGCTCGTCCGAGAACTAAATCGCCTGGACGCGATGGGGACACGAGTATCCGTGCAGCAGATTCAACCATTTGTGTTGGAGTTCTCGTGTCCGGACGAACAGGCACTGGCCCGCCTTCAGGCGGAATTCGCATCCGAACTGGAGCTGTTGGGATTGTATTACACATTAACCCAGCCCAATACGGCGCTGGCGTTCGATCAGCCGGACGCGCTTCGACAGATCGCGGATTTATTCGGATTTGAGCCGCCGGTATTCCGGCGCGTGTATTTGTAGATGGGAGGTCCTCGATGTCCATGTTCCACGCTGCTCTCCGGTATGCGGAGTTCGGGTTTCCGGTGTTTCCCTGCCACTGGCCGTTGTTCGCCAACGGCGAGACCTGCAGCTGCGAACGTTGGCGGCGCAGCGCTCGTTGCCGCGATATTCGCCCGGATCTGTTTTTGAAACCCGGCGAAACGTGCGCCAGTCCGGGAAAACACCCATTGCACAGACGGTGGCAGAACGAGTCGTCCGCCGATATGGAGGAGGTTCAACGCCTGTGGTCGAAGGCGCCCAGCGCCAACATCGCCCTTGACTGCGGTAAAGCCGGGCTGCTGGTCCTCGATCTAGACGTTTATAAAGACTCGTATGCCGCCCCGCGATTCCGTCTTAACGAGGAGACCGTGACCGTTTTAACTGGCAACGGCGGCACGCATTTGTGGTATCGACAACCCGACGATGTCCAGTTCGGCAGTTCCCGGGGAACCGAACTACCCGATGGAGTCGATATCCGCGGATTGGGCAACCTGGTCATCGTCCCGCCGAGTTTACATCGCACCGGCCGGCGCTATCAATTCGAAAACGGGTATTCACCCGCGGAGATGAAGATCGCCCCGCTCCCCGACGTGCTGCGCGAAATTCTGGAGCGGGCACAGGGTACGCAGCAGCGTCGTCCGGGCGCGCCCGGCGTCAGTGATGTGCGGGCTGTCCAACAGGCCCAAAAAATCGTTGAGCGCGTGTTGCGCGCTGGGGGGTTCGAGTATTCTACGTCGCATACGTGGAACGACGGCGTGGTCTACGTTCTCGCCGAATGTCCATTCAATCCATACAACGATCGCGGCGAACCGCACCCCGCGGACCGGGCCGCGTATGTGACCATCAACGCGAACGGCGCAATCGCCTGCGGATGCCATCACGAACGATGTAGACAGACAATCGCTCGCGCTGGAATTTCGGGATGGAGCCTATTGCGCCAAATTGTGGCGCGACATTCTGTGGACAGATTAGTGGATTCGGGTGGCCAACCGGTTGGCCGATTTGGGTACGGGATTAGGTGATATGTCAGACGAAAATAGAGCGACAAACGAAATGGGAGAGCTCCCCGAAGACAGCGACCAGGGAACATGGAAACTGATCAACGAACGATTGGCTCAACTGGAACATGCAGACGATGCCGCCCCACACATCGGCGAGATCGCCGCTCTGGCGGCTACTCTAGACCAACCCGCGGACCGGCGCCGAGTGGCGCGGTCTGTGGCGCGCCGGATGGATTGGGACAGCAGCCGCCGGGGCCAGTTCGCCCGGCTCATAGCCGAGACTCGGGCAATGCAATACACCGATCGCCCGGGACGCGACGAACGCGGCGACACTCGATACGCCATCCACTGCAAGGCTCTCGGGGAATGGCGTACGGTAAAAACGGGTCGGGGGGAATCCGCGACCGAGGACCCGGTCTGGACTACATTCGCATCATTTTGGGCCAAAATCGCCGCTAAACTGACCGACGAGGAGGATAATTCCATATACGTCATTGCCGGCGGCAACGCCTACGGTCAGTTCGAGGTGGAGATCCCCACGGTGGACTATGGGATCACGCAGAAATTGGCGGCGGCACTAACCGCGGTGGATGGCAACATCATTTATCCGGGGTTCAAGGATCACATTGGTCCTGCCATCACAGACGTGTCCGACATCGACCTGCTCGTCCGCGAGCGGACGTACGTACGAACCGGTTGGGCCGATCACGATGGTACACGAGTATTCCTGATCCCAGGGATGGTCCCGTCGGAGGTCCGGATCGAACTCCCCGCCAAATTGTGCTACATAATCGAGCCCACCGCCGACCCGGTCCGCGGCCTACAGGCCATGTCGGATCTCGCAAAGTGGCTCGGCGAGCGGGCCATGCTGCTCATCCCATATCTGCTAGCTGGCCCGGCTGCCCAGGCTTTGGGGCTGAAAAACGAACGGTTTGTTCTGGCCATCGTCGGCGAGACGGGATGTTACAAAACGACAACATGCCAGACGGCCATGGCCGTCTATGGTCCAGGATTCGTCGACGACGGCAATTTGATCAAGCTCGGCAGCGAGTTTGGGAGTACGCCGCGGTCTATCAGTTCAATGGCTAGCCGAGTGCGCGACATGCCCGTGCTGATCGACAACTTCAAACCCCAAACTCTGCCCCCCGAAAAACTCCTGGGGCTTATCCACACGTTTCTAGAGGGCGGGGAGCGGGATCGGCTGACGTCACAGGGGCGCCTGATAGAGGGCAGACCGATGAGCTGTTGGCCCGTCATCACCGGCGAGGATTTTCTGACAGGAGCGGTGTCGGATGGCCTGGATGGGTCCACAGTAGCCCGGACCGTGATTCTCTCCATGGACGGCGCCAACGAGGAACCGACCACGCTGCTGACGGCAGCGCAGTCGAATGCTGCCCACCTGAATGCCGTCGGGCGGACGTGGATTGAGTGGCTCGCCGGAGATGGCCAAGCCGTCGCGGCAGAGGAAGGCTGGCGTTTCCAGGCTCGCCGCGACGGAATCGTTGAACGGCTGCGAGCGGCGGTTCCCCACGGGGCAAACCTGCTGCGCCATGCCAGTAATCTGGCGGTCCTGGAGTCCGTTTGGAGCCTCGCGCTGACCCACCCCGACATCGGCCCTGTGCTGTCAGAATTCGACCACGTGTGGCGCCGGGCTCTGGCAAAACAGATCCGCAGCCATGCCGCAGCGGCTGGAGGAGCCCAATACGGCTATCGATATCTGGAGGCGCTGCGGGGCCGGATTGACGCCGGCAAATTCATCATCGCAGGCTCCGCAACCGAATATCAAGACCATCGGAATGATAGGGATGTGGTCAGCACGGGGTCTCAAATCGTTGGCTGGCGCGGCACGATCGATGGTGTTGAGGTGATTCACCTGTTGCCCGAATTGGCGGTTAAACCTCTGCGGCAGGACCTGGACGGCGGGTCGAATACATTGATCTATCGGGCGCTGAAACGAATTGGCGCTCTCGCAAAATCGGGGACTGCGGACACAACCGTTGCCTGCCGATTTGGGCGAGACAAATCCGATGTGGCTCGGGTGCTCGTCCTATATGCGTCGTGTGTCGACCGTTCGCCCGATTCGGAGGATGAGGTGCCGTTTGACGCCCAATCCCTTCGGCCATGATGGGCGTTAAGTGGAGTTGCACAGTATAGGACGGGCGTAACTGTAACGGTGTAACGGAATGTACGGATTCAATCAGGATAACCTATACAGGAAACCCAAATATGCCTATTCGCAGGAATCCCGGCGGGGTTGGATTCGTTGCGTTTGGATGACCCGATACACTGTTACATCTCGCCCGTCGTCGAGATGGACGGGCGCGCCGCAGGGCGCAGATCGGGGAGCCTCTTAGTGGCGGACACAACCCCTGTTAGCGCCGAGGTCGCCAGCGCAGCGTTGCTGGACGCGTGGCGCATTCTGCAGGAAATCGCAGCGCTAGACCTGCGCAGAGAGGCGCGGGACCGGGCGCGGTCGTATCGGCGCCTTGGGGTCAGGTGTACGGTCAACATCCGCTCGGCGACGCCGGATATCGTAGCTACTGTGCTCAGGCAGGATGCCTCTCCCGAAGTGGTCAACATCGTGTAGGTCAGGCGAACCTATGCAGACTCGTAGGCACAAACGGCAATCCTGCTGTTCGTCTTGCAGCCACTTGTAGTACTCCGGCGTTAGCAGGCTCCACGACGTCACTGTCGATGCCATAACCTTACGGAATGTGACATGCTGGCCTACATGGCGGCAACCGATCGTTTACGCCTAAGCCAGCGAACATCTTCGTCTACGTCCAAACCGTAGATTCTGATCAACCCGCAGTTCAAACATAAGCACGGGGCGCATCTTACGAATGTCGTCCTGCACTTCTGCCGCGGACGATAGATGTGCATGGCGTGGTCGCGTCTGCTACAGATCGACTGCTTGTGCGAGGCGCTGCCGGCGATCTCCCAAATTGGCATCGTCATGATGCGTAACAGGCGCACACCTAGCCAGTATTGAAGACACTCCCAGGTGTGTGGCGCGTTCCATCCTTCCAGTCCCGCACATGGCCCTGCGATAGGCCGCCCCCTGCGTGCGTGGAATATTCTGTGTCATGTGGTTGGGTTGACTTTATAGTCATAGCGCTCCTCGATTTCCCTTGCTTCGCCCAAAAGCGCCCACAGCCTGTGGCGCAACCCGTCCCGAGGCGTTCAAAGTCGGTCCAGCGGCGGCTGTTGCCCAGGCTGAGGAAGGGGCGGAACTTGGCTCCGGTCACCAAGGGAAGATGTTTGACGGCGAACTTGGGAAGAAACCGGCGGCTACTTCGGGCTGCTCGCTGACACAGGGTTCCAGAGGGAAAGGTTACTCAACCGCACTGATGTGCAGGATCGTGCAGGGCAGCGGTCGACAGCGCCACCTAGGATGTGGTCGCCAATCATGACTGCATTGGTTCCGGTATGCTGGACGAGATCGCGGGGACGAACTGGACACGTCGATCTATAGGGCAGTGCCGGCAGCCCGAGACAAAGTGCTTGTGACAGAGTCAAAGGGGGACATCTGTCACTGGACTTGGGGGCGGGCAGGTAGTACATTGGCCTCGAACCAAGCAGGAGACGATAGCAGGATGGCGGCATGACACGAGGCCGTCAGTTCTGCGTTTTCCGCTGGCGGAAAGTGATTCCGCCAGGCACCGGGCGGAACAGGAAGCTGGGGGCACTTGTGGCGGGAGATACTGAACGCGAATCTGTTCTGCAGGGATACCGGCAACGGCTGCTAGACGATGAGCGGCTGCGGTATGCGAATGTCCAGGGTATTTTTCCTAATCAAGAACTGCGCGTCCCGCTGGATACAGTCTACTTCCACGTGCAGGCGCTGGAGGAACGGACGGCGCGCGAGCTGCGCGAGGACGAGCAGCGAGGCGTGCTGGAGGCGCCCGGCCAGCGGGACGGGACAGGCAACGCCCCTGTTTGGGACCTGGTGCGCCGCGTGGGTTCGCGTGCCTATCGCGAACGCGAGCGAAGTAGCGGGTCTGCATTCCCATCTGTCGACCGGCCGCAGCCAGTCGACCCGCTGGAGGCTGTTCGCGGCCACGAACGGGTGGCGCTGATCGGCGAACCAGGCGCGGGGAAATCGACACTGTTGCAGTACCTTGCCACGAGTATGGCCGGGAATGACGAAGAAAGGGCGCCAATCCTGGTGCGGTTGGGCACGTACGCCGTGGCGCTGGCGCACCAGCCAACGCTGCAACTGAGCGGTTTTGCGCTGGACAGCACGGCGGGCGGCGACGCCGTGCTGCGAGCGGTCCTGGACGAGGAAGTGAGCGCAGGGTGCGTAGTGTGGCTGCTGGACGGGCTTGACGAGACCTATGGCTGGCGCAGCGAGGTGCGCGACCAGATCAGGCAGCTCGGAGGCAGGGTGATTGTGACCACCAGACCAGCCGGATATGGGGGGGCGCGTCTGGAATCCGCGGAGTTCGCACATTACGAGATCCAGCCACTGGGCGTTGAGGATGCGAAACGATTTGCGGAAACGTGGCTTGAGGCGCTGGCAAACGCGCGCGGGCAGAGCGTGGAGTGGGTTAAGGAGCGGGCGGCATGGTTGGAGAGCCAGCTGGGCGATCACCCGGAGATCCGGACCCTAGCCGAGAACCCGCTGCTGCTGACATTCCTGATGATGCTGGCGAGCGAAGGGAGAGTGCAAGCGCTGCCGGGGAACCGCGCCGAGCTCTACCGCCTGTTTGTCGAGCAACTGCTGGCCAACTGGGAGAAGGACAGGCGGCCGAAGGAGGGGAGCCTTGGCGAGCCTGCCCTGCGACTGGGAACGTTGAGCGGGGAGCGGGCAAGCCGCGCGGCTCTGGACGGCCTGTATGCGGCCGGTTGGTACCTACATCTGAGCTACAACACCGGATTCCGCGAGGCGATGCCGGCCGAGAAGGACCTGAGGCCACTAGTAAGCGCCTATCTGGAGCGAAAATGGGGCCCGATGGCAGAGGGGGATGCGAGCGCGCTGGGGGCGGACGTGCTGCGGTTCTGGGTCGAGGCCGGGATGCTGGAGGAGCGTTACGCGGCCGGGGACGTGCGGCTGCTGACCTTCCGGCATACGACGTTCCAGGAATACGCGGCGGGTATGGTCCTGGCCGAGACCTGGGGCAAAGGGAAAAAGGAAAGGGCGCGGGCGTGGCGCTTCATCCGGCCGCAGCTGCACCATGTAGCGTGGCGGGAGCCGATCTTGCTGTTGGCTGGCGCGCTGGACGGCCAAGGGGCGGACGAACTGGTAAGGCGCCTCCTGCGCGGGCCAAGCGCGTACGAGCGGGCCCTGCACCGGGATGTGCGACTGGCGGCGTACGCGATTGGGCAGAATACGGGGGTGAGCCAGAAGCTGGCTAACCGGGTCATTGCGCGGCTGCTGTGGAGAGTGGACAGCCACATGGCGCTAGTCTACGGGACCTATGGCGCGCTATTTATCTTGCCGCTGGTCGTGGCGTGGTTTGTGCTTGTACCCTGGATAGCAGGCACGGTGACGATTGCCTGGGCATTAGCTTGGGCTGTCTTGCTGTATAGAGCCAGGAGGAGCTTCCGGGTGGCAAGAGTGGCGACGCTACCACTGGTGGTTTGGAGCAGCGTCGCGCGCAGTGGGGAGGGCGGGTTTGACAAGGCCATGGCAGCCATGGGACCTAGGTCCGCGAACGCTCTATCCAGGGGCCTGCAGCATGTGCAGGACAGTTTTGCACGCCAGATTATTTTGCATGCGCTGGGCGAGACAAGAAGCGAGCAGGCCGTGGAGGCGATGGTCAAGGCCCTATATGATGAAGACGAACGGGTGTGTATGGATGCGGCGGAGGCACTGGGAGCAATAGGAAGCGAGCAGGCCGTGCTGGCGCTAATCCAGGCCCTTCATAGCGAAGATGAGCTTGTACGATATGCCGCAGCGAAGGGTCTGGCGAAGAGCGGCAGCAGGGCGGCCGTGAAGCCGCTGGTAAAGGCCCTTCGGAGCGATAGGGATGGGGAGGTACGCCATGAAGCGGCGGCGGCGCTTGGGGAGATCGGCGGCGAACGGGCGATGGAGGCGCTTGTCCAGGCGCTTCGGGATCAGAATGAGGACTACCTGGTTCGCGGGGCCGCGGCGGCGGCGCTTGGGGAGATCGGCGGCGAACGGGCGGTGGAGGCGCTTGTCCAGGCGCTTCGGGATCAGAGTGAGGACTACCTGGTTCGCGGGGTCGCGGCGGCGGCACTTGGGGAGATCGGCGGCGAACGGGCGGTGGAGGCGCTTGTCCAGGCGCTTCAGGACGAAGGATTTGGGGCCGCGGCGGTGGGGTTGGAGGAGATCGGCGGCGAACGGGCGGTGGAGGCGCTTGCCCAGGCGTTTCACGACGAAGGGGGATGGTTCACGGCGGAGGCGCTGGGCAACATTGGCGGCGAACGGGCGATGGAGGCGCTTGCCCAGGCGCTTAAGGGAGGCTGCCCGAACTGCTGGGCCGCAGCAGAGGCGCTTGGAAAGATCGGCGGCGAACGGGCGATGGAGGCGCTTGCCCAGGCGCTACAATGTGAGAGGGGGGGTCCTGACCGCAACGTGTCTACTGCCCTTGGGCTATTGGATGGATTGCGGGGGACAGCAACGTACGAGCGGGCACTAGACGTAGTGATCCAGGGGCTGCGCGATCCAAGGGCGTGCTACACTGCGGCGGAGACTCTGGCATACGAGGGGAACGAACGGGGACTGGAGGCGCTGGTCCGGGTTCTACATGATGAGCGGGGTGGCTGGCTGGTCGAATGGGGAGGCGGACTGGCCGATCTTCCGGTGGATACGCTGATCCAAATTCTGGGCGACTGCACCGTTTTTCGGTTTGTGCTTGTTGCGGCGGCGGATTCGCTGGCAATGTCCGGGCGCGCACGGGCGGCGGCGGCTCTGGCGCGAGAACTAGATGCGGAGGAGCCGACCATGGGTCCAACGGCAGCGTGGGCGCTGGGCAAGATAGGCGGTTGGCGGGCGGCGGAGGCGCTAGTCAGTGCTCTGGAGCACAGGGACTCATATGTCGGCCGGGCTGCGGCGAAGGCGCTAGAGAATGTCGACGCTGAACTGGCGTTCCAGGCGCTTGTCCGCTCTCAGCGCACTGGGTACGGGAACCGAGCTCTTGCTGAGCTGGCGCGCAGATTCGACATTGAGCGGGTAGTCGGGGCGCTATCAGAGGCGCTAGAAGATTGGGACGATCGGGCGCGGGCTCGTGCGGCGAGGGCGCTGGGCGGGCTGGCAGACAGGATCCCAGAGCGAAGGCGACCAGGCGTGATGCGGGCCCTGCGGCGGCAATTAGCGGACTATGATGAATCCGCCTATGGCGCTGCGTTCTGGGCGCTAGAGCGTATCGCGGGCCTTCCGCAGGAACATGAACGGGTAGACGATCTGCTAAGTCCGGTGCGGTTGACGCGAGGGCAGAGACGCTGGCGGCAGGCGGTCTGGGGGCTTGTGGTCGTGAGCGCTGCAGTGGTGTTTCTGCTATCTGGTACTGCTG
The DNA here is from genome assembly GCA_964649875.1 of uncultured Caldilineaceae bacterium. Classification (GTDB taxonomy): domain Bacteria; phylum Chloroflexota; class Anaerolineae; order Caldilineales; family Caldilineaceae; genus JASGTU01. The sequence goes on from CAZYSJ010000061.1 coordinate 17,597, forward strand.
GCAATCTGCTGGCCGGTCTCTTGCAGGAATACTTGCAGGTGGACAAAATGCCCGGGGAGCAACTGGCGCTATGGATTGCGGGCATGGCGCTCGTTGCCCTGGTCCTGGGCATCTTGGCGCTGCTGTTACCATCAACTGGCGGGAATCGAGGGCAGGCCGACTAGGGCGCGGCAATCGGGGGGTGCTATAGAGGGATATCCTTGCTATTTAGTCATGATTCATAACAGGCGTCGACCTGGTATATGCGCCATTCGGCCAGCTCGCGTTCCAGTTCCGCTAGGTAGGCGGGCACGTCTTTGCCGTAGATCACGCGGTCGCCGTCGACGATGGCGGGCAGTTGAGCTATGCCCGCCGGCAGCGCGGCCGGCGACGCCTCCACTACCTCATATGCCGCTACCATATCCTTGAGCGCCAGTTCCAGCGCGGCGCCGGCCGCGCTCTTGGCCTGTCGATACAGTACGATCATAGGTCCTCCTGTGTTTCCGCTGTCTCTCCGCAGCGGACGCCCGAACAGGCTCAACCGAACCGTAGTAGTTAACGGATCGCGGGTTGGCATGTGTTCCACTCAGGATGCTGCAAGTTACTCGCCCGGCGCGGCGGGGGACAGCAGATAGCGCCGCACCTGTACGCCGTGGAAATCGGCCTGGTCCGCAGTCGTGCCGCGGCTTTCCAGCCATTCCTGCATCAGATGGCGCTGATCCCACATCTCCACCTCGCTGCGCAGCACCCACACATCGCCCGCGCCCGCGGTGATCTCGCGCATCTGCTGGTCCGCCAGTTGACGCGCCTGGTCATCGGGCCAGCCGTTGTTGGTCCACAGCCCGCCGGCCCAGGGGGCCAACCGCGCGTCGCTGTCCTCGAAGGGCCTGGGGCCGAAGTCGCTGCTGTAGTAGCGCATGGCGTATTCCAGATGCGGAATCTGCAGGATGAGCAGCGACCCCGGCGTGCGCTGCGCCGCGACGTAGGCGACCCCGCTGCGCAGGTCGTACTTCATGGGCAGCGTCTTCTGCTGCCAGCCGCCAACGAGCCAGAAGGCCAGTACGTAGACTGCCAACGCCGCGGCGATGATGCCGGAGAAGGGGCCGGCGTAGCGCCGCACCGCCTGTACGCCCAGGGCCAGGAAGATCATGGCTGCAGGCGCGATCCACACCAGGTAGCGATCCGTGAAAATGGGCTGGCGCAGGCTGAGCAGGTAGATGAACAAGACCGGCGCCAGCAGCCAACTCAGGAGCAGCAATAGCCGTCGCCAGGGGGCCAGCATCGCGCCGGCGCTCCCGTCCGCCCGCGTTCGCTGCGCCGCGATCTCGCCGCCGCCCAAGATTATGCCCGCCGCGCCCAGAAAGAAGATCGGCCCCATCCACAGCAGCGCGCCCGGCGGCATAAAGCCGCGGCTGTGGTTGAGGAGCAGCACGCGCAGCATTTCAAGCAATGGCGTGAAGGCGAAGCCCGTCATCTGCCGGTCTGCGGTCAGCAAGTCCCACTGCCACCAAACCATCGGCGCATAGGGCAGGATCAGCCCGGCCATCGCCGCCGCATAGCCTTGCCAGTGACGGCGGCTCTGCGGCCAGGCGATCAGGAACCACAGGAAGTGCAGCGGATAGAGCAGGATCAGCAGCAGGTGCGTGTACAGGGCGGCGGTAACCGTGAGCAGATAGCCCAGCCAGGGCCGCCACCCGCCGCGCGTGACGCCTTCCCAGAAGAACAGCGTCGCCAGCAACACCAAAGCGGTTATGACGCTGTACATCTTGCCTTCCTGGCTGTACCAAAGTTGGTACGGGTTTAGCGCCAGAAAGGCGGCGGCGAGCAGGGGAACAGTCTTGCCGGGGGCCAGTCGCCGCGCAACCTGCCAGAGCAGAGGCGCAGTCAGCGTACCGCCCAGCACGGAGACATAGCGCAGGGCGAACTCGCTCGTGCCGGCCAGGATGAACCAGGGGCGCAGGGCCAGGAAGAAGAGCGGGCCGTTTTGCCCGGCGCGCACGAACATCGAGAGCGTGTCGGGCAAGTGGCGCGTGGCAAAGTAGATGGCGTCGACCTCATCGCGCCACAGGCTTTGGTTCGTCAGCCCCTGCACCCGCCAGGCATAGGCGGCGAGGATGAGCAGGAGCAAAGCAAGACGGAGACGCCGGGTCATGGCAGCGAGTCGGGCCAGTGGTCCTCCCCTTTAGGGGTTCTGGGCGGAGGAGGGGGCGGCAAGAGACCGGCGTCGTCGAGCGCAGCGGCGTCCGTCTTGAGCAGATCGAAGCGGCGACGTTCCGCCTGGCGGAAAGAGAGGCCGGCAACCAGCCCGGCCACGGCGAAAAAGACCAGCGACCCCAGCGCGAACCAGATCCAGGCGGCGGCCAACAGCGTCTTGTCCACGGCCAAGGCTGCGAAGAGCAGCACGTCGGGCGTCGACGTGGGCGTGGGCAGTTCGATAGGGCGCTGCGCCAGCGCGCCGGGGGGCGGTGGCGTGTTCGTCACCACCACGATAAGCGCCTCGGCTGTGGGCGTGTCCGTGTCGGGCATGGGGGGGCTTGGCGTAGGCGTGGGCGTTGCGCTCGGCGTCGCCAGGGGCGAGAGGGCTGCGGCCGTTTCCAGCGCGCCGAGCGTGCTTTGCGCGTCCAACGTCTCTTGCGCCGCGGCGGCGTCCAACGGCGTCTCTAGCGGCGATTGGGCGATGCTTGTCGGCGTCTCCAGCAGCGAAATGGCATAGCTGCGCGTCGGCGTGGGCGTGACAGTAGGGAAGGGCGGCGTGTCGGTGGGCGTGGGCGTCGCCGTGGGAGGGATGGGCGTCCACGTCGGCGTGCTGGTCGGCCAAGGCGTATTGGTGGGCGACGAGCCGGACGAACTGCGCGTCGGCGTGTAGGTGGGCGTGGGCGTCTGCGTAACGTTCAGCCCGGCAAAGGCGTTGGCGCTGGCGGTCGTCGTATACGCCGGCCAACTCCTGACGGCGGGCGCGTTGCCGGTGTAGAACATGGTGTTGTTCAATGTCAGGTTGCTGCCGTTATAGAGCGTGTAGGGGCCGAACACACGCGATTGGCCCAACTCCGCGTCTAGGACGTCGTTGGTGATCGTGTAGATGTCGTTCGGCGCCAGCGCGTGCGTAAAAGTCACGTTCAGCGTCAATCCTGGCTCCGCCAGCGCATGGCGCGTCAGGGTGATGTTGCCCGTGTTGTGCAGGATGGCGCAGTAGTAGAGCCAGGCGTTCGGGTCCGAGACGCTGAGGTTGGTTGTACCGGCGCAGACGCTCTCCTGTGTGCCGATGGTCTTGGTGAAGACGACCTGGGCCTGGGCTACGGACACAGTCGCCGTCGCCGCGTCCGTGACGGCAACGCTGTTTCTGCCTCCGTTGCCGCGGGCATAGCCGTCAATCGTCGTAGCGGTATAGGTCATGGTGTTCGTCAGGGTCTGCGTTACGCCGGTGCGCACCAACGACCCCTCGATTCCCAACTCCTGCAGGCTAGCCTCGGTGATGGTCAGCCGCTGCGAGGGGCCGAGCGTATAGGCGAAGCGGCCCGAAATGTCCAGGTCATCGTCCTCGAGGTGGTGACTGGTAAAGGTGATCTCGCCCGTGTTGGCGACGATCAGGCAGTATTGGGCGTCGCCGCCGGAGGGGACGGCGGCGCGGCTCGTACCGGCGCACGCCGTCGGGCTGATGGCGACGGTCTTGGTGATTTCGAGGGCGGGGCGGACTACATCGACCCATGCGGAAGACGTAGCCGTAACTGTCTGCGCCGGGGCGTCTGTGCTCGCCGTCCACGTCACGTCGACGCGCTGATCGGCGTTGGCGATAGCGGGGAGGTTTGTCCCTTCGCTCACCGTATCCAGCGAGGCGCCGGGCGGCAGCAAGCGGCGCTGGTTGTCCCAGATAGGGCCCACCAACGTATCGCTGACCGTGTGTCTGGCCAGCGTGACGGCGCCGGGGTTTTGAGCTCGATAGCAGAAGAAAACACGCGTGTCGGGAAAGACGCGCACGCGGCGCGTGGAGGCGCAGGCGTCCTGCGCCAAACCGACGGTCGCGGCGACGGTCAGGCTGATCTGCTCCGCCTGCATCACCACGCCGGTTGCGCCGTCGCCTTCCTGGAAGTTGCCCGCTTCCAGGAAGGCTGCTTCAGGCGGCAGGCGCGCCGGGCCGGCCTGGGTTGTGTGCAGCGCCGCCAACAGCAGAAGCAGCAGCGCCGCCGGCAATACAAGGACGAACCTGCGTGGTCTCATGGGCGGCGGACGTTCTGACCACCGTCTAGATCAGGGCCAGATCGGCCGTGTGTCCTTCCTCGATAAATGCGGCCAACAGGGCGATGGCCGCCTCTACATCGGCTTTGTGCACCATCTCGACCGGGCTGTGAATGTAACGGGTGGGGATCGAAATGGTTCCCACCGGCACGCCGGCCTGGATGCGCTGCATAGAGCCGGCGTCCGTGCCGCCGCGCGGCAGAATCTCGTGCTGCCAGGCGATGCCGCGGCGCTCCGCCAGCCCGCGCAGGAAGTCGACCAACTTGGGGTGAGAGATGGACGAGCTGTCGAGAATCTTGATGGCGGCGCCGCCGCCCAGACGCGTCACCTGCTCGTGCTCGGCTACGCCGGGGATGTCCACCGCCAAGGTGGTGTCGAGGGCGATGCCCACATCCGGGCTGATGCCGTAGGCGCTGGTCAGCGCGCCGCGCAGACCGACCTCCTCCTGCGAAGTCGCGGCGGCGTAGACCTCGAAGCCGCTGCTCTGCGCCGTCTGCATGGCGCGGATCAGGACGTAGAGCGCCACGCGGTTGTCCAGCGCTTTGGCCGATACGCAGTCGCCGATCTCCTGGTACTCGCGCCGCAAGGCGACCATATCGCCGATCTCGACGCGCTCTTTGACCGCTTCGACCGGCAGGCCCAGGTCGACGAAGAAATCGCTGATGACCGGCTGCTTTTTGCTGTCTTCGGCGGTCTGGATGTGCGGCGGCTTGATGCCGGGATAGAGCACGCCGGGCAGATCGTCGCCGGCGGTGCAGACTGTGACGCGCTGCGCGGTCATGTTGCGCGGGTCATGCCCGCCCAGGCTGACGAGGCGCAGCCAGCCCTTGTCCTTGTCGATGTGCGACACGACGAAGCCGATCTCGTCCATATGCGCCGCGATCATCAGCTTGGGCGCGCCGGTCTTTTTCTTGACGCCGATCAGGCTGCCCAGGGCGTCGACGCGCAACTCGTCGGTCACGGGCGCCAGCTCGCGGCGCATGATGGCGCGCAGGCGTTCCTCGCGTCCGGGTATGCCGGGGGTCTCGCACAGTTCTTTGAGCAGGTCCATTGTCAATTCCTCTGCTGAATGAGTGAAAAAAAACGGGGCGGCGCGTGATCATCCGGCCCGCCGCTTCGTGGGATAGGAGGGTGCACAGCGCGGCCCGCCGGATCGTCGACAGGCCGGCGGACGGCTGCCTGTCCTGCATCTTAGATTGTCGCTAGGGCTTTGTCAATCCGGACGCGCCGGGAACGCCGCCCCTACACCGCCGCGCGCGGCGATTTACTTAGCGGTTTGATCGTAAGCGCCTGTCGTTCTGAAGCGAGCGTGAGCGATCTGAAGAATCTCGTTGCCTCAGAGGTAGAGATGTTTCGCTACGCTCAACATGACATGGCGCGTCTTTAACGATCTGTCCGCTTCGCGCTTGTCTGGCCTGCCGGTTGCCCGGCGGCTGGGCTGCGTTAGGATCGCTGCGCCGCGCGGTAGGGGTCGCGCGGGCTGCGGTCCTCGGAAAGCGAGCGCGCCGCCCGCTGAGTCAGCGCTTCGATGGCGTCGGCCAGGTGTTCCTCGGCGATGTTGTAATCGCCGCGTTCGCTGCGTATCTTGTGCGCCTCGAAGAGCACTTCGGCGTGCGTATAGCCCATAGGCGGCTCAAACTTATACGAAGCCAGCTCATACAGTTGCCCCAGCGGGTCGCGGAAGTAGATCGAGTCCATGAAGCCGCGATCCACCTCGCCGCTGTTGGGGATGCCCCGCTCGCCCAGGCGTTTGGCGACCTGCAAATAGGCGGCGCGCGACACCGTGAAGGCGATGTGGTGCAGGTTGCCGATGCCCTGCGGGTTCGGCCGCGCGTCCGGCCGGCGACCTTCGTTGGTGAAGACCGTGATCAGCCGCCCGTCGCCCGGGTCGAAGTAGAGGTGGTTCTCCTCGGGCACGTCGAGGTTCGGCTGCTCGAAGACGAAGGGCATGCCCAGCACGCCTTCCCAAAAGTCGATGGATGTCTGCCGGTCGGCGCCGACCAACGTGATGTGATGCACGCCTTGGGTCTGTATCTTGCGCATGATGATCTCCTCTTGCGTTCGTGTAGCCTTCTGTGCGGCTCTTTATGTGATTTCGGTTCAGCTTGCTGCGGCGCGCACGATGTCGCGCGCCCGGTCGATTTCATCCTGGTTGATGACGTGCCCCATGCCGGGGTAGATCTGCAGCGTGACGTCCGCGCCCAACTTGCGGAAAACAGCGGCGGTTTCCTCGACGCGCGCCGCAGGGATGTGCGGGTCTGCGTCGCTGCAGCCTATGAACGCGGGCATGCCGTTCACGCTGCCGGCCACCGTGCGCGGCGCGCCCATCGGGCCGATGACGCCGCCGCTCAGGGCGATCAGCCCGCCATAGCGCCGCGGGTTGCGCGCCGCGAACTCGGAAGCCAGGCACGCTCCCTGCGAAAAGCCGCCGAGCACAATGCGCTGCGCCGCAATGCCGGCCTCCTCCGCCTCCGCCACGAGGTCCGCCAGCACGCGCAGCGCCGAGGACAGCCCCGGTTCGTTGCGCGCCGGCGGCTCCAGGAAGCTGAAGGGATACCACGTATTGCCGGCGGCCTGCGGAGCCAAAAAGGCGACGTCCGGCTGTTCTAGCGCCTGGCCCAGTTGGAGGATGTCTTGGGCGGTTGCGCCGCGTCCGTGCACCAAGATCACGGCTGCCTTGGCCTCGGCGAGTTTCGCCCCCAGCGTGTAGACGGGCTGCCCCTGGTGCACTTCCTTTGTCGCTTGCATGTGGTGGTTCTCCTTATAGTGATTCTCTAGGCGGCGCGGCTGTCGCTTCGAGGGCGACGGTCGCCTGGGCCAGGCCCAGCTTGCGACACAAGGCGGCAAGCTGCTCCTGCTCTTCTGCGCTGAGCGGCGAGAAGGCCGCGACGACGCGCGCCGCGTGTTGCGGCCAAATCTGCTCCAACAACGCCTCGCCCGCGGCGGTGAGGCGGATCTCCACGCAACGACGGTCATCGCTGCGCCGTTGGCGAGTCACCAGCCCGCGCTTGACCAGGTTGTCCGTCACGAGCGTCATATTGCCGCTGCTCTTGAGGATCTTCTCGCCCAACTCGCCCGCCGTCATGGGGCCGAGGTGATACAGCGCCTCGATCACGCCGAACTGGCTGACGGTCAGGCCGTAGTGGCGCAGATGGTCGTTGACGGTTGCGCCGGTCGCTTCCGCCGCCCGCGCCAGCTTGATGTAGCCGTCCAGCGCTCGTCTCTCTGTTTCCGTCCCTCGATAATGTGTGCCCATGCTGATGCTTTCATGTCAAATGGTTTGATGTCGAGATAATAGCATGGAGGACGCAGGCCGGCCTGTAAGCGCTCACACCATTGGGAGCGACAAACGCCCGGCGTCCTTGCGCTTTGTCGCACTGTACCGGGCTGCGACGGGCGTTCACAGGCATACGTCATATGCGGCGTACACCAATCCGCCGATCCTCCTCCCCACAGGACGGACGCTATGTCGTACTCAGGGCCGGACGTTTGCGCCATGTGCAGCCGCCGGGGGCGTGCCATAATCGTGCCAAGTAGAAATGACGGCGGCAATGCAGCACGATGATGCGCCCGCCGGACCGGTTGAGGAGAGGGGCGGTAATGGAATACAAAGAGGAGGTGAATGCGGGCGGGACGGCTGTGCAGAGGGCATGGAAAGCGGCGCAGTCCAGCCGCGGCCAGACGATGGTCGAGTTCGCCTTTTCGATCCCCGTGCTGCTGCTGCTGATCTTCGGGCTGATCGACTTCAGCCGGGCCGCTTACACCGCCGCCGTCGTGCAGTGGGCCGCCCAAGAAGGCGCCCGATCCGCTATCATCGATCCGGCAACCGTCACGCAGGCCATCGAGGACAGGCTGGTCGGCTTGCAGGCGAATCGAGCCAGCATCGTGGTTACGCCGTCCGCTGACGGCAGCGAAGTGACCGTACAAGTGACCTACCCGTTCGAGTTCGTCACGCCGATCATCGGCCAGTTGGGCGGGGTAGGTGTGCAGATGAACGGCTCAGCCAGCATGATCGTACAGCCGCCGCTGATCGGGCAGTCTTAGCAGAATCCATCGAGGTTTCGTCAACGCAAGCGTTCAAGTTTCACGTCGGCAAGTGTCTAGTAAGCGTCTAGTCGCATCGATCTGATTCAATCATCAAAAGGAGATCCTGACATGTTGTACCTCTATGTGTATATGTCCAATTTCCTACGGGACCTGAAGGAAGAACAAGGCCAGGGCATGGCGGAGTACGGTTTGATCCTGGCGCTGGTCGCCCTCGCCGTGATTGTCGCCCTTACCGCAGTCGGCACACAGCTCACCGCCAAATTCAACGAGATTGTGACCAAGTTGGGTGGCACCGCCAGCTAGTGATTGACTCAGCAGATCGCCGAGGAGGCATGCAGCCTCCCATTTCCTGAGGCATGAATTCTCGGCAGTTGCCAACGGGAGGCCGTCCGGCCTCCCGTTGGCGTCACCTGGAGGCGGCGGCCATGACCACGAAAGCGTTGCAGTCATCCGAGCGGGGCCAGAGCACGGTCGAGCTGGCGTTGCTGCTGCCCTTTCTGCTGGTCCTGGTGCTGGGCGTGGTCGATCTGGGCATGGGCTTCCGCACCTACATCGGCCTGACCAACGCCGCGCGTGAGGGCGTGCGCTGGGCGTCGATCCATCCCGCCGGCGGCAGCGCCCAGGCGGTCGCCCGCGCCGCGGCCGAAGCCGGGCGGGTTGGCCTGAGCGGCGGCGATATCCAGATCAGCGTTACGCCGGACCGCAGCGCCTACAGCGCGGGCGAGCACGTCACCGTCACCATCCGCCACGACTACCCGCTGATGTTCGGCTTTTTCACGGCGTTGCCCGACGTGCCCTTCCGCGCCGAGTCGACGATGGTCGTGCTGTACGACAGCTAGCTAGATAGATGATGTAGCGGCGGCGTCCCTGCCGCCGGAAGCGATACGCGAGCGATAAGGATGCCGTTTATGCTCCTGCGAGCGGCAGGGATGCCGCTCCTGCGGAAGGTGCGGTTTTCTTGCCGTTCCTCACTCTGCGGCGGGTTCGTCGAAGGAGAACAACGGAGATAGACCATGACGCAACGCCTCTGGAAACGCTTGAGCAAACGCTGTCCCCCGCTGCTGTGCAGGGTATGGCGCGAGGAACGCGGGGCCAACATGGTCATCGTGGCGCTGGCCCTGATGGTGTTGTTCGGCTTCAGCGGGGTCGCCATCGACGGCGGCAACGCCTTCTATCAACAGCAGCGCATGCAGATCGCGGCGGACGCGGCCGCGCTGGGCGGGGCGCGCGCATTGGCATTGGGGCAAGATACGGCCACGGTCGACGCGCGCATCCGCGAACTGGCCTTCGCCAACCACGCCGACAGCGTGACGTGGGACTACATTAACGAAGGTCGCGGCGTTCACGTCGTCGCCCAACGCTCCTTCGAGACCTATTTCGCCCGTTTGTACGGCTACGACGCCTTCGAAGTGGCCGGCGTGGCAGAGGCCCAGTACGAGCCGGTGACGGATACGGAAGACCTCTTCCCCATGACCTACTCGTGCAACTGCCTCGACGGCGGCGAGAGCACCTTCCCGGAGGAAGACGAAGATACGTGGGACGAAGACGAGGATATCTCCGCCGAGGGATGCGAGCTCTATCCCATCGCCTTGCACGAATCGAACATCGGCACGGGCGGCTACGTCACCGACATCTACAACGGCGTGCAGCCGGGCAATTTCGGCTGGCTCTCTTGGGACGGGCAGAACAACGCGGTGGCAATGGCGACGATGCTGACGCCGCCGGGCAACAGCTACCTCTACACCAACCCGTATGACGCCGGCGACCACGCCGTCTCCATCGGCGACTGGGTGCAGGGCTTGCCGGGCGTCGACAACTCCAGCGAAGTCCGCGCCGCGCTGGACGTGCTGAAGACGCGCGACATCGTGGTGCCGGTGTGGGGCTCCGACGGCAACGGCTCAGGGGCCGTGCTGCAGGGGGCCGGTTCTCTATACCATGTCGTCGAATTCGCCCTGCTGCGGATCGTCGACTACCGCCTGCCCAGCGAGAACCGCATCTCGGCCAACTTCAAAGGGTTGGTCCGCTGTGATGACGACGGCAACTGGGTTCCCGTCAGCACGCCCGGCCTTTC
>CAZYSJ010000062.1:0-27660 GCA_964649875.1 uncultured Caldilineaceae bacterium
GCGAAGACCAGCAGGTACTCGTGGATGTCGCGCAGCCGCGGCGACTTGGCGCTCTGCCAGCTTCCCCAGGCGCAGTTGCCGCTGGCCCCCTTGCCCTTGCGCCAAATGATTTCGCCCATCGGCAGGAAGCCGGCCTCGCCGTGCAGCGCGTAATAGAGCGCGTGCAGCGGAATATAGGGCTTGCGCCCCAGGTTGGCGATGTTGACCACGTAGCGCCCGCCGGGACGCAGCACGCGATAGACCTCGCTCGCCACGCCCGCAATCAGTTCCAGATATGCATCTAGGCCGAGGTTGTCGTCATATTCCTTGCCCACGTTGTAGGGCGGCGAGGTGAAGGCCAGCGCCACGCCGTTGTCGGGGATGGACGCCATGTCTGTGGATGAGGCGCAGTAGATGCGGTCGGCCCAGCCTTCCGGGCTGGGTGCGACGGCGTCTTCGGCGCGCAGTTTGACCTCCTGCGCGACCAAGCCCTGATAGAGATTGCGCGCATAGAAGGCGGACGCGTCGTGGCCTTCGCGTTTGCCGGTCCCAAAGGAAGATGTGGAAGTTTTGGTCATTGGCCGGGTTTTCGTGTAGGCGACAGGGCGCAGGCGATCCGCCCTGCCTCGGTCAGAGGGGCAAACTCATGCTCAGCGACGTTTTCAGCATCGATTTCAACAATGCGTTCAAGTATAACGAAAGCGCCAAGCCTTGCTCAAAAAACGTCGTGGCGCGTTTCGCCAAATACGAGTAGAATAGCGCAATGTTGTCCGGCATATTGTCGTAGGTGTGTTGTTTATCCGATCGCTCTTCATCCGCCATACACTGTAAGGAGACGCGCCATGTTCGGCAAATCAAGACTCTCACGTCGTGACTTTCTCAAAACTACGGCGGCGCTCGGCTTAGGCGGCGCCATGAGCAGCAGCCTATTGGCCGCCTGTGCGCCCGCCGGTCCTGCGCCTGCCGGTGCGCCCGCGGCCGAGGGCGGCGCAGCCGGCCCGTCGGGAAGCGTCACAATTGCTTTGCATTTCGACCTGCAAAGCCTGGATCCGATCAAGACCTTTGCCCTCAACAACGGGCGCTGGCAGAAGAACGTGTTTGGTTACCTGGTCAAGCGCGATGAAGAAATGAACCTCGTTCCCGGCGGCGGTCTCGCCCTGAGTTGGGAGCAGGAAGACGATCTCAATGTTGTCTTCAAGCTGCGTGAAGGCGTCAAATTCCACAACGGCGAAGACTTCAACGCCGATGCCGTGGTCTACAGCTTCGAGCGCCTGCTCGACGAGGCGAATGCCTCGCCGCAGCGCTTCAACTACACCGCCATCGACCGTTTCGAGAAGGTCGACGATTACACCGTGCGCATGGTGATGAACATGGTCGACCCGGTGATCATCACTAAGCTGGCCGGTTATGGCGGCGCCATTGTGCCGCCCCAGTTCGTCGAAGAGCAGGGCGCCGATTACGTTTCATCGACCGACATACCGGGAACCGGCCCCTATCAGATCGTCGAGTACAAGAAAGACGACAGCCTGACCCTGGAAGCCTTCGATGGTTATTGGGGCGAAGCGCCCAAGATTAAGACGCTGGTCTATCGCATCATCCCCGATGAGGCTACGCGCCTGGCCGAATTCCTCGCCGGCGGCGTCGACGTCGTGCAGTTGCAGCCGTCGCAGGTGGCCGCGGTGGAAGGCAGCGACGATCTGGAGATCTTCCCCACCGGCGTGCCCACGGTCAACGGTCTGCGCCTCGACGCCAGCAAGCCGCCTACGGATAACGTCAAGGTGCGCGCCGCCATCTGCCATGCCATCGACACCCAGACCGTCATCGACACCATTCTGCAGGGCTATGCCGTGCCGATGGCCGTGTGGCAAAGCCCCTACAGCTTTGGCTACGACCCCGAACTGCAACCCTATGCCTATGACCCCGAGCTGGCGAAGCAGTTGCTGGCCGAGTCCGGCGTGGCCGACCCGACGCTGGTCTACAACGTCATCGGCGACGACGCCACGGCCAAGGAGATCGCCAACACCGTCGCGGCCATGCTCGAAGCGGTCGGCTTCACCGTCACCATCGCCCAGAAAGAGCGCGCCACCTATTTCGACGACTACCGCGCCGGCACGCTCGACAACATCGTGCCCTTCGGCTGGGGCGGCTGGACACTGGATGCCGACAACACTTACTACTCCATGTACTACACCGGCGAATCCTACAACCCCGGCTTTTCCGATCCGGAGATCGACGCCCTGCTCGACGAGCAGCGCAGCACGTTGGATCAGGAACGACGCAAGGAGATCCTGTTACAGGTCAACAAGCTGATTTACGACCAGTACCCCGACGCCATGCTCTACCAGGCGCAATACCTGTGGGGCGTGAACAAGCGCGTCAAGGACTTGCCGTTGCCTGCGGATGAGCGGCTGTGGTTCGCCTCGGCCAGCGTCAGCTAACACGCTCCGGCCCGTGGTACAATGATGTCCCGGCAGTCGCCCACGAGCGGGCGGCTGCCGGCTTAACCCTATCCAAAACAGAACGGCCCGCAGCATGTGGAACTACCTGATCCAGCGCCTGTTCTATTCGATCTTCGTCCTGATCGGCATCAGCCTGATCGTTTTCATCACCGTGCGGCTGACGGGCGACCCGGTCGCCATGTTGCTGCAAGACGGCAACCCCAGCCAAGAAGACCTGGACGAAATGCGCCGCCTGCTTGATCTGGACAAGCCGGTGCCGGTGCAATACGTGAACTTTTTGGCCAAGGCCGTCACCGGCGACTTTGGGCGCAGCTTCCGCTACAGCACGCCCGCCCTGGGCTTGGTGCTGGAGCGCATGCCCGCCACGCTGAAATTGACGCTGGCGGCGATGAGCGTCGCCGTCCTTATCGCCTTTCCCCTGGGCATTATCAGCGCCGTATCGCGCGGCAGTCCGCTCGACTTCGGGGTGCGCATCGTCAGCCTGATCGGCATCTCTATGCCCAATTTTTGGCTGGGCATCATCCTGATCATCATTTTCGGCGTCAACCTGCGTTGGCTGCCCGTCTCCGGCAGCGGCGGGCTGAAATACCTGATCATGCCGTCGATTGCGCTTGGCTCCGCCCTGGCCGGCACGCTGACGCGCCTGCTGCGCTCCAGCATGCTGGACGTGCTCTCCGACGACTACATCCGCACGGCGCACGCCAAAGGCCTGAGCGGGCGCATGGTGCTCACCCGCCACGCCCTGCGCAACGCGCTGATCCCCGTGCTGACCATCCTGGGCTTGCAGTTTGGCCTGCTCCTGGGCGGCGCGGTGATCATCGAGAATGTGTTCGCCTGGCCCGGCGTCGGTCGCCTGGTCGTCACCTCCATCGGCCTGCGCGACTACCCGGTCGTCCAGGCCTCGGTCATTTTGCTCGCTGTCATACTGCTCACCGTCAACTTGCTCGTCGATCTGCTGTATACCGTCGTCGACCCGCGGGTCACCCTGGACTAGGCGAAATCGTCATGGCATCTTCCTCTCAGGCAAACAGCGCAGCGCTCCGCGCCGAGTTGTCGGCTTCGCAGGCCGCCGAAGAAGCATCGCGCGCCCGCAGCCGTCAGCGATGGCGTCGCGCCCTCCACTCCTTGCGCCGCGATCCTTCGGCCATTTTTGGGATCATCATCCTGTCGATCGTCATCTTCGCCGCGCTCTTCGCTCCCTGGATCTCGCCGCACGACCCGGGGTTGGTGGACCCGCTCAAGCGTCTGCTGCCGCCCTTTTGGAGCGAGCCGCAGGGCAGCATGGAACACATTTTGGGCACGGACGCGGTCGGCCGCGACATTCTTTCGCGCATCATCTACGGCGCGCGCATTTCTCTGGGCGTCAGCCTGATTTCGGTGTTCTTGAGCAGCGTGGTCGGCATTAGCCTGGGGCTGATTGCGGGTTACTACGGGCGCTGGGCCGACGCCATCATCATGCGTCTGGTCGACATCCAACTCGCTTACCCGCTCATCCTCTTCGCCATTACGGTGGCTGCCATCTTCGGCGCCAGCCTGCGCAATCTCATCGTCGTACTCGTCATCGCCAACTGGGTCACCTATACGCGCGTCGTGCGCGGCGAGGTGCTGGTGCGGCGGCAAACGCAGTACGTCGAGGCGGCGCGCGTCAACGGCTGCCGCGACGGGCGCATCATCCGCAACCACATCCTGCCTAATGTCTTTTCCTCGATCCTGGTGATCTTCACGCTCCAGGTCGCCTTCGTTCTGATCCTGGAGTCCGGCCTCAGCTTCCTGGGCCTGGGCGTGGAGCCGACGATTCCGACCTGGGGGTCGATGCTCAACGAGGGGCGCAACTACATCATGACCGCCTGGTGGCTGGAGACTTTCCCCGGCCTGGCGATCATGTTCACGGTGCTTGGCATCAACTTGCTGGGCGACTGGATCCGCGACGTGCTCGACCCGCAATTGCGCATCGATTGAGCACGTCGGTTACGCGTAGACGTTAAGCGTCAGGCGTCACGAGTCATCCGTCAATTCTGACTCGTGACGCCTGACTGGTGACTCATTCGCGCCACTCTTGTTCGAGCACGGCGTAGAGCAGCGCATCCCACCAGCGGCCCTTGAAGCATTCCTTCTCGCGCAGCCTGCCCTCCAATTGCATGCCGAGCTTTTCCAGCACGCGCGCTGAGCCGCGATTCTCGGCGATGCACCATGCCGAGACGCGGTGCACGCCTAGCTGCTCAAAGCCATAGGCCACGACGGCGCGGGCGGCCTCGGTGGCGTAGCCGCGCCCCCACTCAGCCGGCGCGAACTCATAGCCGATCTCGGCCTCGCGTTCGTCAATTTTCTCGCGGCGAATGCCCGCGTTGCCGATGAGACGGCCGTCGGCCTTCGTTATCGCCGCCCACTGGAATTTGATGCGCGGCTGTACCTGCTGCTGTGCGATGAAGTTGCCGATAAACGCCTGCACGTCTTCCGGCGTGCGTTGCTCCCATGTGTTGTAGCGCAAATAGAGCGGGTCCTTCTGGTAGGCCAGCACCGCCTCCCAGTCCGCCTCTTCGAACTCGCGCAGGATGAGCCGTTCGGTGACTAGCTGCATTGCCGCGGCCTCACGCCGAGTACTCTGCCGGCGTCCTGTCCAGGCGACGCTCACGCGTAAAGGCAATATGCGTCCGGCCATCGGGCTGCGCCTGCACCGTGCGCTGCGGCGGCTGTGCGCTTTCCGCCGCCAGGCGAATCATCGCCAGGTTGGCGATGCGGTGCGCCTCGGCGCACTCGCGCAGATAGTCGCCCTGGGCGGTTTCGTCCGGCACTTCGGTGATCCAATCGAGCAGCGTGATGTCGGGATAGCGCAGCGAAAAACTGCGCCAGGCCACTTCGTCCCGGCCCCGGTCGACCCCGCGATAGAAAAAGAGCATGTCATCATACACGTCTTTGGGCGACGTCTCCGGCGTCCATTGATGGCCGTAGGCGTCGTAGCGATCCAGCCAGAAGCGGTTGCGCTCGTGCAGCCACGCGGCGCTGCGCACAGCCTGGGTCACGGCGGAACGCAGCGACTCGGCTGCGCTGCGCAGGAAGGGGCGCGCCGCATCTTCGGCATAGGTCACGATGCCGTAGATCATGGCCTGCACCACCTGATACGAGACGCGGAAGCGCGGCGGCGAGTTGTAACCGGCGAAGGGCTGGCACCATTCGTGCGAGGGCACGCCGTGGTTGTCGACGATGGCGTCGGGCAGCCAGCGCCGCCAGACTTCCCAGCGGAAACGCGCCTCGCCGAAGGCCGTGTCGGGATTGAAGAGATCGATGCCGATCTCCATGCCTGCGGCGTTGAAGCGCGCGGCGTGGTGCTTCCAGCGCGGATGCTCCGCCATCAACCGGTAATGGGCTGCGGCCCCGTCCGGGTTGGCGAAGGGCAGAAAGACGAGGTTGACGCGCGCCAGCCAGCGGCGCAGCGCAGGGTCGGTCGCCAGGTCGCGGGCTAGGTCCAGCGCAGCGGTAGTGCTGGAGACTTCGTTGGCATGGTGGCGAGCCACAATCAGGCAGGTGGGCTTCTGCAAGGACAGCTTGAGCCGCGAGGCGTGCGTCTGCCCGCGGGCGAGGGGCAGGTGCACGTCCACGGCGTAGCCGGTGCGTCCCTGGTACGAGCGGCCCACCGGCCAGACAGTGACGCCGGGCAGGTCTTCCAACTCGGCCAATTCCGCCTCCAATTGGCGCGGGCCGATGACCAGGCTGTCGGCGCGCGGCGCGCTTTCGGGCGGCGCATCGTCGCCCGGCTCGCAGGGCGGCAATGTTACCGCGCCGGCGACGCGCCCGGCCGCGCAACAGAGCAGTTCCACTTCGACGCCGGGCGGCAGCCCCGTATGCGTCCCCGCCATGTCGCGCCATTGCGCCAGGACGCGGCCGGCGAACTCGGCGGCGGGCTGGCTGGCGTAATGCAGCGCGACGACGGCCCGGCTCACCGCCGCGCCTGCTGCGTCCAGATCGATGCCGCTCACCTCCACGCGCAGCGGTTCGGGCAGGTCGCGGCGATCCCCGGCCACGACGCCCTTGCCCGGCACAAGTGCGGGGACTTGCCACGCCTGCAGCGTCACCGTGGCGCGCGGGGCCTCCGTGGGCAGCGGCTCGCCCTGGGCGTCGGCGTAGTCGTGGATCAGCGGCAGCACCTGGCCTGCCGCTGAGATGGGCCGACCACAGAAGCTTTCTCCCAGCGCGGCCAGGTAGTCCAGCGTATTGAAGTAGATGTCCTCGTGCAGCGCTTCGCCTGTCGACACGAACTCCTCGTAGACGCCCAGCGGCTCGTCTGGCCAGCCGAAATAGCCGTCCACCTCCAGCCGGTCGAAGTAGGGCTCGTTGTCGGGCGTGGGCCGTCCGCGTGACACTTCCAGCACGTAGCTGCGCAGCGCGGGCAAAATCGTCTGCTGGTAGAAGTCCCAGAAATGCTGTTCATCTGCGGGGACGTGCCAGGCGCGCGGCGCGCCGCCGGCCTGGCGCAGGGCCGCGCCCGCGCTCGACGGGTGCACCAAGCCGTACTCCGGCATGCCCGCCAGGTAGGGACGTTCATCGAAGAGTACGAAAAGATCGTCCTCGTGGATTGTCTCGCCTGCGGCGTCATAGGCGACGAGGCGATAGGCGGGGGCCAAGCCGTTGGCGCAGCGCGGCACATCGGCGGCGGGCTTGCAGTGCAGTCGCACGCTTTCCGCGTCCAAATTCAGCGCGGTCTGCACAAGCTCTTTCGCCGGGAACCATTCTTGCAGCCAGCGCGTGGGCAAGTCCACCCACTTTGTCGTCTCGGAAGGGGGGCGAAACTCGGCAAAGTAGAGGTCGACCGCAGCCGCGCTGCGCGCCTCCAGCAGCGGGAGTTGCTCTTCCTGCAGCCAGGCTATGCCCGCCTTGTGCACGGGCAGCACGCGCAGCCGCACGCGGTGATTATCGCGCGACAGCGCCGCGTCGATCTCCGCCGCCAGCTTGCGCCGCACGGGCAGCGGCGCGCTGCAGAAGAAAGTCAACGTGTCGCGCGTCTCATCCGCGTCCACGACATAGCGGTCGGTGTTGCGCGCCAAATGCGGCAGCACGACTTCCTCGGCCAGCCGCCGCACGCGCGACACGTTGTCCTCGCCGTCGGGCGTAGCCCACTCGTAGCGAAAGACTTGCCGCGCCAAGACCTCGGGCGAGGCGGCGCGACGGCGGTCGATGGGCAGGCTGCCGCCCGACTGCACCTGGGCCAAGGCCAGTTTGACCGCAGGCGGATGTCCCAGGCTGATGCGGCGCACGCCCGCAGCCAGTTCGGCCAGCGTCTCCAACTCGGCGTTGCGCGACCGCGCCGCGCCGTTCAAGTACGGGTAGGCGTTCGCCAGGTAGGCCGCGGTCTGTGCGCTCAACGTGATCACGCGACCCTCGGCAGTCAGGGCGGAACCGTCTGCGCCCGCGCCCAGCGTCAGGACGATCTCTGAGTCGGGCGCTTGGCCGGGGTCGCCGGCAAAGGCCAGGGGCAGCGCGGCGCCGGCGGTCTCCAGCCCGATGCGCGCGGCCAGGTCAATGGCTGCGCAGCCGGTCGCCAAGTCGATCTGCGCGCCGAGTGCGATGCGCACCCGCGTATCCGCGGGGGTGAAGCCGTCTGCGCCGGATGTGAACAGGCCGCCTTCTTCCGTGGTGTAGAGGCGCGCCAGGTCAGGCGCAGGCTCATGCCGTGGGGCGGATGCGCTGGCGTTTGCTGCGGCGAGTGTGGCGGATGGCGGAGCGCCGGCCATCTCGTCGAGCAGCGCGGCCAGCAGTTCCGGCTGTCCGGCTTCCACCCAGAGGGCGCGGCGTCCGTTCAGGTCCAGCCAGGCGACGTAGCCGCCGCCGGCGCGGTGCAGGGTGTCGAGGGTTGCGCCGGCCCAGGGCGTCTCGTGGATAGGCCGGGGAAATTTCAGGCTGCTGACGAAGACGGGGATGTGGCGGTCGTCGACGCCGGACAGGGTTTGCGCTACCGGCAGGCGCAAGGCGGGCGTCTCCAGGCCAATGCGCGCGGCGAAGTTGGCGCAGGCGGCCCAGACCGCGGGCGTAAACAGGTCGGGCGTAAGCGGCACGATGCAGGCGGCCGCGCCGTCGGCCAGCCCGTCGCCGTTCTCATCCAGCAGCAGGCCGGCGGGGGCCATGCGCCAGAGCTCATTCCAGTTGGTCATTGCGCTCCCTTTCGTGCGTGGGCGGTTTTGGATGTTATACCACCAAACGGTGCGCGCATGCTAACTGCGAGTCTTATTTCGATTGCGGAGGGGGCGCAAGGAAATACGCTTGCCGGGCGCAGTGGATCTACGGCCTGATCATCGTCCTGTCGGTGATCCTGCAGACGGTGATCGGCAAGCGGTTCGCGTAGGGACAGACGCCCCCTCACCCTGCCCGGTAGGGGGCTTGCCCGTCGATGTCGCCCACGAAGTCGGGCAGGCCGCTCTCGCCCTGCATCTGGCGCACGGCTTGCGCCTCGCCCAGGTGATACCAGTAGTGGTAGATGTTGCGCAGCAGGTATGTGCCGGCGTTGGCCCGGCCTGGCGCAAGCGGCTCTGCGACCCGCTGTGCGGTCAGGGCGTCCAGCCAGGGATCAACGGCAACGGTCACCCGGCGCCAGGCGTCCCACATCTCATCCAGCGGCGGCGTGGTTGCCGGCATGCCATAGGCCAACTGCTCGTTGAGCGCGGGCAAGAGCACGGTCCCCTGCGCAAAGTCAAGCCAGTAGCGCTGCTCCTGCCAGGCCAGATGGCCGATCATCCAACTGATGCAATTTATCGGACCGAGTCGCTGTATTGCCGCAGCGGGCGATACGCCCTCTAGACCGCGCACAAATTCGCTGCGCGTGAAGCGCAATTGTTCCACGAGAGGATGGGGCATAGCTCGAATCTCCTAATGACGAATCCCTCAGTCCGGCGATCGCTGAACATCCTGCACATAGTCCAGCAACACGGCGCGATTCCACACCTGCGCTTCGATGTAATGGGCTAGCCGGACGGGCATCTTCGTCTGCCAGCCCTCGCCGGGCAGCCCTTTCTCGGCAATGATGCGCATTATCTCGTCCAGGGTGAAGACTTTGCCGTGATAGTCCGGCTCGTAATACGCCGGGTTTTTCTCCACGGCCATCAGCGCGGACACCATGCTGTCCGGATAAGTGAAGCTGACCTCGTGCGGGTCCAGGATGGAGAGCGGGATGCGCAGTTCGTCGGTGGTGGCAAGCGTCACCGGGTCTGCGACGATATCCAGCCATTTCGGTCTGCCGAGCGCTAGATAGACGGGATGCTCGTCTTTGGGCCGCCCGCCCTTGGCGATGAACTCAGCCCGCAAGGTTTGTTCGAGTTGCAGACGCGCGCGCCAATACCATTCAGGGTCTTGGAAGCGCTCCCAGAAGATCGACTCCTCGTTGTATAGCTCGCGCATGATCGACAGGGCCCGCTCTTCGGGCAGTTCCGACAGCGATTGAAACGGCTTTCCGCCCTTTTTGTAGATGTGCAACAGGAAATCCGGCATGGATTTCTCCCAGGCTGCTCGCTAAGGTCGCTCATTGCGATTGGCGCTAGCGCTAGTGTACGACCGCAGTCGCCAAATCGCCAACCTGACGCAAACACGCCCCTCGTCGGAGAAGTTCGCGCGCGTTGCGCAAAGCTTCCCGACGAGGGGCGAATGGGTCTGCCGTTTATGCGGGCCGCTGCGCCTATAGGCTCGGCGCGGCCTTCAACTTGGTGAACAGATCGCTGAAGATGGGGTCGCGATGGATGTAGTTGGCCGACCGGATCAGATGGCGCGAGCGGTCGACGCTCCACGTCACCTGGTCGGTCAGGATCGGGCTGTGCACCAGGTCGGTCGGCGTCCAGCTTGAGTCGATCAGGTAGGCGATGGTGGCGATATCCCAGATGACCTTCGACCAGCCGAAGTGATCTTCGTGGTAGCCCTTCACGATGTCCACCAAGTAATCGCCGATGGCCCCGCGTCCGCTGACGTGGGCTTCCAGTTCCGGGATCGTGGTGTGCAGGTGCGTCGTTACGCCCATGCAGGGGATCTGCACCAGCGGCACGCCGCTGTCAAAGACGATGCGCGCGGCGGGCACGTCCTGCGCCAGGTTAAACTCACGCGTGTGCGGCCAGTAGAGGGCATGGCCGCCCAGCCACACGATGACGATGCGCTCGATGATCTTCGGCTCCATGAGGATGGCCGAGGCCACGTTGGTGATGGCGCCGATGGCGACCACGTAGAGCGGGTCGTCAGGCGGGCTAGCCAGCGCGCGCTGCACCAGATCACGGGCGGCTTCGCTTTCCTGCGGCTTTAGGTCGCTGCCCAAATAATCGGTGGAACCCTTGAACACCCAGCCGGCCGGCGATACCTTCATCATCTCCAACAGGCGCAGAATTTCGTCGTAGCTCTTCTCCATGCCGTCGGCGGGGCCGGATGAGCGATCGTTGTAGTAGGGCGCGGCGTAGACCGCCTCCAGCGCGATTTTGTCCGGCGACAGCAGGGCGTAGACCAGGGCGAACTGGTCATCCACCTCGTTGTACGTGTCCGTATCGAGCGCAACGCGGACCTTGCCTGTGGGCGGCTGGAGGCGAGCCAGGCGCATGGCTTCGTCGATCTGCGGCATCTGCATGGTGTGAATCCTCTCTGTCGGGTAGCGGTCAGGGTTTGAGCGGGGCTGCGCAGTCCGTCATCCGGCCGGGCGGGGCGCAGCAAGAAAAAAGCGCGGGGCGGCAGCCTATTCCTTCAGGCCGCTGCTGGTGATGGCGCTCACGTAGTAACGCTGAAAGGGCAGCATCAACAAAATCGGCACGATGGCGGCCAGCATGGAGCCGGCGAGCAGTTCGTTCCAGAGCGTCTGGAATTGGCCGACATTGTTGGAAATCTCGACTTGGATCACGCGCAGTTCCGGGCGCGGAGCGACGAGCAGCGGCCAGAAGAACGAATCCCACTGCGAAAGGAAGAGCAACAACGACGCGGTAATCATGACCGGCGTCGACAGGGGCAGCACCACGGCCATGAAGAGCCGTCCCCACGACGCCCCGTCCACGCGCGCCGCATCGATCAGGTCTTGCGGAATTTCCTCGAAGAACTGGCGAAAGAGGAAGATCACCATGCTGCTGGCAAGGCCGGGGACGATCAGACCCTGCCAGGTGTTGATCCAGCCAAGGCTATTGACCAAGATGAAGCGCGGGATGGCAGTCAAGTCGATGGGGATGAGGAACGTCACCAGAATGGTGAAGATGAACAAAAAGCGCTTGCCCACAAAGTTAAAGCGGGCGAACGCAAAGCCGGCCATCGCGTTGACCACGCCGCCGACCACCACCACGGTAATGCCCAGGATGAGCGTGTTGATCATCGACCGCTCGAAGCCGCGCGCAAAGAGGTTGCGATAGGCGTCGAGCGTAAATTCGACGGGCAAGAAGGCGCGCCACGAGAAGGGATAGGCGTAGCGGAAGACGAGATTGTTGGGCGTAAAGGAGGCGGCAATCGCCCACAAGAGCGGTATGAGGACGATGGCTGCGACAAAGATCAGCAAGATATAGATCAAGGTCGATTCCAGCAGCTCTCGTCTGCGGCGCGTGCTGCTGCTTAGGCGAGAAGCGGCCTGAATGGCAATGGGTTTAGTTTGTTCTGTCATGCTTGCTGTCCTCGGCTAGCTCGATTGCCGTTCGCGCAACAGGAAAAACTCGACGCCGATCACGGCGAACACGATCAGCAGCATCACCCACAACATGGCGGCGGATGCGCCCAGATCGCCATAGACGAAGCCGCGGCGATAGGTTTCGTACATGATCAGGTTGGTCGACAGCTGCGGCCCGCCCTGCGTCAGCAGAAGGATGGGCGCGAACATCAGGAAATTCGCCACAGTATCGGCCACCAGCACAAAGATCATGACGCCGCGCAACAAGGGCAGCGTCACCCGCGTGAAGATCTGCCAACGGTTGGCGCCGTCAATTTTGGCCGCTTCGATCACCGGTTCGGAGATGCCCTGCAGGCCGGCCAAGAAGAACAGCGTCCACAGCGGCACGCCTTTCCAGGTGGCGAGGATAATGATCGACCACAGCGCATGTGACGGCGCGGTCAGGAAGGGCTGGGCAGGGATGCCCAAGAGCGCCAGCACGCCGTTGACAATGCCCGACTGGCTGTCCAACATCAGCCCCCACACGATGGTGGTGACGTTGATGGAAACCGCGACCGGCAGCAGGTAAATGCTGCGGAAAAAGGCGATGCCGCGCACGCGCTGGTTCGCCAAGACGGCCAGCCCCAAGGCCAGCAACACCTGGATGGGGTTGACCAATAGGCTGAAGATGACGGTGACGCGCAACGATTTCCAGAAGATCGGGTCGTTGAGAATGCGCTGGAAGTTTTCCAAACCGATAAAGATGCGTCCGCCGCTCACCAATGAATTGGCGTGCAGGCTTTCATTCAGCGTCGCAATCGTCGGAAAGAGATTGAAAACGAACAGCAGGCCGATGGCGGGCAGCAAGAACAGATAAGGAACTATGCGTTCACGGTGAATCATTTGAGTGACCTCGCACCTTC
The DNA here is from genome assembly GCA_964649875.1 of uncultured Caldilineaceae bacterium. Lineage (GTDB taxonomy): Bacteria > Chloroflexota > Anaerolineae > Caldilineales > Caldilineaceae > JASGTU01. Next base: position 12,936 of record CAZYSJ010000062.1, read on the forward strand.
GACGGCTTCCTATCCGGCGTGTATCGGCAGTGTGGGCCGGCAGGGTGCAGCGACTTCATGCACCCTGCCGGCGCGCCGCTTGACTATGTTCAGAAGGCCGGGGACGCGAAGCCGTCATCGCCCCCGGCGAGCGAGGCTGTTAGCGAGTGTACTTCACCATCTCGCTGTTGATGCGCTCCACCGCCAGGTTGAGGGCCTCTTCTACATCGGCCCCGGTGCGGATGTCGGTGAAGGTGTTCTGCAGGATCTGCTCATATTCCAGGAACCCGGGGGACAGCCCGCGGGGAACCGGATTGACCGTGGCTTCGTCCGCCGCCATCTTGAAGTAGGACATGGGCGGTTCGGCGAATTGCTCGTCCGTGTTGAACAGAGCCAAGACGGACTTCTGCGCGGGGAAGTCGCCGCTGCCGATGCGCCACCAGGTTTCGGCGCCCTTGCCGGTGGTCAGCCAGCGCACGAAGCGCGTCGCCGCTTCCGGTTCGTCGGACTTGGCGTTGACGCCGATGTGCCAACTGCCGGTGGGGGTCACGATCTCGCCGTTCTCGAAGTAGGGATGGCGGGAGACGCCCCAGGCAAACGGGACCTCTTCGCGGATGAAGCGGTTGATGTTCCACGGGCCGGCGATGTACATGGAGAGCTTGCCGGCGGCGAACAGGTCGCTGGCGGGCACGGTGTCATCCGGCGGGGCGGCCTTCCACTCGTTGAACATGCGGGAGTAGTAGGTGAAGGCGTCGATCCAGGGCTGCGAGTTGATCACGCCGTCCACGGTCAGCCCGTCCGGGCCGATGGCATCGCCGCCCAGGCCTTCGGGCATGGGCTGCAACTGGTAGATGCGGTTGGTCTGTTCCCAGGTGAAGCCCCACACATCCGTCACGCCGTCGCCGTCATCGTCGAAGGTGAGCTGCGGCGCGATCTCGGCGATGTACTCGAAGGTCCACCGTTCTTCTTCGGTGGGCGGGGTGATGCCGGCCCTGGCAAAGAGGTCGGCGTTGTAGAACAGGAAGTTGGTGGAGGTGTTGACCGGCGGGGCGATCAGTTCGCCCTCATACATGCCGGCAGCCATGGCGGCTTCCAGCCAGTCGGCCTTTTCGTCTTCGGTGAAGACATCGCCGACGGGCAGGAGCCAGCCGCGCAGACCGTAGCCGGTGACCAGCGGCACGTCGACCGAGAGGACGTCAGGGTCGGTGGCGCCCGCGCCGAGCCGCACCTGAATCTGCTCGAAGAGCGAGTTGAACGGCACCATTTCCGGCTCGACGTTGATGTCGGGGTTTTCGGCCTCGAAGACGTCAATCACGTCTTGCACGCCGTTCCAGTCAAGGGTCAGCCATGTGATGGTGGTGACGCCTTCTTCCGCGGCGGGTTCGGCGGGGGCGGCGGCCTGTTCCGCGGGCGCTGCGGGCGCGCAGCCGGCCAACATGATCAGCATGACCAAGCCGATCGTCAAGATAGAGCGCATACGCAACATGTCTTTTCTCCTTCTGTCCAGCATAAGCATCCAAAATTAGCATCGATGGAAACTGCGTCGGAAATTCCTGCAAATCTAGGTGCAGCGGTAGTAGGGCCGGGCGTCTCCTTTCGTTTGAACTAGGGCAGGTATTAGCGGCGCTGCGCCGATCGTTTAACAGATAGGAGGCGTTCGGACAAATGATCCGCAAAGAAACTGTGAATCTTTTGCCGGGCCGCGATACGGCCCGCTGCGCATCTATCTGTCGATCGGGGGAAGGTTGCTGTCGAGTCGCTATCGTCACGAGGCGGCAGAGTTTTGATGAGCAACAACCTGACTGAGTCCGGCCACGAATCAAGCCGGCAACGGGAAGTAACTAGGCTGAGCAAACTTCTGCAACATGCCAATCAAAGCGCTTTCCGCTAGTGTATATCCGGTCCCGGATCTGCGCAAACGCCGCGGGCGACGGCCCGTCGAACAATTGGATTTTGGGCCATTTGCGCAACCTCTCATTTCTGTTTACAATGCTCGACTAGAGGCTTGCTCCCCAACTTGCTTGCCTCGGTAGTCTGACATCATCTGTTGTTCATCATTTGTTCATCATTGTTTGCCTTCACTGCCGTCTAGTCACTCGGTTCGGCTTTGCTGTCGATCCGGCCTGCGCCTAGCGAGTCATTTTGTCTGCGGCTGTTCTCGACCAGCGCGTCTGCGCGATCCGGATCGCCTCTCTACGAATTGTTTTTCACTCGGTTGCCGGTTGCTTTGCGGCTGGCATTCATCGCCGCCTCTAGAAGAATAGCGTGGGCATCGAACGCCCCCCAAAGATCGGCCTTTAGGCTTTCCTCGCCGGTCCCCCGGCTCCGCATAGCTGATTATGCGTCTTGATTATGCGTCTGTCGTCATCCATTTGGAGATCAAGCTGAATTAAGGAGGCAGAAGGTGAAGACGAACAAGCAATCCGGTTTTAGTCGTCGTGAGTTTCTGCGTCGCTCGTCTCTGTTGGCTGCCGGAGGGCTGTTGGCGGCCTGCGCCCCGGCAGCGCCCGGCGCCGCGCCCGCCGCCGGCGGAGAGGCCGCAGCCCCAGCCGCCGCAGCCGGAGCCATCCAGTACTGGTTCCAGTGGAGCAACTTTACGCCGGCCTGGGACGTCTTTATGGAGACGGATGAGCTAAAGGCGGCCTTGGGTGAAAACACCCTGGAAGTCAAAGGCGCGGTCAACGACGAAGCGCTGCTCACCGCCGTGGCAGCGGGGACGCCGCCGGATGGCGCATCGAACTTCCAGTACCTGGACTTCATGGCGCGCGGCGTGTTGGTTCCCATCGACGATTGGGTGGCGGCCAGCGACATCTTCAAGAAGGAGAACTATCTGGAAGGAAGCTGGAATGACGGCTTCTACCAGGGGACGATGTACGGGGCCCCGGCCTGTGAAGGCTTCCTCCGCTACGGCCTCAACTACAACGCTCGCATGGTCGAAGAAGCCGGTCTAGACCCGGATAACCCGCCGCAGACCTGGGAAGAGTGCTTCGCCTGGCATGAAGCGTTGACCAAGTTCGACGATGCCGGCAATCTCGTTCAACTCGGCTTCGACCCTTACGACGCCATGGGCGGCCAACTCGCCATCCAAGACGGCTTTTTCCCGCCCGTATCCTGGGGCTGGAAGTGGTTCGATCCTGAGACCGGCGAGTTCGACCTGGACAACGAGATGATGGCCCAGGCCTTCGACGTCATGGGTGAATTTTACAAGTTCGCCGGACCGGACAACATGGCCGGCATGCGCCAGGTGGAAGGCCAGGGCGGTTGGGGGCCTTCCTACAACGCCGAAATTCAAGCCATGATCATCGAAGGCTACTGGCATCCCGGCGAAACCGTGATCCAGAAGCCGGAAGTCGCCGAGTACAACCGCGCCACATGGGCGCCCGTCCCTGCCAGCCGCGCCGGCACGAAGGTGCAAGGCTACGGCGGCCACTACGTGATCATCTTCAAGGACGCCCAAAACAACGAGGGCATGTTCCGGGTCGCGGAGTTCCTCAACACCAACATGGCCTGCGACACCATCTTCGCCCAGGTCGGCTGGCTGCCCGGCCTGCTCCCCTACATCGAGACGGTGGACCCCGCCGCCTATCCGGGACTGGACTTCTACTTCAAGTCCATCGAGGAAGCGACTGAGTGGTCGTCGCCCGCCCGCTGCCCGATCTCTCGATTCGCCCGCCAGCAATGGGATCAGATCAAAGAAGCCCATTACCGCGGCGAGATGACCGGCGCCGAGGCTGCGGCCGAGTTCCAGCGCCGCTGCGAGGAAGAGTATCGCAACGCCGGGTTCTAGGCCAAGTGTAATGCCGGCGAGCGCCGACCGGGCTGGGCGGAACAGACTCCGCCCAGCCCGCCCCTGACTGTGGTGCGCGCTGCCCCGCGGCGAATCGACCTTAGGCCTTAGACGTTGGGCGTAAGCCGCCTTTTGTGTTGTCGCCTTTGCGCTCTCTGCAATTAGCCGGCGGCAAGCCGTCCCCGTGCAACCCAACTCGGCGGAAAGTTGCGAACGTCTATTGATAGATTGACGAGGTCCCTATGGCAGTCATGGCATCAACCTCCAACCGCCCGCGCATGTCCGCAGCCGCACGACGCAGGCAAATCATTGGGCTGCTTTTTGTCTCGCCTTGGCTGATCGGCTTCCTGCTGTGGACGATTTACCCGCTGATCTCCTCGCTCTACTACAGCTTCACCCGCTACGATCTGTTGCGTCCCCCCGTGTTCATCGGCCTGGAGAACTTCGTCGAGATTTTCACCAGGGACCCAAATTTTGGGCAGGTGACCTATAACACGTTGTACTATGTGGGGCTGAGCGCGCCGTTGGGCGTGGCTTCCGCCTTTCTCATGGCAACGCTGCTTAACACGGAGATGCGGGGGCGCTCGATCTTCCGGGCGATCTTTTTCTTCCCGGCCATCGTGCCCGCGGTGGTGGTGGCGATGGTGTGGCAGTTCCTGGTCAACATCCAGTACGGCGCCATCAACGCCACGCTGCAAAGCATCGGCCTGCCGGTGATCCCGTTCATCGCCAACCCGGCCTTTGCCAAGCCGACGATCATCTTGATCCACATGTGGGCGCAGGGCAACGCCATGGTCATCTTCCTGGCTACGCTGCAGGATGTGCCGCGCTCGCTCTACGAGGCGGCGACCGTCGATGGGGCCAACGCCTGGCACAAGTTCTGGAACGTGACGATCCCCATGTGTACGCCCGTCATCCTTTTCAACCTGGTGATGGGTCTGATCTACGGCTTCCAAAACTTTACGCTGCCCTGGCTGCTGACCGCCGGCGGCCCGAACCAGGCGACAGAGTTCTACGCCATCTTCCTGTACCGCAACGCGTTCGCCTATTTGCGCATGGGCAAAGCTTCGGCTTTGGCGTGGATCTTGTTCGTGGTGGTGGTGTTCTTCACCATCCTGCTGTTCAAAAGCTCGGCGCGCTGGGTCTATTACAGCAGCGGCGACGAGTAGGAGAGGAGACGCAACCATGTCCGTTCAAGCATCGACTAGCCCCTCCGCCGGCGCCGAGGTCGGCAAGACGAGCGCGATCAAAATCGGCGCGATCCTTCTCCAAATCGCCAAGTACGTGTTGCTGGTCGTCCTGGCGTTCACTTTCATGCTGCCTTTCATCTGGATGGCGACTTCGGCGCTCAAGACCGACTCCCAGGTTTATACGATCCCGCCGGTGTGGATCCCGATTCCGCCCCAATGGCGGAATTTTCCCGACGCGTGGCGGACATACAACTTCAACCTGTACATGTTCAACACGGTCTTTCGCTATGCCATCCCCACGACGATTGGCGTCACCTTGTCGTCCGCCGTTGTGGCGTATGGCTTTGCGCGCATTTCGTGGAAGGGCCGTGACGTGCTTTTCTTCATCTGCCTGGCGACGATGATGGTTCCGTTCCAGGTGACGATGGTGCCGCTGTTCATCACCTTCAAGAACTTCGGGCTGATCAACACCTATTGGCCGCTGGTGCTGCCCGCTTTCTTCGGCAGCCCCTACTTCATCTTCATGCTGCGCCAGTTCTACCGCACGATCCCCGTCGAGTTGTCCGATGCGGCCTATATCGACGGCGCCAACGAGTTCGAGATTCTGTGGAAGATTATCTTGCCGTTGGCGAAGCCCGCGCTGACCGTGGTGGCGCTCTTCCAGTTTATGAACGCCTGGAACGACTACCTCGGCCCGCTGATCTACCTCAACCAGGAAGACATGAAGACCATCGCCCTGGGCATCGAGGGGCTGCGCCGCACAATTGCCCAGGTTGGCGGGGTGCGGCTGGCCTATCCGTACCTGATGGCGGTCAGTACGCTGGTCACGCTGCCGATTTTGGTCGCATTCTTCTTCGCGCAGCGCACCTTCATCGAGGGCATTTCGCTCACGGGCATCAAGGGGTAGGATCCCAGCCAAACTGGCGTGAGTTAAGGCAACGATGCGCCGTCTGCCGCAGCGGGCGGTTGTGTGCGTTTGGCACGGCACGGCGCGGCTGTGCGTTCTGCGCACAGCCGGTGCAGTAAGCGGTTCCTCCTAACTTTCCGCCTGCGCCAAGCGGGCGGGTCTTTTTTCGCTTTGCCCTTGAACCTGCTATAGTTTGATCAGCGCCGCGCTGCATTCCTTCGGCTTCCCGGCCGGATGCAGACGCCCTCCCCTGGCGCCGTCTTTACCGATCCGTCACCGCTTGCGCCTACCGTAATCGATCAGGTTTCGCCCATGAATACCGTTATCAAAATCGCAAGCCGGTCTAGCGCCATCGGCTCGGGGCTACGCTTCGCCGTCATCGGCGAACACATCCGTCCAAGCGGACGCAAGCGGCTGGTCGCCGGCGTGCGCCGGCCCGCGTGACAATATGCGGTTTGTACCTTTCATCGCACCAACAGGAGAATGATCGTGGCTCTTAGAACCGCCGTACCCAGCGACATCGAAATCGCCCAGGCCGCCAAGCTCGAACCCATCGAGGCCATCGCCGAGAAGATGGGCCTGTCGCGCAGCGACATCGAGCTGTATGGCGATCACATCGCCAAGGTCAAGCTCGAAGCGCGTGACAAGCTTGAGGGCCGGCCCAACGCCAAATACATCCTGGTGACGGCCATCACGCCTACGCCGCTGGGCGAAGGCAAATCGACTACTACCGTAGGCCTGGGGCAGGGCTTGCACCACATCGGCAAGACCGCCACCATTGCCATCCGCCAACCTTCGCAGGGGCCGACCTTCGGCATCAAAGGCGGCGCGGCGGGCGGCGGCTACAGCCAGGTCGTGCCCATGGAGCAATTCAACCTGCACATGACCGGCGACATCCACGCCGTGACCGCGGCCAACAACCTGCTGGCCGCCATGATCGACAACCACATCTACCAGGGCAACGAACTGGACATCGACCCTTATAGCATTACCTGGCGGCGCGTGCTCGATGTGAACGACCGCGACCTGCGCAATATCGTGCTCGGCCTGGGCGGCAAGACCGACGGCCGTCCGCGCGCTTCCGGCTTCGACATCAGCGTCGCCAGCGAAGTCATGGCGATCTTAGCCCTCACCACCGGCCTGCGCGATATGCGCGAGCGCTTCAGCCGCATCGTCATCGGCCAGACCGGGGATCGCCGGCCCGTCACCGCCGAGGACCTGAAGGCCGCGGGCGCCATGACTGTGCTCATGAAAGAGGCCATCAAGCCCAACCTCTTCCAGACGCTGGAGAACACGCCCGCCCTCGTCCACGCCGGCCCCTTCGCCAACATCGCCCACGGCAACAGCTCCGTCATCGCCGACCAGATCGGCATCAAGACCGCGGACTACCTGCTCACCGAGGCCGGCTTCGGCGCGGACATCGGCGCGGAGAAGTTCTTCAACATCAAGTGCCGCACCAGCGGGCTGCGCCCCGACGCGGCGGTGATCGTCGCCACCATCCGCGCACTCAAGTTGCACACGGGCAAGTACCGAGTCGTGCCGGGCCGCCCCCTGCCCGACGAGATGCTCAAGGAGAACCCGGACGACATCTACGAAGGCGCGGCCAATCTGCGTAAGCAGATCGACAATATGCGCAAGCATGGCGTCAGCCCCGTGGTCTGCATCAACCACTTCACATCGGACTTCGACAGCGAGGTCGAGGCCGTCTTCGAGATCGCTAAGGAAATGGGCGTGCGCTGTGCGCGTTCGGACCACTGGGCGGAGGGCGGCGCAGGCAGCGTCGACCTGGCGCGCGCCGTGGTCGAGGCCGCCGAAGAGCCGACCGACTTCAAGTTCCTCTACGATTTGGAGCAGCCGATCCAGGCCAAGATCGAGGCGATTGCCCGCGAGATCTACGGCGCGGGCGAGGTCGTCTACGAGGCGAAGGCCGCCTCACAGATCCGCCAGTACGAGAAGAACGGCTTCGGCAACCTGCCCATCTGCATGGCGAAAACCCACCTGAGCCTGACGGCCGATCCCAGCGTCAAGGGCGCGCCAACCGGCTTTACCTTCCCAATTCGCGAGGTGCGCGCCAGCGTCGGGGCCGGCTTCATTTACCCGCTGGCGGGCGAGATGCGCACCATGCCCGGCCTGTCCAGCCATCCTGCGGCGGAGAATGTGGACATCGACTTCGAGACGGGCCGGGTAGTGGGTCTGTTCTAGGAACAAAGCGCCTGCCGGGAGGCGCGCTACCCGGCAGGCTAAGCGTCCACGGAGGGTACGCAGCAGCTATGCGGCATCCCGTTCGGAAGCGGCGTGCGGGTCCGGCGTCGGCAGCGGGCCGTAGTCGCCGGCGCGGCGATCTTGGAACTGCTGTGCAAAGTGCATGAAGCGGTAGACGTCCGCAAAGTTGGACGCGACGCCCAGCGAAATGCGCACCGTACTGGCCGTCTTGCCGCCGTTCCGTTTGAGCCACTCATACAACTCGGTGTAGGAAACCGGCGTGTCGCTCTTGAAGCAGCCGGCCATGAGGTCTTGCGAGATTTCGTGGGCGATCTCGCCGGCGCCCGGGTTGCAGAAACAGCCGGTGCGCAGCGAGATGTTGGCGGCCGCGGCTAAGCGCTCGGTGTGACGGAAGTCGACCGGCTCGCCGTCGGGGTCCAAGAAGTTGAGAGAGAGGGTCGCCCCGCGCTCAACGAGATCGAGCGGCCCGAAGATGCGCACCACGGGCGCGCCGTTGCTGTGGTGCAGTTCCTGCAGCCGCTCCAGCAGCCAGCCGGTCAGGCTCATCACGCGTGCGTGAATCGTGTCTAGGCCGATGGAGGCCAGGTGGCGCAGGCCGATCTCCACGCCGGGCAGCATCAGGTAGTTGACGGTCCCGTCCTCGAAACCCGCCTCGCCGTCGATCAGGTAGTGCCAACCCTCGCCCTGCACCGAGGCGATGGTGATCGTGCCGCCCGCGAACCAGGGCCGCCGCAATTTCTTCAGGACCTGGCGGCGGGCGATCAGCGCACCGACGCCCGTCGGGTAGCCGAACATTTTGTAGAACGAGAGCGGCACGAAGTCCGGCTTCCAGCGCCCCAGGTCGAGCCGGTTGGTCGGCGCGAAGGCGGCGCTGTCCAGCAGCACGTCCCAGCCCCTTTGTTGGGCTTCCTCGATCCAGGCGAGCGAATGCTGCACGCCGGAGAAGTTGGACTGCGCCGGATAGGAGAAGAGGTTGTCGCCGCCGGGCTGCCGCATGTCGAGGTGCTCGATCAGCCGGTCCGGGTCGAGGCGCATGTCGGGCATCTGCACGGGCAGATAGGTGACGGTTGCGCCGCGGCTGCGCGCGAACTCGCGAATGCCGTTGACGGAATTGTGGTTGTCGTAGGTCAGGAGGTAATGGCTGCCCGGCGCGAAGGGATAGGACTCGCCCACCAGCTTCAGCGCGCCGCTGGCGTTAGCCGTGAAGATCACGGCGTATTCGTCCGGCGAAGCGTTGAAAAACTCGAAGACCGCAGCGCGCGCCCGGTCGACCAAATCGGTGCTTGCCAGCGAAGTGGGGTTGTTGGAGTGGGGGTTGCCGTAGACGTTGGCGCTGAGCATCTGCACATGCTCCCGCACTTGCGAGTCGGCATACAGCCCGCCGCCGGTATAGTCGAGGTAGATGTGCCCGGTGCGGTCGAGCCGGCCATATTCGCGGGCGCGCAAGTCGTCGAGAGCGCGGGTCGCGGCGAAGTCGGGCGAGCTTTCCTCGAATGCGGCGAGGGCGCGCGCATAGCCGTCCGGGTCATAAGCGGGCGTGCGGACGTGGTTGCCGTGCTGTGTCATGATGGTCTTTCCCCTGTGGTCGATGCCGTCTGCGGAGGCCGTCTGCGGAGGATCGTGCGGCGCGGATTCGGCGCTATTTTTGCCCAGTATACACGCGAGTCGGGCCATGCCCAACCGTGGGGCCGGGCTTCTGATTCGTTGCCGGCGCTGCACGATAGATCCGGCGGGGGCAGGATGCGACAATTGCCGCTTGCGACGGGCGCGGCCGCGCTCTATGCTGCGGTTGTCCGTATGTATCGAGAGTGATTGACGCTGCGTTTGTTCTTGGCCTGCCATGCATTTTCTTCGATTGCGCCCCATTACAGCCCTGCTTGCCGTCCTCGTCCTGTTAGCCTTTACGCCGTTCGTGCCGGTGCAGGCCGGCGAGGACGACGCCCGCCTGCGCTTGCCGCTTATCGTCGCGCCGGCGCGCGATGACCCTTCGCCGGCGGGTCTGGAGGCGGCGCTGCTTGTCGCGCTGGAGCGCCTGTCCGCGGCCGACCCCGCGGCCTTCAGCGGTATGGCGCTATCATCGGTGCGCGTGTCCGGCGCCTTCGCCGTCGCCGCGGCGCGTACGCAAACCGGCTCGCACCCGACAGAAGTCGTGCTGCTGGCGGCGTATGCGCAACCCGCCGGCTGGCGCGTTCTCGCCGCGTCCGCCGACCCCGCGGCCAGCTTCAACGCCGCGCTGGACGCCATGCCCGCAGCCCTGCTCGACGAGGGCGACAAGGCCTTCCTGCGCCGGCCTGACACAGAGCAGACCGCGGCCAATGCCGCCGCCTACGCCGGCCACTACCTGCCCTGGCCCGGCGATCAGATCGCCTACCTCATGCAGAAGGACGGCAGCGGCCACGAAAGCCAGGTTGATTTCGACATCCTCGGCAACGCCGCGTCGGGCGCGGTCTACGCCTCCAAGCCGGGCGTGGTCGTGTTCGCTAAACAGAGCAGCGCGGGCGGCTGTCCCAGCCTGCTGTGCTGGCAGCAGGCCAACATGGTCGTCGTGCAGCACGACACGGGCGAGTATTCCTGGTACGTCCACCTGGCGCCGGGCAGCGTGCCCGTGCGCGCCGGCGATCGGGTAAGCTACGGCGCCAAGATCGGCGTAGAGGGCGAGACCGGCTTTGCGCGCGGCGTTCACCTGCACTACATGACGTCCGCCGGGCATACCGCCTGGACGCCGCCCGAAGACCCCTACCGCGCGCCGTGGGCGTTGGACATCCGCCGCGTGGACTTCCGCGAAGCCGCCTGGGATCAGTTGACGGTCGGGCAGCGCTACACCTCACAAAATGGCGTGGACGGGGCGTGCCCTGGGCCGTCGCCTGCAGCCGGTCAGGTCGCGCTGTACGAACACGCCGGCTATTGCGGCCTGCATACGCTGCTCGACGCTGGCGGCTATGCCAACCCCGCCGCGCTGGCCTTCCCCAACGACATGGCCTCTTCCGTGCGCGTGGGGAGCGACGTCGCGGCTGTGCTCTGTCGCGATGACAACTACGGGGGCGCATGCGAGACGTTCACGGCAGATGTCGCCGACCTGACCGGCTCCGCTGTCGGCAACGACCAGGTGTCGTCGGCGCGCGTCTTACTGCGCGCCCAGTTGGCGCCGCCGGCCGCGCCCACGCTGCGCCAACCTGCGGCGGGCGCGTTGATCACCGGTACAGCCGTTGCGCTGGTGTGGAGCGAACCGGCGAACGCCACAGCCTACACATTGCAGATTGCGGCTGCACCGGATTTTGCCGCGCCCGTTGCGGCGCTGGATACGGACGCGGCGGCTGCATCCATCGACACGCTGTCCGAAGGGGCGTATTACTGGCGGGTGCGCGGGCGCAACGTTGCCGGGCTGTGGGGAGAGTGGAGCGCGCCGGGCTTCTTCGTGCGCGACGCCGCGCCCTATTTCAGCCCGCACCCGGACCTGCCCGGCTATAACGCGCTGCGCAACACGCCCGAAATCCGTTTCTCCTGGCTGGATTCCGAGTCCGGCGCGGCCTACCGGCTGCAGGTGTTCGCCGGCGACTCGATGGACCCCGCGCCGGACGGCCAATCGCCGCCCGGCGCGCTCGTCGTGGGTGCGCAGACCAACGAACGCAGCCACATGCCCGCAGCCCTGGCGGACGGCGCGTATGTCTGGCGCGTGTGCCGCTTGGAAGCGGACAAGCCCACGCCGGCGTGCAGCGAACTGCGCCGCCTCGACATCGACACAACGCCGCCGCCGCCGCCCGTCCCCGCCTACGCCGACGGCGCGACCCTGACCGAGCGCACGCGCGCCTTCGCCTGGCTGTCCGCAGCCGGCGCGGTCGAGTATCACCTTCAGGTGTTTGCGGGGGACGGCATGCAGGCCGGTTCAACCCTCGCGCCGCAGACGCTGGCGCCGTTTATCGACATCCGCACCGGCGAGACGGCCTACACGCCGGAAGCGCTGCCTGACGGCGTCTACGGCTGGCGCGTGCGCGCCGGCGACGCGGCCGGCAATTGGGGCGCGTGGAGCGAACCGCGCACGGTGCACATGGTCGCGCCTACGTCGTGGGAGACGTACCTGCCGGCCCTCTCCGGCGGATGAAGGGGTCGCTCCGCGCTTAACCGGCTAAGTGTTATAGCCCAGGTTGGGGCGCAGCCAGCGTTCGGCCTCGTCGAGCGTCATGCCCTTGCGCGTGGCGTAGTCCTCGACCTGGTCGCGGCCAATGCGCCCTACCGAGAAATAGGTCGACTGCGGGTGCGCTAGATAGAAGCCGCTGACCGCGGCCGTGGGCGTCATGGCGCAGTTCTCGGTCAGGTGCAGGTCGATGGCCTGCTCCACGCCCAGCAAGTCAAAGAGGATGCGCTTCTCGCTGTGGTCGGGGCAGGCGGGATAGCCCGGCGCGGGGCGGATGCCGCGGTATTTCTCCGCCGCCAGCTCCTCGTTGGACAGGTCCTCGTCCGGCGCGTAGCCCCAGAGATGGCGGCGCACTTCCTCGTGCATATGCTCCGCCAGCGCTTCGGCCAGGCGGTCGGCTAGCGCCTTGACCATGATGGCGTTGTAGTCGTCGTGGGCGGCCTCGTAGCGCTGCACCAGCGCATCCACGCCGATGCCCGCGGTCACGGCGAAGACGCCCGCATAGTCGGCGACGCCGCTCTCGACCGGCGCTACGAAGTCGGCCAGGCTGTAGCAGGGGCGCGACAGGCCGCGGTCTGTCTGTTGGCGCAGCATATGGAACGTGGTCGCGATCTCGCTGCGCGACTCGTCCGTGTAGAGCAGCACGTCGTCGCCGCTGGCATTGGCCGGATAGAGGCCGACGACAGCCCGCGCCTGCAAAGAGCCGGTGCGGATCATCTCCGCCAGCATGGCCTGCGCGTCCTGGTTGAGCGCGCGCGCCTGCTCGCCCTTCACCGGGTCGTTGAGGATCTGGGGATATGCGCCCTTCACTTCCCAGGCGTGGAAGAACGGCGTCCAGTCGATCTTTTCGGCCAGGGTTCCCAGGTTGATGTCGTCGTAGACCTTGACGCCCAGGAAAGCGGGCCGGACGATGGCGGCCTCGTCCCAGTTGGGCGCGAAGCGGCGGCGTCTGGCCTCGGCCAGATCGAGCAGAGAACGGCCTATCTGTCCGCTCTGATGCAGTTCGCGCAGGCGCGCGTATTCGGCCTTCACTTCCTGAATGTACGCATCGCGCGAGGCCGGGTTGATTAGCTTTTCGACTACGCCCACGCTGCGCGAGGCGTCGTTGACGTGCACCACCGGCCCCGAATAGGCCGGGTCGATGCGCACGGCGGCGTGCATGCGCGAGGTCGTGGCCCCGCCGATCAGCAGCGGCTTATCCATCCCCAGGCGCGCCATCTCCTTGGCGACGTGTACCATCTCGTCCAGCGAAGGCGTGATCAGCCCGCTCAGGCCGATCATGTCGGCGTTCTCGTCGATGGCGGTCTGCAGGATTTTCTCGGCGGGCGTCATTACGCCCAGGTCGACGATCTCGTAGTTGTTGCAGCCGAGCACCACGCCGACGATGTTCTTGCCGATGTCGTGGACGTCGCCCTTGACCGTCGCCATCACAATCTTGCCGGCGGCGTTCGATCCGCCGCCGTTGACGCGCCGGGCGGCCTCGATGTAGGGCGTCAGATAGGCTACGGCGCGTTTCATGACGCGGGCGCTCTTGACCACCTGGGGCAAGAACATCTTGCCCGCGCCGAAGAGGTCGCCCACATGGTTCATGCCGTCCATGAGCGGCCCCTCGATGACCTGCACCGGGTCGTCGACCTGCTGCCGCGCCTCTTCGGCGTCCTCTTCGACGAAATCGGCGATGCCGCGCACCAGGGCATGGACCAGGCGGTCATGCACCGGCGCTGCGCGCCATGATAGGTCCTCGGTCTTCTTCTTGGCGGTTCCCTTCACCGTCTCGGCATAGGCGACGAGGCGCTCGGTGGCATCCGGCCTGCGGTTAAACAGTACGTCCTCCACCCGCTCCAGCAGTTCGGGGGGGATGTCCTCGTAGACCATGAGCGCGCCGGCGTTGACGATGCCCATGTCCATGCCCGCCTGGATGGCGTGGTAGAGGAAAGCGGCGTGCATCGCCTCGCGCACGGCGTTGTTGCCGCGAAAGGCGAAGGAAACGTTGCTGACGCCGCCGCTGACTTTGACGCCGGGCAGCGTGGCCTTGATGCGCCGTGTCGCCTCGATGAAGTCGATCGCGTACGTGGCGTGCTCCTCAATGCCGGTCCCCACGGTGAGAATGTTGGGATCGAAGATGATGTCTTCGGGCGGGAAGCCGACCTCTTCGGTAAGAATGCGGTAGGCGCGCGTGCAGATCGAGACGCGACGTTCCAGGGTATCGGCTTGGCCCTGCTCGTCGAAGGCCATGACGACCGCGGCCGCGCCGTAGCGCCGGATCAGCCGCGCCCGCCGCTTGAATTCCTCCTCGCCTTCTTTGAGGCTGATGGAGTTGACCACGGACTTGCCCTGCACGCACTTGAGGCCGGTCTCCAGCACCGACCACTTGGACGAGTCGATCATCACCGGCACGCGGGCGATGTCCGGCTCGGCCGCGATGAGGTTGAGGAAGCGCACCATAGCCGCTTCGCCGTCGAGCATGCCGTCGTCGAAGTTGACGTCGATCATCTGCGCGCCGTTCT
>CAZYSJ010000063.1:0-27394 GCA_964649875.1 uncultured Caldilineaceae bacterium
AAATATCTGTACGGGCGCACGCGAAAAAGCGACGCCTGACTCGTGACGGATGACGGATGACTCATGACGCCTGACGCCTGCATATAGATGGTAGAATTGGGCTAGCATATTCTCGCATCGGTGTTGTCCGCGTAGAGAAAAGGATGTCGGAACGGTGGCAATCACACTGGAGATCGGCGGCGTGCGCTGCCATATTCTGAGCGATGGGCGGCACCGATTGGACGGGGGCGGCTTCTTTGGGCTAGTGCCGCGCGTGCTGTGGCAGCAGGTGATCCGGCCCGACGAGCGCAACCGCATCCCTGTCGAAACGCGCTCGCTGCTGATCGAGTCGGACGCAGGCTTGATCCTGGCGGACACGGGCATTGGCGACAAGCTGACGGCGAAGCAGCGGCAGATCATTGGCTTGGAAGATCGCAGGGAACGGCTGATCGGGGACCTGGCCGCGGCGGGCTTTGCGCCGGAAGACGTAGATACGGTCATCCTGACGCACCTGCACAGCGACCACGCGGGCGGCGGCACGCGCTGGGACAGCGAAGACGGCGGGCCGGGGCCTGTAGTCCCCGTCTTCCCCAAGGCGACGTATCTGGTGCAGCGCATCGATCTGGCGGATGCCAGCTACCCGAACGAACGCACAGCCGCCACCTATTTCCCCGAAAATTGGGCGCCTCTGGCCGAGCGGGGGCAGCTTCGGGTCGTCGATGGCCCGCAGCGGCTGGGCAGCCAGGTGCGCACGGATGTGGCGCCGGGCCATACCGCCGCCATTCAGACTGTGTGGGTGGAGGCGAAGGGAGAGAGTCTGTTATTCTTGGGGGATGCGTGCAGTTGGGCCGTGCATATGGACCGACTGGCCTGGGTTCCGAGTTTCGACATTCTGCCCATGGTCAGCATCGAGACGAAGCGCCGACTGCGCGACGAAGCTCTGCATCGCGATGCGCTGCTGGTCTTTCAGCACGATGCGCAGGTGGTGACGGGGCGTCTTGCCTCCGGGGTGCGCGGGGCGCAGGTGCAGCCGGAGATTACGGCGGATGGCGTGAAGTGAGGGGTAGACGCAGAAGCATCATAAGTCAGGAGTCACGAGTCATCCGTCAGGCGTTCTTTGCGGTATATTTTGCGCGCTCCTACCCTAGTGCAGGCAGGGCGAGAGGTCCGGGGCGTAGCGCGCCACGAGTTGGCGTAAGCGCAGGACCGCCAGGTCCTTGGCCTTGGCTTCCAGCATGATGTCAAAGGCGCGCAGGCTGCGATCGCGTGCCAGGCGCAATAGGTCGATGAACTCGAAGACGTTGATGAAGTCGCTGTGCTGGTTGGGCAGCGGCATTTGCACGCGCCATTGACCGTGACGATAGAGGCGGCGCAACTCGGTGCGGGGGCTGCTGAAGTGGATCTTGGGCTGCTGGCCGGGCGGCCAGGTGGCAAGCGCAAGCGCCAGCGCCTCGACGAGCGGCAGGCCGGCCGGGTCGAGGCAGCGATGGTGCAGGATGTCCAGCGCCAGGCGGATGCCGGTTCGCCGGTGAATCCAGAGCGTGTCGACTAGGGCGTAGTGGCGATCGTCGTTTTCGAGGGCCAAGCGGCGGCGCGTGGCGGGGGCGAGGCTGTGGTAGGCGCGCACGAAACGCTCGCGGCCGGCCGCGGCGTCGCCATAGGGGCCGCCGACATGGACGACGATCACCGCGTCCTCGCCCGCGCCCATTGCGTCGAGCAGGGCGGCGGCAAGGTCGAGTTCCTGCGCAGCGCGCGCTGTCCGCACCGGATCGGGGCTGCTTAGGCGCACGTAATGGGCGGGGTGCAGGCTGAGGCGGATGCCGTAGAGCCGCGCCAGGTCGCCGATGGCGGCCAGTTCGAGTGCGCATTCGTCGATCTGCCGGTGAAACTGCGGCATGTCCGGGTGGCTGTTGTAGGGGGCGAGCTGGCCGGAGAGGCGGTAGAAGCGAATGTCCTGGCTATGCAGGTATTCGAAGACGTCGCGCAGATAGGCCAGGCTGACGCTGAGGTGCGGGTTGTTTTGCCAGCGGCGGCTGTCGTGCGAGCGCAGGGGCGCGCCCAGGATGCTGACGGCGACGCCGAGCCGGTAGGCATTCATCGGGCGTTCGTTAGACGTTGAGGCGGCGCAGCGGCCAGACGAGCACGTCCAGGCGGCGCGAGAAGTGAAGCCGCGGCGCAACGTCGGGCAGCGTCACGCCGCCGGCCGCGGCAACCGTGTTTTCGATGATCTCGGCTTCGGCTGTCTGCAAGGGCCACGGCGCGTGGTGGATCTCGGCGCGGTAGGGTCGGCCGCGTGCGTCGGTCGTGTAGAGACAGTAGCGTTCGGCCAGCCAGTGATCGAGCGTTCCGGGGCGGGCGGGTTCGATGCCGCCAGCGGGTGCGTAATGCGCATCGAAGCGAGCAGGCGCGGCTTGGGGGTGAGTGCGTAGGGCGGCATAGCGGATGGCGCGGGCGTTTTCGGTCAGGCGGATGGCGGCGCGGTAGTAGGGCAGGTGATAGAAGCGGCGGGCGATGGCGACGGCGACAGGGTTGGCCGCGTCGAGGCTGAAGAAGAAGACGCCGGGCTTGACGCCAGTCGGCCCCGGCGCGGTGACATAGGTGCGCACGTTGAGTTCAGGGAACGCCGAGAGCCAGGGCAGCGCAGGCAGCCGGGCGGGGCGGACGTCCGCCATGCGAAAGGGCACGATGCTGATCCAGGCTTCGCCGGCGAAGGCGTCGATCTCAAAGGCGGGCGGCACGAGCGCGCGGACGGCGTCAATGGGCAGCGGCCAATGGGCGAAAAGCAGGTCGCGCCACGACTGGCGCATGGTCCACGGACCAGCCGGCAGGGGCCAGGGGCGATGATCCGTTTGGCTTGTCAGGTCGAAGGACACGGGCAAGCGCCTTTTCTATCAGGGCAGCCGTTTTGGGTCTCCGGCGGCAACGGCTGCACGGTCATAAAGGCATGGATATATGGGCATTGTAGCACAAGCGCGAAAACTCATGGGCGCGGGCTGCAACCTTTTGCGAAGATCGCCGTACTGATCTGTGAACCAGGCGGCAAAGTGGGGCAGGCTGCGAAGTTCGGGCCGTCTGTGCGACAGGCGCTACGCCCCGGTGATTTGAGCAGGTTAAAGAGGAGACGGAAACAAATGGAACAGATTGCAGAAGATGTCATGGCTGAGACCGGCAAGGCTGAGGCGCCGGCCAGTGTGACTGAGCAAGAGCGCAAGCGCATGTTGTTCCGCAGCCCCAACGAAAAGTTGATCGGGGGCGTGTGCGGCGGCCTGGCCGAATATGCCGGCTGGGATCCGGCATTGGTGCGCATCCTATGGGTGGTGTTGACGCTCGCCACGGGCGGCGGCGGCATCCTGGCCTATGCGGCGCTGTTGATCCTGCTGCCGGTGGGCACAGCCGATCAGGGCCAAATGCGCGCTGCGGCGTTGGAACTGAACGAGAAAAATTTGGCGCGGGCCGCGTTTGTTCTGATTGCGCTGGGCGGCGTGTGGCTGCTGGCGAATCTCGGCGTGCTGCCGTGGCTGTGGGGCGGCGTCTGGGAACTGATTTCGGTGGCGTTTTGGCCTGTGCTGCTGATCGGCGCCGGGTATGTCCTGCTGCGCTATACGGGCCGAGGGATGCGTTGGAATGCGGGCGACGCCGCGGATCGCATGAAGAGCGGAGTGAGCGACAAAATGCCTACTAAGGAGAGCATGAAGGCGAGTCTGGGACGGACGCGACAGCAGTTTCCGTTGAAGCGCAGCCGCAGCGATCGCGTGTTTATGGGCGTGTGCGGCGGCATCGGGCAGAAGATCGGCATCGACGCCAACCTGGTGCGCCTGGTCTGGGCTGCGTTTAGCATCGGCAGCATCGGTATGGGCGTGCTGATCTACGTGCTGGTCGGCTTGTTCTTGCCTGAGGAGCAGGCGTCGCAGCTCGACGTCTCCCGTGACGAGCCGCACGAGGTGCAGATCATCGATGCCCGCGCCGGGTAGGCGGGGGCGACAAGCGAAGAAAAGAGCGGCCGGCGTCAGTATGGATGCCGGTCGCTTTTTTTGCTGCGGGCGGCGCGCCGCTATAATCAGCGTGCGGAGTGTGTGAGTTCGGGCGTATTGCGATGCGGAGGGGATAGATATGGGTTGGCTGGTGAGTTTTGCCGTTGGAGCGGCTGCGGGGCTGGCGTCTAGCGCGGTGTTCCACTATCTGTTTGCGCCGGCAAGCGAGACGACGCGTGACGGGAATTATCGCTCGCGGCTGGATTGGGCGCTGGCGGAAGGCGAAAAGGCCGCTGCGGAAAAAGAGCGCGCCTTGCGCATGGAGCTAGAGGCGGCCAAGCAACCCAAGCCCGCGGAGCCTGCTGCGGAGTAGGTCAGCGCGTGTCCGGCTGGCAGACGGGGCAGTAGTGGCTGCTGCGCTGGGCGATGATCATGCGCTCGATGGGATGGCCGCAATGCGGGCAGGGTTGCCCGGTTTTGCGGAAGACGTTGTGTTCCTCTTGAAAGCCCCCTTGTTCACCGCCTGGGCGGATATAGTTCTGTAGATTGCTGCGGCCCAAGCTGCTGCCGCAGCGTTCGATGGCGACCCGCAGCACGTCTTGCGCGGCGGTGTGCAGCCGCTCGATCTCGTCTGCGCGCAGTTCGCCGGCGGGCCGCGCCGGGTGCACGTGCGCGCGGTAGAGCGTTTCGTCGGCGTAGATGTTGCCGATGCCGGCGACGATGCGCTGGTCGAGGAGCAGTGCCTTGATGGGGGCGGTGCGCCCGGCCAGCTTATCGATCAGATAGGCGGGCGTAAAGTCGGGGCCAAGCGGCTCCGGCCCCAGCTTGGCGAGAATAGCATCGGGGTTCGGCGTCAACCAGAAACGCCCGAACTTGCGCGGGTCCTGATAGTGCAGACTGCGCCCGTCGTCCAGGTCGAGGATTACGTGCTCGTGCTTGGCGGGCGGGCCGGCGGCGGGGGCAAGTTGGAGCTTGCCCGTCATGCGCAGGTGGACGATCAGCGTGCGCGGGTCGTCTAGCCCGAAGAGCATATATTTGCCGCGACGCGCGAAGCGGTCGAAGCGCGCGCCGGCAATGGCCGTCACAAACTCTTCGTCGGTGGGAAAGGCGATGACGCCGGGCCAAAAGACGCGGGCGCGCGTGATGCGGCGTCCGTTCAGTTCGGGCGCAAGCTCGCGGATGAAGGTCTCGACTTCGGGCAGTTCGGGCATAAGGCGGCGGGCTTAGCGGCTGCGCCACCAGAGGACGCCGAGGATGAAGACGGCCAATGCCAGCCCCAGTTGCGCCCATTGCAGCAAGCCGGGAAAGCCGATGTGGACGGACCGGGCGACAGGCTCCGGATACGGCTCGCGCAGCGGGCTATAGGCCGGGGCGACGCTCGGCGTCTGCGTAGGCAGCAGCGTTGCAGTGGCAATGGGCAGGGCGGCGTGTTCGTCAGCAGCTTTGGCGACTGCCGCCGGGCTCCCCTCTGCTTCTTGCTCTCCAGCGTCTGTTTCTTCCGGCGGAGCGGCTTCCTCTGCTTCCTCCTCTTGGGCGGGCAGTTCCGTAGCGGCGGCTGCGGGGGCGGGCATTTCGACGGTTGTCGTCGCTGCGGCAGAAGAAATCGTCTCTGTCATCTCACCGGCGGCGAACGGTTCGACGGCTTCATCCGCAGCAGTTTCTTCGGCGGCAGTCTCTTCTTCCGCAGCGGGTGATTCGTCCGGCAGAGGCATGGCCGGCGGCGCGGGGGCTAATTCGAGCGCGGCTCCCGGCGCTTCTTGCGGAGCGGCGGCGCGAGGACCGGGCGCGCCGCCGCGACCGTCTTCCCCGCCGATGCCGAGCGCACCAAAGATCATCGCTTCCTCGGCGGCTGCTACGTCTGGGGGCAACTCGCCGCCTGACGGACCGGGCTGGGCCATCGCCGCGGCTGCGGCGGGCGGCTCGTCCAGGATTCGCGCAGTAGGCTGAGCTTCCGGGGTCGCTTGCGGTTGTGGGGCGGCTTGGGCGGCGAGGGCGGTTTCCGATTCGGCGGGCGGTTCTTCGGCCAGGGCCGGCGCGTCATCTTCGGCGGAAGCGTCTGCAACATTGTCCACAGCGTCTTCCTCGATTATTGCCGCGGCCTCTTCTGCGGTATCTGCGGCGGCTTGTACTGGCGCGACCTCTGCCATTTCAGCTTCGGCGGCGGGCTCCGCAAACTGGATCGGCGCGGCTTCGCTCATAGCGAGATCGCCGCCGGCGGGCGCTTGTAGGCCGCGGCCGAAGGACAGATCGCCCAGCAAGGCGTCGCCGCCGGCCAGAACGAGCAGCAGCACGAGAGCGGCCGCGGCTGCGTTGCGCAGGACGGGATTGCCCGGCTGCCAGAAGGAGCGCCATCCGCGCGAGAAGCGGTCGAGGAATGACGTCGAGCCGGATTGGGCGCGTGACGCCGGTCTGCGCGGCGGCGCGGCCTCCATGACTTGCGATTCCTGCAGAACGAACGAGCGCGGGAGCGGAATCTCCGGCAGACCGTGAAGCAAGTTCACGGTCTGTCGCAGCGAATCTAGCCGCCAGGCGATCTCGGCATCGGCCGCGGATGCAGCCTCGACCAACTTGCGTTCTTGCGCGGTGACCGCGTTGTCGATGTAGGCGGATAATAGCTCATCGGTAATGCGGCTGAACTCTGATGAATTCATAATAAAGGTGTCACTAGATTAAGACGCCGGCTGCTCGGGAACCGGCATGCTATTCACGTTTAGGACGCAAGCCGGCGGGCAATAGTTCCGGTTTCTGAAGCAAGAAATCGCGCAGCCGAGCGCGCGCCCGGCTGATGCGGGATTTGACTGTTCCCATGGCGGCGCCGGTGATCTCTGCGATTTCCTCGTAGGCGTAGCCGTGGACGTCGCAGAGAACGAGCGCCAACCGCTGATCGGCAGGGAGCGAGCGAATGCCGTGTTCGATGAGTTCGCTCACCTCCATGCGCTCGGCGTAGTCGTGAGGACTTTCCGTATCGTCGACGAGTTGGCGGGCGTATTCATCTTCGCCGGGTTCTTCGTCGATGCTGTCGGCGGGATAGCGCCGGCGCGCGCGCAGCACATCGTAGCAGGTGTTGACCACGATGCGGAGCAGCCAACTCTTAAAGACGCCGCCGCGGAAGGTGTGCAGGGCGCGATAGGCTTTGATGAAGCTGTCCTGGACGGCATCGGCCGCGGCATCTTCATCTTGGAGCATGCGGTAAGCTACGCTGAAGGCCAGGCGCTGGTAAGTTACGACAAGCTGGTTAAAGGCTTCTAGGTCGCCGTTCAGCGCGCGCTCAACCGTCTGATTTTCTTTTAGTTCTGCCGGGGTTTCGGAAGACGGGGCCAAGTTGGCAACCTGACGGACCTCATGCATTTGACGATTGCGAACGGAATCGGTATACTCAATCCCAAGTTATGCCGAAGTGGCGGAATTGGCAGACGCGCACGACTCAAACTCGTGTGGGGAAACCCTTGTGGGTTCGACTCCCACCTTCGGCACTACCGTCTGCCGCCTTGATGCTCTGCACTTGTGTGCATTATAGCAAGGGTTGGGTTGCGGCGAAAACGGGAGTTGGGAAGGCGACAAACCGAGGCGCTGCCAGTAAGTGATTTCTGAAGGGGAAGGAAGTATCGTCCGCTCGAGCAAGGACAGAACGCCTGAACGATGCCGTTACCTTACGCCAGGAGTTTATTAGCCGGTTGAACGGCTATACAGCGCAGGAAACTTAGCGCATCTTGAAGACGTTGTGTTGCCGGAGCGGGCCGGTTGTCCCGTCGGAAGCATGTCGAGGTTTGAGCTGAACTGGTTAACGGATCATGTCCTTACATTACGCAAGCTGTACGTCATCTGACCGTCCTTGCGTTTCCTCACACCCTGAAAAGCGAAGACCTTTTACGGGGCGGTCCCTGTGGATCGCCTTCGTGTTGCTGGTTCTGGGCTTGAGTTTAACGGCGTGCGGCCCGGAGCGGGGAGAGTCCGGCTCCGCCAAACTGGCTGAAGAGACGGTGCGCATTGCGCGCGAGTTCAGGCAAAACGACGATGTCGGGCAGGCGCGCGCTGAACTGCAAGCGCTAGAAGTTGCTAACCCGTTGCAGTGGCTCGTCTATTTAGCCGAGACTGCGGTTTCCAGCGATGTCGATGAGGAAGAGACCGCGGACTTGGTTCGCCTGGCGGTTGCGCTTGGTTCGCAATCGCAGCCGATTTTGGATTATGCCGTCGAAATAGGCCTGATCGACGCCGACAGCATTGCCGGCAGCGGCGACGCCGTAGAGGCGGCGCAGTCTGCAGCGGCGCCATCGGAGGCGCAGCCGGAGGCTGAGGCGGCGGAGCCTGTCGTTTTGCCGACGGTGGCCGTGGTCGCGCTGGAGCCGACGTCCACGCCGGAGTCGGCTGTGCTGGAACCGACGCCTACACTGGAAGCGCTGTTGTTGGAGCCGTCGCCTACGCCCCTTGCCGGGCCGCGTGCCGTGGCTATGGCCGCCATCAACGTGCGCAGCGGGCCGGGCACGGCGTACCCGATCGTAGAGGACTTGCAGACGGGCGAAGAAGCGGAGATTGTCGGCAAAAACCCGCAGGCTGATTGGTGGCAAGTGTCCGATGCCGCCGGTCAGTTAGGCTGGGTGTTCGGCCAATTGGTGGCGACGACGGGCGATGTCGGCGGCGTAGCGGTTGCCGCCAATATCCCGGAGCCCCCGCCGACGCCGACGCCTGCGCCGGCGGCAGAAGCGCCTGCCGAGAACCCTGCACCCGCCGAACCAGCCCCGGCTGAGAACCCGGCGCCACCGGCGGACGGACCCGATTTTGTGGTGATCGAGAAGCGCCTGTGGGACGTGTACGAGAACGGCGGTTCCCTCAATGGCCCGTCAGTGGTATGCGGCGAAAAGCGCCAACTCGTCGTCAATGTGGTGGACGCCAACGGCAGCCGCATCAACGGCGTGGCGGTGCAGGCCGAATTCGGCGCCAAAGAGATATATGTCACCGGCGCACAGGGTAAAGGCGACGGCGTGGTCGAGTTCGTCTTGGGGCGCGGCCAGGATGTGCGCGTCATCCGCGACGCGGATGGCCGCGAGGTGACGTCGGAGGTGGCGCGCGGCATGAGCACCGAACCCGCTGCGATTCCCTATGAGACGCTGATCGCGGGCAGGTATTGCAGCGACGACGCCAGTTGCAAAGCGTTTGTCGACATGCCCGGCTGTTGGGGACACTATAGCTGGACGGTCACATTCCAGCGCAAGTATTGAGATATTGCGCGGGAAGACGCCGCAGCGTCATCCCGCGTTTTGCCGAATAACCCGCCCCGTCCATGACGAGGAGGATTTGTGAAGACTGAGTTAATCCAGTATGCGCCGCTCTTTGCGGGGCTAGATGAGCAAGAAAGGTCGATTCTGGCCGCCGGTTTTGCCGACGGCGAGTGTGCGGCCAATGCCGTGCTCCTCAATGCCGGCGACCGGGCGACGTCCATCTATCTGATCGGGCGCGGCTTTGTCGGCCTGGTTACGCCCGCCGGGCAAAACCTGGCGACGCTGGGGCCGGGCAGCATTTTGGGGGAGGCCAGCCTGCTGCGCGGCGCGCCTTTGGATGTGAGCGCCAAGGCGTTGGCCGATCTGTCGTTCTGGAAGTTAAGCGGCGATGCGCTGCGCGAGATCATCCTTCAGCAGCCTTCGATTGGAATCAAGCTCAGTCGCAACTTCGGCGGTATTGTCGTCCAGATGCAGGAGTATTTGGCGCAACGGCTCGCCAAGACGCCGGAGTTGGCCGGGCTGCCGCCGCACACGCTGCAGGCTGTAGCGCAACGACTAAAGCCTGTCGAGGTCGGCGTCGGCTCCAGCCTGTACCGCAGCGGGGAGACGCCGGAAGGTCTCTATTTGGTGGAAAGCGGCGCGCTCGAATTGCGCCCGGAAAGACCGGCGGAGGGAAGCCGCATCGAGACGGTCGGGCCGGGGGAGTTGATCGGCGCCGCGCCGTTGCTGACGGGCAAGCCCGCGTTCCGAACGGCGGCGGCGAGCGAAGACAGCTTGGTGTGGCTGCTGTCCGCCGATGAATTTCACGCGCTGAGCGCACAGCAACCGGGTTTGCGCCGGATTTTGGCGCGCGCCGCCCGCGCGCCGTTGGGGCGCGAAGACCAGTCACAGGCGGCGTCGTGGCTGGCGCAGATGCCCATGTTTGCCGAGGCGCCGCCGGACGCATTGCGGGCTGTGGCGGAGCGGATGACGCTGCAGCATGTGCCCGCGGGCGAGCGCGTCTACACGATGGGCGAAAGCGGCAATGCCCTCTATTTCATCGAGAACGGCGAAATCGAGCTGACGGCCGAGAACGCTTCCGGCGTGGTCGAGGAGTTGGCACGCGTGGGCAGCGGCGGCCACTTTGGCGAGAAGGGGCTGCTCACGGGGCAGATCTACGCCGAAGACGCTACGGCTATCCGCAATACGAATCTCTGGATTTTGCAGCGGGCCGATCTGGATAACCTCAGCATGAGGCATCCGTCTATCGGCAAGGCGTTGACCCACGGGGTTGCCACGCGCTTGGCGACGGACGAGGGCCCCTCGTCGGCAGACCGCTTCCGCACGTTCGAGTTGTTCTCCGACCTGAGCCGGGAAGAGCTGGACCAGGTGTCCGAGTATTTGCGCCCGATGCGCTATCGCGCCGGCGAGCAGATCTTCCGGGCCAGCAGCCCGGCGGATACGCTGTACCTGCTCGAGACGGGTCAGGTGCGCATGCAGTCGTTCTCCGGCGGGTGGATTGTCGGCCCCGGCGAAGCTTTCGGCGAGCGGGCGCTGTTGACGAATCAGCCGCATAACGCCAGCGCTGTGGCCGAAACCGATGTGGATGTGTGGACGCTAGCCAAGCGCGACTTCGACATGCTGATGGCGCGTTACCCCAGCCTGGCGATCAGCATGAGCCGCATGTTGACGCAGCGGCTGACGCGCATGGAACAAGGCGGGGCCTACGGCGAACCGCGCGGCGAAACAGGCTATGCGCCTGCCGCGCCTGCTCAGGCTGCGGGGGCGAATATGCCTGCCCGCCGCCAGCAGGCCCAGTCCTACGAGCCGTCGCCGGCCGAAGCGCCGCGGCAACGTGTGGGCTTTGGCGAATGGTTTGCCAATTTGACTACTTTCGGCAAACTGCGGCTTGCGCTGCTGGTGTTGCTGATTATCTGGCTGATCGGGATCGCCGCGCCGTGGGCGTTCTTGAGCATGCTGCAGGGCAGCGTGAGCGTGGCCAACGGTTCGGACGATTTGGGATACCGGTCAAATCTGTTCAACGCCATTAGCGAAGTGTACGCAATCGGCAGCTATGAGCTTGCCGCGCGCGACCCGGAATTGGCGGAGATGCTGGCGTTAGCGGACCAACAGGCGCCGCCGACGGCGACCCCGACGCCCCCGCCGACAGTGACGCCGATCCCGACGAGTACGCCGCTGCCTACGGCGACGCCATTGCCTACGAACACGCCGCTGCCCACGGCGACGCTGCGCCCCTTCATTCAGGAAGTGTTGCCGGCGGCGCCGGAGCCGGAACCGGAGGTCGTGGCCGCGGCTGCGCCTTCGCGCATCTGGGATCCGCGTTTGGATCGCCTCGGCGTCCATGTTGAGGAGCCGCAGGTCGCGCCCGGCCAGCAATACTGGCGCTTGGTCGAGGCGAAGTGGGGCGATGAACAGGAATCGGGCGGCAAGCACCACATCTATGTGGAAGTGCTGGACGAGAACGGCGAACGCATCGTGGGCCAGCCCGTTACGGTCTTTTGGGGCGACGGCAATGCAACTATCCCCACGGAGGACAAAGCGCCCCCGGACTATGCGTTCAATTACATGATGTATGCCGCAGGCAATGCGTACAATGTGAAGGTGGAGGGGCTGCCCAGCGATGTGCTGCGCGGGGCCGGCATGGGCGATTTAGAACGGCCCAAGTACGGCATCCACACGACTTTTTACCTTACCTATCAGCGCGTGACAAGGTAGCGCGCGGTTGCCAGGAGCGCCTGGTTTCAACCTCTCCGCGTCAGAAGCGGCGGCTCAACGGACAAGTTGGCCGCCGCTTTTTTGTGTGCGGATCGGCGGGTTGGGATCGGCTAAGTGCAAGAAGGCGTATGGATGTCGATGTCTCTGACGCCGTAGACGATCTGGCGGCTGGCCGCGACTTTGGGGTGTTCCGCCTGGCCGGGGAGCGGTCGCCAGACGCGTTGCGCCCAACGGCGGGCGCGGCGATTGCTGCGCTGCACGGCGGCGGAATAGCGTTTGCCGCCCAGCCAATTGCGCAGGAAAGTGGATAGACTGGGTTCGGGCAGCCAATTCACGCCCGGCGTGCCGTTGACGACCACGGCCCCCAGTGCGAGCCAGACGGCGCTGAGGCTGGCCCCGTAGCAGTTCAGCCCGAAGACCATGCGCAGGTCGAGCGCGTGGGGGTCTTGGCGATAGGCCTCGAGCAGTCGCGAAAAGGTTTCCGGGCCGATCAACTCCTGCCCGCGATAGCCGACCAGCTTGCCCTCGTGCCCGTGGACCAGGAGCAGCAGATCGGTCGTGTATGCAGGGCCGAGGCGCAGCAGGGTTTCCGCCAACTGCGGGCCGGTGGCCTGTTCGTCTTCGAGGATGACGACGGCGTCGTACACGCCATAAGCGCCGTAGATGCGCAGTAACAGCTTAGCGTATTCTTCGGTGAGATAGTCGATGGCGGCCATGACGGGCGCGGGAAGCTTAACGCCGGTTATGTGGCCGACGTTTTCGAGCAGGACGACTAGGGCAAGAGGCTTGCCGCGGCGATGGCGATGACCGGCGGACGCAGCCATGCGTTTTTGTGCGTTCACTTAGTTGTTGGAGCGAACCAGGCGCACCGACAGATTGCGCGAGATGTCTTCCATGCCCTCGGCCAGTTGCTCCCATTCGTCGGACTGGAAGATGGTGCGGGCTTGGCTGACATCTTCGACTTCGCCGCCGCTGGTGATCTGGGGCGGGCTGCCCCACACCGTGTACCAGACATCCGACATGCGAAAGCCGAGCTTGGCCAGGCCGGGGGCCAGTTTGTTCACCAGGTATTCCTGGCAGTCCTGCTCTTTGCCCTCTTGCATATCGTAGGTGATCAAGACTTTTAGCATAGATAACCTCGCTTCTGACGGGAACTTCCAGAGACTGAGCGGCGCGAGCGTTGCTGTTCGCCGTCGCCTTGCTAATACTCTACCGCATTGGCGGGGCAGCGCAAGATGGCGGCCCCGGCGTGTTGGCGGCGTATAGGCCGGCTGCGCAAAAAGCCTAACACGGAACGGGGCGGCGCGGTTATGGCTGACCTTACAATTTGGGACAATTCGGGGGCTGATGAACCCGCGGCGCAAAGATTGGCGGCAAGATCGACGCGGGCGCTGTGGGAATGGCGATTGGCTAGAGCCACTCCAGCAATTCGGGCATGCAGTCGAGCGTTAGGTCGGCGTCGCGCAGGTCGCGTTCTTCGGCAAGTCCGCACAGGACGCCGGCGGTGGCGATGTGTGCAGCCCGCGCCGCGCGCAGGTTGATGTGATTATCGCTGACCACCAACAATTGGCTTGGGTCGACGCCAAGCTTTTCGGCGGCGACTAACAAGACGTCGCTGTTGGGGAGCAGGTAGCGCACATCTTCGCGGCCCAATACGTGTGTGATCGCCTCTCTGGGCAGGTTGGACTTAGAGAGAAAGGCCAGGATTTCGGGGCGGTTGCGGGTCGAGGCCAGGACGATGGGGTATTGCATGGCTAGGGTGGACAGGGTATCGCCGGCTCCGGGCATCGCCTGCATGCGGCTGACGGGGGGATAGCCGCGTATGCGGTTGAGGGCGGGGAAGACGCGATCCAGGTCGGCGTTGATGTGCAGCCGCCGCGCGAGGCCGATCAGGAAGTGGACGAAGCCTTCGAGCGAGATCATCAGGCGGCGGGCGATGCGCCGGCGATCCGCCGGCTTGATGATACGGTCAAGCCAGGTCAGGTTTTGCTCGGCCCAATCGGCGAAACTCCAGTCGACAAAGGCGAGCGTGCCGTCGAGGTCGAAGATGATGCCTTCGATCTTCCTGCCGGCGATGACGCCGGGGATGCGCACTTCGCTCTGCGGGGGGGCGAGCTCCTCAAAGGGTTCCTGGTCGGTCAGCTTGCGAAAGACGTAGGAGAGGAGCGTACGGGCGCTGGCGACGATGGGGGTTGCCAGAAGCACGCCGAGCAGCCCAAAGACGATGGTGCCGCTGATGATGGCGACGAAGGTGACGGCAGGGTGGAGCCGGACCTGACCGCCGACGAGGCGCGGGATCAGGTAGACGGTTTCGATCTGGGCGATGACCATGTAGATGATGAGGACGATGACGGCGAAGGTGATGTTGTTGACCGGCATCCAGGTAGAACCCTGGAAGAGGGCGATGGCGGTTCCGATCAGCCCGCTCAGGCCCGGCCCGAAGCCGGGGAGAAACTCCATTAACCCCGCCAAGAGGGCTAGGCCGCCTGCGTTTGCCATGCCTACCAGGGTGAGCGGTATCCAGGTAATCACGCCCACGGTAAGGGCGAGGGCGATCTGCCCGCGCAAGAAGGTATGCCAGATGGCGCTCAGTTCGATGCCGAGCCGGCGGGCGTCTTCGCGGTAATCGGAGGGAATGGCATCGAGGATGAGACGTTGCAGCTTGTACAGATCCTTGAGGATCCAAAAGGTTAGCACCAGCACGTAGACGATGCTGAGGATGCTGTTGGTGACGCCGCGCGCCAGAGAGAGCGGATTGCCCGTCGCCATCAGGAGGCTGCTCAGGGCGTTTCCCACCTCTTGAAAGATGCTGTCGAGCGATAACTCCAGGGGGCCAAGGGCGAGAAGCGGCCCGGCGGACATGCTCTGGAGGTTGACGATGAGTTGTTCGAGGGAGGCGCGCAGGCCGCCGGCCAGTTCGGCGGAGCGCGGGATGAAGAGCACGGAGCCGAGCACGCTTAGGGCGACGAGCGATACATAGACGATGAGCACCGCTGCGCCGCGCGGCCAGCCGGTGCTGCGTTGGATCCAGTTGACGGGGTAGCCGAGGATAAAGGCGAGCAGGAAAGCGACAATGGTCGGCGCGATCATCTGCCGGAAGGTGACCAGCAGAATGAGGGCGATGATCGCCAAAGCGGCGCTGACGATGATCTTGGTGACGTTACGCCAACGTCGGGAGCCCATGATGCGCTAGAACTGCGTTACTTGGTCGAAGGGCCAATAGCGCAGCCAGACACGGCCCAGGATGTGTTCGCGTTTGACGGGCCCGAAGGAACGGCTGTCGTTGCTGTTGTCGCGGTTGTCGCCGAGCACAAAGTAGCTGAGCGGCCCCAGCGTGACCGGCGGCATGTTGGAAAGGCCGTTGCCGTGCTGATAGGGTTCGGGCAAGGGTTCGCCGTCTACGTAGACTACGCCCTGATGGATTTCGATGGTTTCGCCGGGCAGACCGACGATGCGTTTGACGAGCATTTCTTCCATGCCGGGCAGGTTGAGGACGACGATGTCGTTGCGTTGGGGCGGGTGCAGGCGGAAGCTGATTTTGTCGATGATCAGCCGCTGGCGTTCGAGCAGGTTCGGCTCCATGCTCTGCCCGTAGACGATGGTGGCTTGGGCCAGGAAGAGATGGACGACCAGCGCCAGCGCCAATGCCGGCAATACGACTTGGACGGCTTCTTGCAGCAACCTGCGCAACGGCGCGGTCGCAGCAGGGCGTTCGTCGGTCTCTTGAGATGTGATTCGGTTTGCCGTTGACGCTCTGTTGAAGTAAGGATCAGGTTCGTTCATATGATTGCTCGAGTAGGCGATTATGCTAGAAGTATATGCGGACGGCGCAAATTGGCAAAATAGCTTTTGCCGGACGAGCGGGTGTGAGGCGTGCGATTGCGGCGGCTCAATAAAGGCGCCGCAGTTGACGGTGGATTAGGCTGTCGCTATACTGGGGCCACACATGTGCTGCCGGGTGGGGCGTCGCCGCCTAGATTCCTAAATTGCCGAATAGGCCGAACGCCCTCCGCCTACATGGTTGCCGTCCCCGCCATGCCTCGGCCATGCCGATAACCTGTCCATGCATAATGTACTGAACCTCTTTCGGCTATGTCTTGCGGTTGCGCTGTCTCTGGGCATGATTCTGCCCGTCGCAGCGCAGACCGCGACGCCTGAGCCGCCGTATGCAGCCGAGAGCCCCCTTTCGCCGCCGGTCGAAACGGGCGGCGAACCGGGCGCGCCGGAGAGCGTCGTCTATCCGCCCGATGCATTGGTCGACGCCGTGGTCGCGTCGATGTCGGCGGCGGACCGGGTGGGGCAGCTCTTTCTGATTACGTTTCAGGGCAGTGATACAGGGTTCGACAGCGACATCGCCGAACTAGTCTACGGCTATCGGGTGGGGGGCGTCATCCTCAGCCCGGCCAAGGGCAACTTCAGCAACGAGAAGGGCGTGGATACGCCGCGCCAAGTCGCGTCGTTGATCAACCGCCTGCAGGCGTTGTCATATGGCGTCTTGCTGCCGGAGGAACGCGCTTTCGACCCGTTGCCGGAGGAATGGCCCGGCCGCGAAAACGTGTTGATGCAGGAGATGACGAATGTATCGCCGCTCAACCTTCCGCTTTTGGTTGCGGTGGAGCAGAGCGGCGACAACCTGCCCGCCACAGCGCTGCGGCGCGGCTTTACGCCGCTGCCCAGCCAGATGGCGATCGGCGCGACCTGGAACCCGGACCTGGCAAACCGGGTGGGGCGCATCGCGGGCAGAGAACTGGCCGCCGTGGGCGTCAACTTGCTTTTGGGGCCGAATCTCGACGTGCTGGATCAGCCGCGGCCGGATCGGGTAGGCCGGCTGGGCGTACATATGTTTGGCGGCGACCCGTTCTGGGTGGGGCAGATGGGCCGAGCCTATATCTCCGGCGTCCATGAGGGCGGCGAACGACGCGTCGCCACGGTTGCGCGCAACTTCCCCGGGGCGGGCGACGTGGATCGATTTCCTGAGCAGGAGATCCCGACCGTGCAGCGCAGCCTGGAGGAACTGCGGCGGGTCGTACTGCCGCCCTTCCTGGCGGTGACGCGTCTGCCTGCCGGCGGCGATCCGTCTCAAGTTGACCCGGCTGTGACTGACGGCCTGATGTCCAGCCACGTTCGCTACAGCGGTTTTCAGGGGACCGGACTGGGGCGCAATACGCCGATCGGCTTGGCCACCGAGTTGAGTCGCGTGTTGGAGCAAGAAGGGTTCGCCGCATGGCGGGAACAGGGCGGCCTGATGGTCAGCGGCGGGTTGGGCGCGCCGGCGATTCAGCGGCATTACAGCGCATCGGCCGGCGATTTTCCTTTCCGCCGCATTGCGCTGGACGCCTTTACCGCCGGGCACGATCTGCTTGTTCTCAACGATTTCAGTTCTGACGGCAGTTGGGAGAGCGAGAAGGCCAACATCCAGGAGACTATCGGCTTCTTCCAAGAGCGCTATGTGAATGACGCGGGCTTTGCGCAGCGTGTGGATGAGTCAGTGCGCCGCATTGTGCGCCTGAAGCTTAGCCTCTATGCCGGGGCGGCAGCCGGCCCAGCGCGACAGGAGGATCCGGCCTTGCCGCTCGCCGCCGTTTTGATCAAGGAGCGTGATCTGGCGGCGCTGAACGAGGAGACGCAGGCGGCGGCGCTGGCGGAAATCGGCCAGGTCGCGCTGGAGTCCATTACCATTCTCTATCCGGACCCCAGCGGCGCCAGCGATGTGTTCTCGCGCGTGCCGCAGGCGGGTGAGCAATTGCTGATCTTTTCGGATAGTCGTCTGCAACGGGATTGCGAAGCGTGCATGACCGAGGCGGCCGTGGGGCCGGTCGAGTTGGGCGAGATCATCTTGCGGCTCTACGGCCCCGAGGCGACGGGGCAGTTAAGCGAGAGCCAGATCGACAGTCGGACATTTGCCGATCTGGCCGAATTGCTGGATGCCGAATCGTCTGCGCCGCCAACCCCGGCCGCGCAAGAGACGGACGCCCCCTCTACGCCGGAACCGCTTCCCGAACAGGCCGGCATCCAATCGCAGCCGTCTGTCGTAGATGCAACGGGCGAAGACGTTCCTGCCGATGAGGTTGAGCTGGACAAAAACGCCAGGACGGACAAGCTGATCGACGAGGCGGACTGGATCATCTTTGCCATGCTGGATGTCGACGCGGAGCAGTATTTATACAGCGACGCGGTGAAGCGTTTTCTGCGCCAACGCAGCGAGGATCTGGCGACGAAGAACGTCGTGGTCTTCGCCCTGAACGCCCCCTATTTTCTGGACGCCACCGAGATCAGCAAGCTGAACGCCTATTATGGCGTTTACAGCAAGACGCAGCCTTTCCTCGAAGGCGCGGTGCGGGCGCTGTTCCGGGCGTATGCGCCGGAGGGCGCGCCCCCCGTGAGCGTGGCGGGTACGCGTTTCGCCGGCCTGGCTGAACGGTTAGCGCCGGACCCGACACGTCCTTTGGCGTTGCGCATCCTGGCTGCGGACGGGTCGCTCATTGTCGAAAGCGGCCAGGCGCCGGAGTCGCCGCCCGTCATCGCGGCGGGCGACCAGATCCGGTTGCAGGCCGGCCCTGTGTTGGATTACAACGGCAACCCGGTTAGCGACGGGAGGACAGCGGATTTCATCCTGGCGTTTGAGGGGGACGAGTCCGCCCCGCGCGTGGAGAGCGCCACGGTGCGCAATGGCGTCGCCTCGCGCGATCTGCTGATGGAGCGCGGGGGGCTGCTGCAGGTGACGGCGCAGGTTGGCGCAGCTACGACCGGCGCGCCGCTCGCCGTCAGCGTGCAGGGGGAGGCAATCCGGGCGGATTCGACTGTCGTCTCCGAGACGGCGCCGGCCGGCGTTGTGGCGGAAGCGTCCGGCGCGGCGGTGGAGCCGGCGAACCCCGGCGCGGAGCAGGCGTCGACGTCTGCGGCTGTCGAGGTCGAGACGCCTGCGCCGATCGGGCCTGCCTCGCTGATCATCGCTTTGGTGACGATCGTGGCGACGTTGAGCATGTTGTTGATTGCGCAGGTGCGCGTGATCTCGCGGCGGGCGCTGGTGCACAGCATGCTCTGGGCCGTCAACTGCGGTCTGCTGGCCTATATCTTGTATGGGCTGGGGCTCATGCCGGGAGCAGCCTGGCTGCAGAACAGCCTAAGGGTATGGGGGGCGGCGCTGGTGGTTTTCATCGCCATGCTGCTGCCCGCGCTCTGGCTGCAATTGCGCTCCGAATAAAACTGCGCCGCGAAACGCGGCGCAGAAAAGTACCCCCGACAGGACTCGAACCTGTGCTTTCGGCTCCGGAGGCCGACGCTCTATCCACTGAGCTACGGGGGCGTCCTTGCTATCATGTATACCACGCGGCGGGCTTCCGAGGCAAATTGAGTTGGTCGGCCTTCGGCGCAATGCTATAATCAGGCCATGTATCTGGACCGCACGTATAAGCCGCGCCGGAAGCGGAGCGGAATAGCGAGATTCTGGCCGCTGATCGCATTGGCCGTGGTCGCCATCATTTTGTACGAACAGCAGCCGGCCTGGCTCACGTCGCAGCCGATGGCGCCGACCGCGGAGCCGACGCGCAGCGGCGCCGCCTTTTTGGCCGACGCAGAGATGGCGTACAAGTCGGGCGACGTGGCGTCCGCCATCGCGGCCTATGAGCAAGTGATCCGGTTGGAGCCGCAGAATCCCAAGCCCCTGGCCGCGCTCTCGACTCTCTATTTGATGTTGCAGGACGTCGCCAAGTCGGCGGAGATGGCAGAGAGGGCGGTTGCGCTGGCCCCGACCGATACGGATGCGCTCAATGCGCTGGCGCGGGCGCGGGATTGGCAAGGCGAATATGAGGCGGGCCTGAACTACGCGCTCGATGCGCTTGAGATCGAGCCGAAGAACGCGACGACGCTGGCGATCCTGGCCGAGATCTATACGGACGTGGGCAACTGGGATAGAGCCGAGGATTACCTGCAACAGGCGTTGGAGGCGGACCCGCAAAACGTGTTGGCGCTGCGCAATACGGCTTTTCTCTACGAAATGCGCGGCGACTATGAGTCTGCCATCGCCGCCTATGACCAGGCGATTGCGGCTGCGCCCTATCGGTTTGACCTGTATATCGGCAAGGCGCGCCAGCATCGCGTCGGCCTGTACGAATATGACAAGGCCATTGAGGCGTATGAGCGGGCCGTGGAAGTCTATGAATCGGCGGTGACGCTGGATGCGTTGGGCGACGGCCTCTACAACGCCGGCGACCATCTGCAAGCTGTGCGCGTGCTGCGCAAGGCTGTGGAATTGGACCCGGAATACGGCCCGGCGCTGGTCCATTTGGGCATGGCGCTCTATGCCCGGCGCAACTACGAGGACGCGGCCGTCGAGTTGGATAAGGGGCTGACCCTCATCGGGGACGGCGCCCGCATTGAGCAGATCTACACGGCCGGCCTGGCCTACATCTACAAATCGCCGCCCGAATGCGACAAGGCGCTTGCGTGGCTCAACAAGGCGCTGGAAATCGACCCGGAGAGCGGGCCGGCGCTGGAAGGACTGGCTCTGTGTCGCGCTCAGTAGTTTCGTCGCAGCGGCTGTGGTCGGCGCGCTTGCGCCTCTTCTTTGTTCCTGTTCCAAACTGCCATCCGGTTAAGTGCAACCCGGCGAACAAGCGGATATGAGCTTTAGGCGATCGCGTCTGAAATCATCGCTGCCGACGACGGCCACGCTGGCGCCTCTGCGTGAGCGCGACGAGAAGTCGCGTCACGACGGGGGGGCGACAACGGACGAGCCGGCGCGCGAGGCGTCCGCGTCGGGACGTCAGCGCGAGACTGCGCAGCGCATTACGACGAGCAAACGTCGTTTGCAACGACGGGTTACGCCGCTCGACGTGCTGCAGCAGCCGATCCAGGCGGGCATGCGCAAGGTCTTCGACCTGCGCCGTTTCCTGATTGTGATCGGCCTGACCGTAGGGACGCTGCTGCTGCCGCTGCCGCCTGATCTATCCGAACAAGGACGCCGGGCGTTGGCGCTCTTCGTCTTTACGGGCAGCATATTGGCCTTGGAGCCGGCGCCGCTGCCGATTGCCGCCTTGATGGTGCCGATTTGCCAAATTGCCCTGGGCATTGACGTCGTAACAGGCGCGTTCGGCCCGTTCGGTTCGCCGGTGCTCTTCTTGATCTTGGGCAGCCTATTTCTGGCGGAAGCGCTGCGCAAACACGGGTTGACGCGACGCATGGCCCTTATTACGATTGTGCTCAGCCGCGGCAACCTGAACCGGCTGTTGCTCGGCCTGATGGCGGCGACGGGGATGCTCAGTATGTGGGTGCTGAACACGGCGACCGCGGCCGTACTTATTCCCGTGGCGATCACGATTGCGCAGCGGGTGGAGCCGCGGGACAAGGCGCCGCGTGTGTTGCAGCTGCTGATCTTGGGCATCGCTTTCAGCTCGAGCATCGGCGGCATGGGCACCTTGATGGGCAGCGGAGAGAACGCGATTGCCGGCGGCCTGTTGGGGCAGGCCGGGGACTTCGGCTTCGTGGACTGGATGAAATTCGGCGTGCCGTTGGTGTTGATGCTCGTGCCGCTGACGTGGTTTTTGTTGCAGCGCGCCTTGCCCGTCGCCAACGCCGTGATCGATACCGAACCGGCGGTGCGCGAGTTGGAGCGTCTGGGCGGCCTGAGGGCGCCGGAGCGCGAGATCATCGGCGTAATGGCCGTGTCGGTCGGTTTGTGGATCACCGGATCGATGCTGGAAAGCGTGCTGCATCTGCCCGCCACGCTTCTGAGCAGCGCGGTGGTCGCCATCGGCGCGGTGGCGCTGCTGTCGATCGAGGAGATCGTCGATTGGAATGACTTGAAGAGCGTGAACTGGGGCGTGTTCTTCGTGATCGGCGCGGGGCTGACGCTGGGCGATTCGTTGGATAAGACGGGCGCCAGCGCATGGTTTGCGCAGTTGTTGGCTCCGGCGCTGGATGGCCTGCCCTATGCCGTGGTGTTGGGCATTCTCGTGTTGATCGGGTTTAGCCTGACGCAGTTCATGAACAACGTGACGTTGGGCGCGATCTTGGCGCCGGTGCTGATTACGCTGGCCCAAGCGATGGGCGTAAACCCGGCCGCCCTGGTGGCGCCGACGGTCATTGCGTTGGCGCTGGCCTATATGCTGCCCAGCGCGTCGGCGCGCATGACGCTGGTGGCGGTGACCGGCGCAATTGAGCGGCGTGACATGATGAGGGTCGGGCTAGTTGTGGGCCTTCCTTCGGCGCTGCTGGTATACGGCTTTTTCTACTTGCTGTCGAGAATCGGCTTGTTGTAGGCGCTGCGAAGGGAGAAGGCAAGGATGCGCGTATGGGTAATCGGGGCGGCCCGGGCCGGAACGGAGGCCATCCGCCAACTGCAAAAGAACGAAGAGATCGAGATTGTCGTGTCGGATGCTGCGCCGGACCCGCCGGCTGTGCGCGAGGGGCTGATTGACCGTGTCGACCATGTGGAGACGGTCACGCCCGTCAACGTGAACAGTCTGGCGCGACGCGTTCGCCCCGATCTGATCGTGATCGATTCGAGCGGCGAGAGCCAGAAATACGGGCGGATGTCCGGCGGGTCAGAGTTGTCGCAGGCGTTGACGTATGAGATCGCCGCAGCCAGCGAGTTTCCCTGTCTCGTCCTCTAGCTATAGCCCGAACCGCCGCTGCTAGCGCCGCTTGCACAGTTTGGATTGCTTATGCCAGATCAGGCCGAACGATTGACTCAACATAATCTTGCGCTATACCGCCTGGACGGGTTTGGCGGCAGGCGTGAGCAACTGCTGCAGTTGCACGAATGGATGACGGGCGGCGACGATCTGCCCGCGATCGCCATCAGCGGGCTGCAGGGCAACGGCAAAAGCGCACTGGCGACGGCTGCGGCGTGGAACAATTTTCGCCATTTCAGCGACGGCATCGCCTGGGTTGGCGCGGCGGGCGCAACCCGGTTTCGCCTGTATGACATTGTGCGCACGTTGGATACGGTATTCGGCACAACCTTGACGCGCATCGGCGAGGAGCGCTGGGGCATCAGTATTTTGGAGCAGCTCTACCGGCGCAAACGGCTGCTGATCTTGGACGAACTGTCCGGCGCAACGCCGGAAGATCTGCGCACGTTGGTCGATATCATTGGCCACCTGCATGAAGCCGGCGGCAATTCGCGCGTGCTGCTCATCGACCGCAACTTCAGCCCGGCGATCGCCGAGTTGGTCCAGTTTCAGCATGTCCATCTGGAGGGGCTGACGCCGGCGGAGATGCCGCAGTTCTTGCAGCAGCGCGCGCCGGAAAGGATACGCGATTTGGCCCTGCGGCGCATGGATGATCTGTACGCGCTTACTGCGGGCCGGCCCTATGTGTTGCGGCTGGCGCTGGGGCTGATGCTGGACTACGAATGGGAGGACTTGTCCGGCCTGTTGATGGGGGCGATAGGGCCGGACGGCACGCTGGCTGCGCCGGATGTGGCGGCCTTTGCCGTTGAGAGCTTCGCTTCGATCCATCCGGAAACGGGGCCGTTGCTGAACCGGCTGGTCAGCGCGGCGGGCGGCGCGGCGTTGACGGCTGTGCGCGATCTGTTCTGGGCTGATCTGGGCACGCCGCGCGCGTTGGGCGAAACCTTGATCGCTCTCCACGATCGCGCGCTGATCGAACACGATCTCTATAACCAACGCGTGGTATTGCATCCGCTGGTGCGCACCTATGTGGCCGAGAACGCGGTGATGTTGGGCGAGGAGTGGGACCGCCGTCATGCCAGGTATTATGTTGATCTGATCAAGCGCTACCAGGTGCTGCCGCTGGAACGTTGGCCGGAAATCGATGTCGAGTGGGGCAATATGTACAAAGGGCTGGACTGGTGCGCCGAGCGCATCGAGCGGCTGTGGCAGGCGTCGCCGGCAGACCTGGTGGCGGATCCCGCCATCGACGGCGCCGGCCTGGAACTGCCGGAAGAGGTGCGCGAGGACCCGGACGACATCCGGCTCGCCCGCGACTATGCTCTGGCTCTGGCCCACTACGCCTTCTGGCGTCATCCGCCCGGCAGCCTGCGCTGGCTTACGGTGGGCGCGGCCGCGGCCCTGGCGTTGGGCGATGCCCGCGATTACGGCTGGATGTTGATCAACATCGGGCGGTATCTGTTCTTCTTGGACCGGGTCGACGAAGCGGTCTCCTGGCTGAGCCGCGGGGCGGAGATCTTCGACAGCCGCGATTTGCTCAGCGAAATGGCCTATGCCTATACCGATCTGGGCACGTCCTACCGCATCTTGGACCGGCCGAGGCAGGCGCTTGGCTATCTGCGCGCCGCGTTTGAATGCGAGGCGCAGATAGGCGATCAGGACGGGGTGGCGACGGCCCACATGAACTTGGGCAGCGCCTATTACGGGCTGCGCGATTTTACCCGGGCGCTGCGTGAGCATCAATGGGCGCTGCGCATCGCCATGCGCCGCAACAACGACCAGTTGGTCGCCAGCGTTTTCAACAGCATGGGCCTGGCGATGGAGGGCATGGAGCGGCTGGGGGAGGCCGAGCAGGCCTATACGCAAGCGCTGGAGACTTTCCGCCGTATCGACGACATGGTGGGCATCAGCACATGCTATAACAACCTCGGTTCCGTGGCCTATGCGCAGGGCAATTTTGACCTGGCGCTGTCGTGGTATGAGCTGGACCGGGAGCTTTCGGAGAAGCGAGGGGCGTGGACGGACATGGCCGCCACGCTGCACAACTTGGGGCATGTGGCGCTGGAGCAGCAGGCGTATGCGCGGGCATACAGCTATTTTTCGCAGAGCAAAGAGCTATACGCCGCTTTCCAACTGGTCGATTATGTGCGCGAGGAAGAAGATATGCTAGACTATATCCGCACGGTGGCGCCGGAGGCGAGCGCCGCTGAGAGTGTGGACAAACCGGCGCATACACATCTCTAACACAACGTTAGCGGAAATCTAGCGAGAAAAGACGGAAATTCGCCTTCTCGCCCGCGTCAAGAATTTGCAGGCCAAAACTGCATCGGGTATTATACGCCCGTTAGCACTCGCACAGTAAGAGTGCTAACGGGTTTTTTATCATCGGCAAGATCAAACCAGATCAACTTCAAGATAGCGTCAGTCATTTGGTTAAGGAGGATTGGACATGAACCTAAAGCCGTTGGGTGATCGAGTAGTCGTGAAGCCCGTGGAACAGGAAGAGCAGACGACGAGCGGCATCTTCCTGCCGGAGACGGCCAAAGAGAAGCCGCAGCAAGGCGTCGTGGTGGCTGCCGGCCCCGGCGCGCGCAAAGAGTCGGGCGAGCGCATTGCCATGGATGTCAAGGTGGACGATACCGTCCTCTACGCCCGCTACGCAGGCACGAGCATCAAATTGGATGGCCAGGAATATCTGATTCTGAAAGAAACCGATATTCTGGCGATCGTCGAGAACGGCAAGAAGAAATAGCCTGATCTGTGGCTTTGGGCATCTGATACCAGGTACAGCGAGATAGTTGAGGAGATAAAAATATGGCAAAGCAGATTGTTTTCGAGGATGCGGCACGCAGGAGCCTGAAGGCCGGCGTCGACGCATTGGCCAATGCAGTCAAGACCACGTTGGGGCCGAAGGGCCGGAACGTTGCCTTGGACAAGAAGTGGGGCAGCCCGACGGTTACGCATGACGGCGTGACGGTCGCCAAGGAGATCGAGCTAGAGGATCCGTTCGAGAACATGGGCGCCCAGCTTCTGAAGGAAGCTGCGACCAAGACCAATGACGTGGCCGGCGACGGCACCACCACCGCCACGGTTCTGGCGCAGGCGATCGTCAACGAAGGCCTGAAGAACGTGACCGCCGGCGCCAACCCCATGCTCCTCAAGCGGGGCATTGAGGCCGGCCGCGACGAGATCGTGCAGGCGATCCGCGACATGGCGATGCCCGTCAGCGCCAAGGAAAGCATCGCCCAGGTGGCCAGCATTTCCGCCGCCGACAACACCATCGGCGACCTGATCGCCGAGGTCATGGACCGCGTCGGCAAGGACGGCGTCATCACCGTCGAGGAAAGCAAGGGCCTGGAGTTCGAGACCGAGTATGTCGAGGGCATGCAGCTCGACCGCGGTTACCTTAGCCCCTATTTCGTCACCAACTCCGAGCGCATGGAAGCTGAGATCGAAGATCCGTACATTTTGATTACGGACAAGAAGATCAGCAGCGCCCAGGATATCGTGCCGATTTTGGAAAAACTGGTGCAGATCGGCAAGCGCGAGATCGTCGTCATCGCCGAGGATGTGGACGGCGAGGCGCTGGCTACGCTGGTGCTGAACAAGCTGCGCGGCATGGTCAACGCGCTGGCGATCAAGGCGCCGGGCTTCGGCGACCGCCGCAAGGCTATGCTGCGCGACATCGCCGTGCTGACCGGCGGCCAGGTGATCACCGAGGAACTGGGCCGCAAGCTTGAGTCCGTCATGCTTGAGGACCTGGGCCGCGCCGCCAAGGTTGTCAGCACTAAGGACACCACCACGTTCGTGAACGGCGCCGGCGAAAGTGCGGACATCAAGGGCCGCATCGACCAGATTCGCGCCGAGATCGAAGCCAGCACCAGCGACTACGACCGCGAGAAGCTGCAGGAACGGCTGGCGAAGTTGGCCGGCGGCGTCGCCATCATCCGCGTGGGCGCCGCGACCGAGACTGAGCTGAAGGAAAAGAAGCACCGCGTCGAGGATGCGCTGAGCGCGACCCGTGCGGCTGTGGAAGAAGGCATCGTGCCCGGCGGCGGCGTCGCTCTGATCAACGCTGCGCCTGCGCTGGACAAGTTGAGCCTAGAAGGCGATGCGGCGACCGGCGTCAAGATTCTGCGCCGCGCCCTGGAAGAGCCGATGCGCATGATCGCCAGCAATGCCGGCCTCGACGGCCCGGTCGTGATCGAGCGTGTGCGCGGCCTGCACGGCGACGGCAAGCTCAACACCGGTTATGACGTTCTCGCCAATGACTACGTGGACATGCTGGAAGCCGGCATCATCGACCCGGCCAAGGTGACGCGCAGCGCGGTCGAGAATGCCTGCTCCATCGCAGCCATGATCCTGACCACCTCTGCTCTGGTCACCGATATTCCGGAGCCGGAGAAGGCCGCCCCTAGCCCCGACATGGGCGGCATGGGCATGGGCATGTAGTCGATTGCCCATCCCATTTTTGCGGATGGTACAATCAGGGCGGCGCACTCTGCGCCGCCCTGTTCTTTTGTCCGGCCTTGAACGGCTCATAGAAAGGATTGATCCATGCCCCTGCCTAGCCGAGACGAGGCATATGCTCTGTTGTGTGAATGGGTTGAATCGGAAAGCCTGCGCCGCCACAACTTGGCGGTCGAGGCGGCGATGCGGGCTTACGCCCGTCATTATGGCGAGGATGAGGATCTGTGGGGGATCACCGGCCTGCTCCACGACCTGGACTACGAACGCTTCCCCGATATGGACGATACGACGGACGGTCATCCCCGCACAGAACTGCGCCTCTTCCGTGAGCGTGATTACCCGCCTGAACTGATTCACGCCGTCGAGGCGCATGCGACTTTTCTAGGCGTCCCGCGCGAGAGCCTGTTGG
>CAZYSJ010000064.1:0-26674 GCA_964649875.1 uncultured Caldilineaceae bacterium
TGCGCACCGTGCCCATTGCAGCGCCGCCCAAAGCGGTGGCGCGTTCGGCGATCATGTCGGCATATTCCAGCACGCTCTCGGCGAGTTCGTCGAAAAGCTCGTGGAGCTGGATGAAGTCCATGCCCTTCACATTCCAGTGCGACTGCTTGATTTGGCTGTACAGATCAAAGGTGTCCGCAAGTTGCTGGTTGAGCAGCTTGACCATAGCGGCGCGAGTCTTTTCCGGCAGATCAATGCGAGTTTCAAATGTCTGAGTTTTCTGGGCCATTAGTTTCCTCCTTGTCACTTCGTTGAATCGCCCAATACTTACTTCGAGTTGCGCGCATCCCTTAACCGGATGCACAAACTCACCTGCGCCTCCTACTATAGCATGGACCAGCCATGCCTGTATGTAGTATTTCTACGATTTCCGGAAAAGGGGAGCCGTTTCACGTCAACGCAGCCGCCCGCGCAAGGGATCGGCCGGACAACCGCGCTAAGGCTTTGTCTCAGCCTCCGCCGTCGAGAACTTAAACGGCGCATACAGCGGGCACCAACGAACGATGCCGGTCAGCAACAGCACCACGCCTACCAATCCCCACCAACTGCTGAAGTAGAAACCGAGAGCGATCACGACAAGGCCGAGCACGATCCGCACAATCTGGTCGGTCTTTCCGACATTGCGTTGCATGGCAGATCCTCCTGTGTCAGCAAACAGAAATGAAGGGAGACGGGTAGCAGCAGCAGCCAGACTGAGCCGGCCAAGCCGCCCGTCAGGCGTCGAGACCGGCAAGTCGCGTGCGTACCGCTCACCCATATCTTACCACACATCTGCACAGGCATGGAGGGCGACATAACCGTCATGGATCGCCGCAAGCTTTGCGCGCCTACCTCTCTTGCAGCCAGGCGCGCACCCGTTCGTCGATCTGGTCGCGCACAGCGCGGAACTTGGCAAGCTTCTGCGCGTCCGTCCCTTCCTGCGCAGCCGGGTCCTCCAGGTCCCAGTGGTCATGGGTCCCCATCGTCAAAAAGATGCGCGGGCAGTTTTGCTCGGCGTGATGGCAGACCGTGAGCACATGGGCGAAGTGATCCTTGCCCAAAAACTCGCGCACATCCTTAGAGCGGTGATCCGCCAGGCTCAGCCCGACCTCGTCCATCACGCGCACGGTATAGGGGTTGATGCCTTTCGGCTCCACGCCGGCGCTGTAGACCGCGTAGCGGTCGCCGCCATATTTGCGAAATAGCGCCTCGGCCATCTGGCTGCGCGCCGAGTTGCCGGTACAGAGCACGAGTATTTTGGACTTGTCCAAAATGCAGTTCCTCCTTATGCTATGCGGCCCATTGCTTTGCGCCGGTTTGGCTGGGCCGGCAGCGCGAATAGTCTAACCGATCAGTTCTTTCAGCGCCTCGACCGAGGGGACCCGGCCCGCCGTCTTCAGCTCGCCATCCACGGCCAGGGCGGGCGTGGTCATCACGCCGAAGCTCAAGATGTCGTCTAGCTCCGTCACCTTCTCCAACTCATAGTCGATGCCCAACGCCTGAGCGGCGGCTTCGACATGCTCGGCCAGCTTTTTGCACTTCGCGCAACCGGAACCGAGAATTTGTAACTTCTTCATAACATGCCTCCGTTAACAAATGATGAAATGCGAATCGCATCCTGGTCACAGATCGATCCCGCGACGCAGCGCTCGACACTGTGCGCCGCGGCCTTACGCAAAAAACGTCCCATAGATCAGGCCGCTCAACGTTGCGGCGACCACGACCAGCAAGACGTAAACCGCCGTTTTCTTCGTCCCGATCACGCTGCGGATCACCAGCATGTTGGGCAGGCTGAGGGCCGGCCCCGCCAGCAGCAGCGCCAATGCCGGCCCCTGCCCCATGCCGCTGCCCAGCAGACCCTGCAAGATGGGCACTTCGGTCAGGGTGGCGAAATACATAAAAGCGCCCAGGAACGCAGCGAGGAAGTTCGCCAACAGCGAGTTGCCGCCCACCGCAGCGCTAACCCAGGCCGACGGAATCAGCCCCTCTTGCCCTGGCCTGCCCAACAGGAAGCCTGAGACGAGCACGCCGATCAGCAGCAGCGGCAGGATCTGCTTGGCAAAGCCCCAGGCTTGGTCAAACCACTCGCCCAGTTCACCGTCGTCGCTGCTGGTCAGTACGGTCAGACCGATCAGGCCGACCACAAACGGAACCTGCGGCGCATGGCGAAATGCCAGCGCAGCCGCAGCGGCAGTCGCGCCGACGGCAACCGTTTTCCACCAACTCGCCCCAAACCAAGCGATCAACATCGCGCCCAGCCCCAGACCGAACAGCGCGGTGACCGCCCACTTGGCGCTGTAGAGCGCGCCCCACGCCCCGCCCGCCTGTTGGGGGCGCGCCCAGTTGGCGAAGACGAGAATCCCCACGAGCGAGGTGAAATAGAGCGCGTTCTGCCACAGCGGCCGCGCAACCTCCGCCTCCGGCATTACCGCCTGGGTGGCGCTGCGCCCGGCTTCTTCTTTGCGGAAGATCAGATGCATGGCGAGGCCGATCAGCGCCGCAAACAGCACCGCGCCCACGGCGCGAGCGATGCCTAGGCTTGGCCCCAGCACGCTGGCTGTCAGGATGATAGCCAGGACGTTGATGGCCGGACCGGAGTAGAGAAAGGCGATGGCCGGCCCCAGCCCTGCGCCCATGCGGTAGATGCCGGCAAA
Source organism: uncultured Caldilineaceae bacterium (assembly GCA_964649875.1). Lineage (GTDB taxonomy): Bacteria > Chloroflexota > Anaerolineae > Caldilineales > Caldilineaceae > JASGTU01. The sequence goes on from CAZYSJ010000064.1 coordinate 2,673, forward strand.
TAGCGGCAGCACCGTACACGAGCAGACAGCTAAGATCGTGCCCGACACCGACGCCACGCCATAGGCCAGCGCTTTGGGCGCGTTCGCGCCCAGGTATTTCATCACCGACGCCTGGCTCACGAAGACGGCGATGGCGCCGGCAATGAAGAAGGCCGGCAAAAGGCACAGCACTACGTGCTCGCGCGCATACCACTTCGCCAATTCCAGCGCCTCCATGACGGCGGCGTCGAAGCGCGGTGCGCCTAGCGGCAGGTAGTAGATGGCGAGAAAAACCGCTAAGATCGCGGCCAGCGGCTTCCACTCGCTGCGCCAGCGCTCCAGGCCGGGCGCCAATGCCTGCCACAGCGCCGCCGGGTTGTGCGTCACGGTCCAGGACGCCGAAGGACGGCTGGGCGATTCATCGGTAAGTTTCATGTTTCCGTCACGCTTTCATGCAAACAATCAGGAGCAACAGGCAGAGCCGGCCGCGCCGGTCAGGCGGCGACGTCCGCAGCCGCCTCCGGGAAATGCCGCCGGGTGGCGTTGGCGATGCGCACCAGCATCAACATCACCGGGACCTCCACCAAGACGCCGACCACCGCCGCCAAGGCCGCGCCCGACGAGACGCCGAAGAGCGCAATGGCTGTGGCTACGGCCAGCTCGAAGAAATTGCTGGCGCCGATCATGCTCGCCGGCGCCGCGATGCGGTGCGGAATGCGCAACGCTTTGGCCGCGCTATAGGCGATGGCGAAGATGAAGAACGTCTGGATGATGAGCGGCACGGCGATCAGCGCAATGTGCAGCGGGTTGTTGAGGATGACCTCGCCCTGAAACGAGAAGAGCAGGATCAGCGTCAGCAACAGGCCGATGATGGTCAGCGGGCCGAGGCGTTTTAGAAAGACGTTCTCGAACCAGGGCAATCCCTTATGCCGGATCAGATAGACGCGCGTCGCATAGCCGGCCGCCAGCGGGACGACGATGTAGAGCACGACCGACAGAAAGAGCGTGTTCCACGGCACGACGATGTCGCTCAGCCCCAGCAACAGCGCCACGATGGGCGCAAAAGCGACAAGCATGACCAGGTCGTTCACCGAAACCTGGACGAGCGTGTAGGCCGGGTCGCCCTTGGTGAGGTAACTCCACACGAAGACCATGGCCGTACACGGGGCCGCGCCCAGCAAAATGGCGCCGGCCAGATACTCGCGGCCCAGGTCGGCCGGGATCAACGGAGCGAAGATGACCAACAAGAAGAGCCAGGCGATGGCAAACATCGAAAACGGCTTGATCAACCAGTTGACCGCCAGGGTAAGGGCCAGCCCTTTGGGCTGCTTGCGCACGCCGAGGATGCTGGCGAAGTCGATCTGCACCATCATCGGGTAGATCATGAACCAGATGAGGATGGCGACGGGGATGTTCACCTCCGCATAGGTGAAGCGCGTCAGGGTGTCGGGCACAGCGGGGACCAGTTGGCCAAGGGCGACCCCGGCGACGATGCACAGCGCCACCCAGATCGTCAGGTAGCGCTCAAAGAAGCCCAGGTCCCTCCCCTCGACCTCCTCGACGGCAAGGGGCGCAGACTCCACGGTAATCGATTGGTGAGTCATCGAATTCTCCATACATCTACAATTCCGCATATGCGGTTTTATGCATATAACTGCGCCGAAAAAAGGGCTGCACTCTCCGATCATTGAGCAGATCGTTGAGCGTGCAGCCCGCCGAACGTCCGAATCAGGCCGGCTCTTGCATCAGCGTAATGGGCGCGGGTTCGCACTTGGGGCAGGAACATGAGATGACCTTCTTGTGCCGCGCCATCTCCGGGTGTTCGCCCTGCACCGGCCCCAAAATGACCTCCAGCCAGCCGATCAGCTCCGCGTCGATCAGACGGTAGAAGACGTTGATGCCCTCTTTCTCGTCACGAATAACGCCTGCATCGCGCAGGATGCGCAACTGCTGCGAGACATAGGGCTGAGGCTTGCCCAGAAGCGCTTCCAGATGGCACACGCATTCGGCGTCGCGGCGCAGGGCGTCCAGGATGCGCAGCCGCTCCGGGTGCGCCAGCAGCTTGAGCCGCCCGCTGACGGCCTCATAGTCCGGCATCGCTTCATTCGCCATCGGTTCCGCCTTTCCGCATCGCACAACCGAAGCCGCTTCTCAGGTCGTAACCCAAGCATACATGCAATTTGCTATATATGCAAAATCCCGCATACGCCATCGCCCCCCATCACGCACGACTCGCTTTGCGTCAGACGCATGACGTGTGACGCCTTACGCCTCACGCCGCCGGCCCCGCTATTCCCCGCCGAAAACGTGCACATCCTCGCGCCGCACGGTGACCGACCAGCGCTTGTACTCGGCCACATGCAGCCGCTCGTAGACATAGGCCGGGATCGTGATCTCCAAGTCGTAGCCGCCGCGCCCCAGCCGCTTACCCTCGTCCAGCCGCAGAAAGAGCGTGCAGTTAAAGCCGTCGGTCAGTTCGTTCACCACCTCGCCCGACAGCAGGTTGTCGCGCTGGCCCATCGGCACGTCCTTGCGCACCAGCATGATGCGCTCCGGCCGCAGTCCCAACTCCACCGCCTGCCCCGGCGCCAGCTTGCCGGCCGGGGCGAGCAGCGTCACATCGCCGACGCGGATGTGCGCGCCGCTCTCGTCGACGCGCAGCGTCTCGCCCGCGAAAAAGTTGCTGTTGCCGGTAAGCCGGGCTACCGAACGGCTGGCAGGCCGGTAGACAATCGTCCCCGGCGGGCCGATCTGCAGCAGGCGTCCCGCCTCGATCACCGCGATCTGGTCGGCCAGCAGATAGGCTTCGGCCAGGTCATGCGTGATGAAGATCACGGGCAAGCCCAACGAGCGCTGCAAACGCAGCAAATCGCGCCGCAGCAGCACGCGCGTCGGCCCGTCCAGCGCGGAGAACGGCTCATCCAGTAGCAGCACGCTGGGCTGGGTGACCAGCGCCCGCGCCAACGCCACGCGCTGTTGCTGCCCCCCGCTCAGTTCCGACGGCCGGCGTGCGGTGAAGCCTTCCAGCCCCACGCGCGCCAACGCCTCGTCCACGATGCGCGCCTTCTCTTGGCCCCGCGCCCGCGCCAGCCCAAACGCCACGTTGCCGCCGACGGAAAGATGCGGAAAGAGCAGATAGTCCTGCATGACATAGCCGACGCCGCGGCGTCGGGGCGGCAGATTGACGCCCGCCTCGTCGTCGAAGAATAGCCGCCCGTCCAGCACAATGCGCCCAGCGTCCGGCGTCTCCAGCCCGGCGATGCAGGCCAGCGTCATGCTTTTGCCCGCGCCGGACTGGCCGAAGAGCGCGGTGATGCCGGGCGGCGCGCTGAACGACAGGTCCAGCCGGAACTGGTCGAGCTGTTTGCACAGACGGACTTCGAGCACAGGCGGCTACCTCAGGATGCGGCGCGAGAACTGGCGCGAGACCAAGAGCAGAGCCACAGCCGCCAGCGTGATCACCAGCACCATGCGGTTCGCCTCAGCCTGCCGGTTGGCCTGCACCAGATCATAAATGTAGATCGACATGGTTTGCGTGCGCCCTGGGATGTTGCCCGCCACCATCAGCGTGGCGCCGAAGTCGCCCAATGCGCGCGCAAAGCTGAGCGCCATTCCGGCCAGAATGCTGCGCCAGGCCAGAGGCAGCGTCACCCGCCAGAAGATGTAGAAATCCGAGCGGCCCAACGTGCGCGCTACGTTCTCCAGCCGCACGTCGACGCTCTCGAAACCGGCGCGCGTCGTTTCCAGCAAGAGGGGGAAGGAGGCGACCGCTGCGGCGATCACAGCGCCGCGCCAGGTGAAGACCAGCGGGAAGCCCTGTTCGTTCAGCCAGCGCCCCAGCGGACTCTGGTTGCCCAACAGCACCAGCAGGTAATAGCCCAACACCGTAGGCGGCAACACCAGCGGCAAAGAGGCCAAAGCGCCCAGCGTTTCCTTGCCGGGGAAGTTGCGCCGCGCCAACAGCCACGCCAGCGGGATGCCCGCCAGCAGCACGAGCAGCGTCGCCGCGCCCGCTACGCGCAGCGACAGCCACAGGGGAAACCAGCCGGAACCCAACGTCAAAACTCGCCCGGCGGCGTGAAGCCGTGCCGGCCTAGGATCTCGCGGCCGCCGGAGCCGAGGACAAAGGCGGCAAAGGCGCGTGCGGTTTCCTCGTGCGGACGGCCGGCGATCACCGCCAGCGCCTGGTCGAGCGGATCATGCAGCGCCGCGTCGATCACGGTATAGGAAACCTCCGGCACGGAGACGATGGAGAGCGAGACCAGACCGGCTTGGGCGTCGCCTGTCTGCACGTATTGCAACGCCTGGCGCACATTCTCGCCATAGACGATTTTGGGGGTGAGCGCTTCCCACAGCCCGCGGCTGTGCAAGGCCTGCTGCGCGGCCAGGCCGTAGGGCGCCAGTTGGGGGTTGGCGATCGCCACGCGCGTGATGGCGGGGTCCAACAGGTCTTCCAAGTCGGTCGCCGTCACGCCCGCCTGGCGATTGACCGCCAGGGCCAGCCGACCTTGTGCATAGACCGCCTGCGTATCGGGCGCGATCAGCCCGCCGTCCGCCAGCCGCTCGACAAACTCGACGTTGGCCGCCGCAAAGACGTCGAACGGCGCGCCGTTCTCGATCTGGGTTGCCAGATTGCCGCTGGCCCCAAAGACGAAGTTGACAGGCTGCCCCGTCTCGGCCTCAAACGCATCGCCGATCTCGTTGAACGCACCCTCCAGCGACGCGGCCGCCGCGACCAACAGCGGCTCCGGCTGTGCAGCCGTTCCGGCGCGCGCCTGCGGAGCAACCGGCGCGCACGCAGCCAACAGCCACAGCAGCGCCGCCATCCCCAGCGCCCAGACCTTCCGCTTTTCGCCGGACATCTCTTGCCCACACAATCTTGTCGGAATCTCGCCCATAAAACGCAACAGCACAGCCCCCAGGCGGAGGCTGTGCTGAAGATTCTAGCATGGATCGGAGGGGCCACAAAGAAAGCGGGGCCCCTCCCCCAATGGCAGACTGCCTGCAAAGCTACGGGATGTTCACCGTCGCCGTCGCCGTATCGGTCACGGAAACGGTGTCGACCGAGGCCGTCCACGTCGCCACGTTGGAGGTGGTCACCGTCAAGCCGGAGGTCACCGCGGTGATCGTGTAGGTGCTCTGCCCTGGGCCAAGCTCGTAGGCATAGCCGGACAAGATGTCGCCCAGGTTGCTGTCGACCAGGCTGTGTACGGGCAATGTGATGCTGCCGATGTTGTTCACCGTATAGCAGTAGCGCGCCCACGCCGGCACGTTGGTCGGCGTGATCACGTTGGTCGCGCCGCAGACGCCGGGGCTAACCGAGACGGTCTTCACCGTTTCGACGGCAGCGACATCGACCACGGCGGACGCCGAGGCGTCGGCGCTGACGCCGCCGCTCACGTAGCCCGTCCATGTGCCGGTGCGCACCAGCGGCGCGGCTTGCGGCGCGGTCACGGTGGCGCTGATCTCATAGCCCAGGTCTACGTTGCTCACGCTGGCGCCGGGGGCCAACAGATACGGCTCGGCGCTGAAGACGGTCCCGGCGACGCTGTCCTCAAGTTCGTGCAAGGGCAGCGCGATGTTGCCGGTGTTGGTCGCGGTGTAGCAGTAGTAGACGGTCGTTCCGTCACCCGCCACGACTGAGCCGTCGGCCGCGCAAACGTCCGGGTCGGTCCCGACCGTAGCGGTCATTTGCAGCGTGGCGTAGAAGTTGAACAGATTGCGGAAGTCCGGGCTGTAGTCGAACGTGCCGCTGCCATACCGGCAGCGCAGATAGATCTGCTCGTACCGTCCGCCGATCAGTTTGTAGAAGAGACGGTCGCAGTTCGACCGCAGGTCGCGCTCCACGATTCTAGGCAGGTGCGGAGGGTTGAACCAGGCGGCGCCCTTGATATGGGTCCCCAGACCGTGGGGCGCCATCTGCATTGGCCCCGACCAGCCGCCGGCCTGTACGGTCTTCAGGAGCAGTCCGCCGCTCAAAGCCAGCGCTACCGCTACTGCGACGCTCACAAAGATGAGCTTGCTGCGAGATTTCACGTTCATGGCTCCTAAACTCGGCCGGATGGCCGAAAGTGAGAGGCCGGCGACTCGCGCCGCCGGTCCCTCGGTATGCTCACGGTCGCCGCACGGCGTTACCGGATGGCCTCTTCGGCCGTACAGTCGGACAGGTACTTGATGGTCCCGTCCGGCGCCAGGAAGGCGATCTTGATGTCGTCTACATAGATGTTGGAATTCAAGAAGGCCGGCGACTGCGCCTGGACCAGCACCATGATGTCTTGGGCGTCGCCCAATTCCACGGTGTTGACCAACTGCGCCCATTCGCCGCGCACATAGCCATTGGCATAGAGGGCGACGTCGCCGTCCGCGCCGGGCTTAACGCCCAACGATGCCCAGTCGTAGTCGAGTCCGTCCTTATCCGGCCCGCCGCCCTGATCGTGGTCCCAGATCAGGTAGCGGATGCTGACTTGCACCTGGCCGCCTTCGAAGCCGGCAGGTACGGCGATGCGCGGGCTGCCGAGGCCGGCGGCATAGGGCCGATGCCCGGCGATCTTGATAGCATACTCTTCGCCGCCGTCCTTGCTTTCCGCATCGTTATAGCGGTTGCCGGGGCCGACCACGCGCTCGCGGGTGAAGATGACGTTGTTGGCGCTGTACTCGCCGTCGTCGAGGGCAAAGGGCGCCCAGCCGGAATACCAGTCGGTCCACATATCGGGGTTGCCGTCCGTGGCAGCCCAGCCGATCTCGGCGTTGAAGTTGTTGCACACGTTGGGCGAGTCATACAGCGTCAGCCCCGCGCCCAGCCCGGTGAGGGTCTGGCGGATGCCGCGACCTTCGGCTTCCTGGTTGCGGCCGTCGTCCCACGCGTTCGCCTCGAGAGCGTTGACGGTGAGCGGCGCGTTCGCCAGCAAGTCAGAGAAAGGCTGCGGGATGACGGGCGGGTTCATGCGCGGGCCGGTGATAGCCAGAGGCGGAGGCGTCAACGGCCCCGCCTGCACAACAGCCGGCGCAACTGCGAGTGCGGCGACCATGATCGCCACGACGAGATTTGCGACACGCTTGCGTTTCATGCGGATACTCCTTCCGTTACGGATCAACATTGCGCTCCAAAAATACAGAACAATCGATAGATTCAGTGCCTGGTTGAGATTTTGCATAGTCAGCGCCTGTACCGCCTGCAGCCCGGTTATCGGAACCGGACCGGCTCTCCAACCAACCTCCTGCGCCATCGGGCGATTGCCGATTTGGCAGCTCGCCGATATTTCCGTGGCATTTTGCCGTCATCGCGCAACCGCAATTACATCATTTCACATAACCATGACGCACAATGTCAGAAAAAGTTGCGCACAATTTGTAATTCGTAACGAAGATGGGCAAATTCGGTCGAAAATTCACCGTCGATCGTCGCCGCCACATGACTTCCCCGCATTTCTCTGTCAATAGAAAGCCAATAGAAGAAGGGAGCAACACGCTTGGCGCGTTGCTCCCTTCGCTTTCGCTGTTCGATTCAATTCGTCGGTTCGCCTGCCTCAGAGAAACGGCGCACCGTTCTGCCTACTCGTAGCGCAGCGCCTCCGCCGGATAGATGCGCGTGGCCTGCCACACCGGCGCAATCGTAGTCAACAGCGAGAACAGATAGGCCGCCAGCACGGTCAGCCCGATAGCCCGCCAGGGCACGGACTCGGTATGCGCACTAGCCAGGCCGAGCGTCCCCATCCCCATCACCAGTTCGCCCAGCCCCAAGCCCGCCAGCGCGCCGATCAATAGCCCGCAAAGCGAGATGAAGCTGGACTCTAGCAGGAAGGATAGCCCCACCATCTCCTTCTGATAGCCGATGGCGCGCAGCATGCCCACCTGCTGCCGCCGCTCCACCACGGCCCGCGCCGAGACCACGCCCAGCGCGGCGATGCCGACCAGCAACCCCAGCGCCATGAAGCCCTGCAGCAAGCGCAGGATCCCCGTCGTCAACTGCTGCTCCTGCACGAAGCGATCCACCAGCGATGTGGCATGCAAACCGGAGGCGGTAAAGAGGCGTTCGATGCCCAGCGCCACAGCGCGCACATCCGCGCCCTCGCGCACCTTGACATACATGCCCTCGACGGGCGGGGCCTCGCCCAAGATCGCCGCCAGCGTGCGCTCGCCGGTCTGAATGCCGCTCCAGGCCAGTTCCGTATTGTCCTCCAGCACGCCGATCACCTGCAAGCGTCGCGCTGCCGGCGTCTCGGCGCCTGCGCCGTCATCCGTGTCGGCGCGCAGTTCCACATACAACTCCGGCAACTGTGTATCCGCTATGTGTACATCATGGAAGTAAAGCTCGTCCATGAGATAGCCATCCTCGTCCCACTCCATTTCTCTCGGCGGGGCCGGGCGCGTGTCTGCACTGTCGCCGGCCAACTGCCGCGGCAGGATGATGGCCGCGTCGTCGCGCGTGCGCAGCGCCTCCCACACCGCGGCGTCGTCCGCATAGCCCGCGGCGCGCGCCTGGAAGCGGTACACCTTCGCCGCCTGCTCGATATAGCCGTCGTTCAGTCCGTTAACGCCGGCATAGAGCCAGCGACCGTCATCGGTGCGGCCGCGCAACACCGCGCGTGATATCTGGCCCACTGCGGCAATGTCATCCGTCACCGGATCGCTGTCCATTTCGATCAGCGCCGCCTCTAGGTTCTCCACCGGGCTAAAGAAACTCAGCAGCGTCGACGACACCTCGATGTCGAAACCCGCCGTACTCTTGTCGTCCAGCGTTACAAGGTTTTGCGCGGCGTCGATCACGACCGCCATGACCGTCACCGTCGCCATGATCATGGCAAAAAGCAGCATGGTCATACCCGTACGGAAGCGACTGTTCAACGAATAGGCGATGGCCGTCTTGAGCACAGGCCGCAGCGAAGGCGCAAAGCCCAGCGCCGAGCTAAACAGCCAGGCCAGGAAATCGGCGTTGACCATGACCACCATGATCGCCCCCGCCACGATCAGCGGGCCGCCGAGCAAGAAGAGGACGGGCAGTTGCAGGGGCGTATAGTCGAACAGATCGGGCGCGGATTGCGCCAGCAGATTATGCCACGGCGGCGCCCACAGCGCCAGCAGTCCCAGCCCGATGGCCGTATAGACCACGCGCTCTGTCCAGGAGGCAGCCACCCCGCGCCATTCGAGCGCACGGCCCGCCAACAACACGAGGCCGGTGAGCAACAGGCTCACGCCGAGCAGCGCTGTCGCCAGCCAGCCGCCCGGCAGCGTCCGCGCCAGCAGGGCTGCGCCGCCTCCTGCCAGCAGCACAGGGAAAAGCCAGCGCCACACGCCGTGCAACCGCGTGCGCGGCCGGCCTATGCCCGTGTCCGGCAGATCGCGGATAGCGCTGACAATGTTCATGCGGCTCACCCGCCACGACGCCGCGGTGATCACGACAAAAGTCAAGATCACCCCCAGGCAATAGGAGATAACCACCGATTGCCAGCGGATGTTGAAGGTGACGCCGAAGAGGCCCGCCGCCTGCGGGTTCACCTGGCCGGTCAGGTTGTTGAACATCTGGCCGATGAAGCTGGTCATGGCAAAGGTGACGCCGATGCCCGCCAGCACGCCAATGCCAGCCGCCGCCAGCGCATAGACCATGCCCTCGGTGACGAACATCTGCACCACCTGCCGACGTTGCGTGCCGACGGCGCGCGCCATGCCGATCTCGCTGCGCCGCTCCGCCGCCAGCATGACGAAGATCAAGAAGATGAGCAGGATCGCCGCCAGGATGGAAAGCGCGCCGAAGAGCGAAAAGACCGACGAGAAGATCGTGCCGCCGACCGTCGCCACATTGAGCAGCGTCGCCTTGCTCAACGGTTCGATCACCTCGAACTGGTTGAGCGCGGACAGCGCCGACCGCAGCTCCGTATGCGTCTCCGCCGGCAGATCCAAGCCGAGCAGCCAGGTGCGGATGCCGGTATTGGACAGCACGGCGCGCAGCGCCGCGGCGTCCGCCTCGCCGGATGCGGCGGACAGCAGGGCGTCCGCCTCTTGCGGCGTCGCCGCGCGCATGCCCAAGCCCTGGCCGATGCTCTCGACGAAGGCTTGCATAAACGCAGGAGCCTCATCGTGCGCTTGCATCGTGGTCGCGGTCAGCAGGTCGGGGACGGCCTGTTGGATGACCGGCCCCACATCGGGCCGCGCCAGGATCGCCGCCACCCGATCAACCGCTTCCGGGTCTAGCGCCAGTTCGCCCAGCCGTCGGGTTACCGCCGCGGTGTGGTCCAGCCCGCTCAGTTCATCGCCGGCGTTGGAGACAAGCACCGTGTTGACGCGGTTGTTCATAAAGAGCAACTGCTGCGCCTCCTCCAGCGGCAACATCACCACCGGCACAAGCGCGCTGAGCGGGCCGGCCTGGTCGACGACGGCGCGCACGCGGAAGCGCACCGGCAGCGGCCCCACAAAAACCTCCAACACATCGCCCGGCCGCGCGCCCAAACGCTCCGCGGCCAGGCGGCTCAGGTACAGATCGCCCTGGCGCAGTTGCAGCCCGTACTGGCCCAGCAGCCGGTCGATCTCGGCGCCGAGCGTGTTGAGGTTCACCGCTTTAAGCAGATCGTCAGCCCTGGCGCGCACTTCGCCCAGCGTGTCCTCCGCCGAAGCGGACAACTCGGCGGCGTTCTCTTCGGGCACGCCCAACGCCGTCGCCAGCGTCTCCAGGTCGAGCGTCTCGATGCCCAGTTCTTTCAGCGGCGTGGTGTCGACGCCCAGTTCCTCCAGCGTCGCCAGGTCGATGCTCAACGCCGGCAGTTCATCCATCGATACGCCGGTGAGGACCGCGCCTAGCCCGGCCACGGCCTGCATGAGCGGCGACGCGTCCTCGCCCCCAAAGCGGGCGGTCAAATCCGAAGCGGCGCTGAACAGGCGGCTCGCCTGCAGAAACACATTGCCGATGCCCGGCTGTAACACGGTCATCTCCAGCGCTTCGCCATCTGTCCCGCGCAGGCCGAAGACCTGCGGGTACTGGTCGTCCACGGCATAGATGAAGCCCAGCGGCTCGCTGGCGCCGTTGGTCGTATTGCGCAAGATCGTGGGAAAGACAATAGCCCCGGCCACGCCGTCGATCAGCGGATCCGCCTCGGCTTCGGCGCGCAGTTGCTCCAAGCGCGCCGCCTCGATGCTCGGCAGCCCGCCGCGCACCAAGGCCAATACGCTGCCCAGGCCGCCGCTGGTCAGGCCGCCGACGGTCGTCTCCAGTTCGGAGAGGGCCTCGTCATCCCCGTCGGCCATATTAGCGAGCAGCGAAAGCAGCGGCGGCGCCACGATTTCGTCTACCTGGCCGTAGGCCGCCACAGCCTGTCGTCGCACGGAATAGCTCAGGGTGTCGCCCGTGCCGAAAGCGCTGACAATAATGATCGTGCTCAGGGTCAGCCCCAGGACGATCAGGATCGCCTGGGTGGGCCGGCGCACCAGGTTGCGCAGCCCGATCTTCATCAGCACGGGGTTGCGCGCCGACAAATAGGCCAGAATAAGCAGGATGGCGGTGAGCCCGCCGATCATAAAGAGTACGCTGGCCGCAGCCATATTTGAGAGCAAGTCCATGACCGGGTCTCCTAAACAGGCTCTGCGGCCAGAATTTCGCCGTCTTGCATGCGCACGATGCGGTCGCAGACGGCGCCGAGGTTAGGGTCGTGGGTGACGATGACGAACGTCTGCCCGTTTTCCTGGTTCATGCGGCGCATGAAGGCCAACACGTCGGCCGCGGCCGCGGTGTCGAGGTTCCCCGTCGGCTCGTCGGCCCAGATCAGCGCCGGGTTATTGACCAGAGCGCGGGCAACGGTCACGCGCTGGCGCTGACCGCCGGACAGTTCAGCAGGCCGGTGGTGCAAACGGTCCGCCAAGCCGACCTGGGCTAAGGCCTCGGTCGCCCGCCGGCGCGCCTCGCCGGGGCGCACGCCGCTCACCAACAACGGCAATTCCACGTTTTCCACCGCGTTGATCACCGGCAGCAGGTTGAAGGTCTGGAAGACGAAGCCCATGCGCTGGGCGCGGTACGCAGTGCGCCGGCGGTCGCCCATGTCGCGCAGGCTGACGCCCTCGACCATGACCTCGCCGGAATCGAACTCGTCCAACCCCGACAGACAGTTAAGCATGGTTGTCTTGCCGCAGCCCGACGGCCCCATCACCGCCACCATCTCGCCCCGGCGCACGTCTAGGTCGATGCCGCGCAGCGCATGGACCGTCACCTCGCCCAGGCGAAAGCGCTTGTGCACCTCGCGCGCCGAGATAATTGCGTCATTCATCGTGGTTGACTCCCCTCCATTGGGATCGGTAATTTTTGTCGGTCGATTGTACTTTTTATGGCTGTACTGGGGGACTGTCTGTCTCAGTCAGTGTATTCGATACGCGCAGCGCCGATGCGGGTTACGCGTCCGTAGCTGTCATAGTCCAACGGCAAGGCGCCGATGCTCAACAGCAGGCCGTTGTCGGCATAGCTGAGCGGCGCCACGCCGACGCGCTCGGCGCGGCCATAGAGGTCATAGGTCACTTCCGCCGCGCCGATGCGCACGGGCCGCCCGTCCGCATCGTATTCAACCTGCGAGTTGCCCAGCGTAGCGATGCGCCCGTCCGCATCGTATTCGACGTGCGCCGCGCCCAGCATCGAGAGTCGCCCCGACGCATCATAGCGGCCGGGCGCGGCCCCGACCATGCGCACATGGCCGCGGATCAGCCCGCTTACGATGCAATATGCGACCTTCGCATCCATGAGGTTTCCTTTCGTCTGACTGTCAATGTGCAGTGTACCAGCAAAACGGCTGTACAACTATCCTGCGCCCGGGGCATAATCCGCCGCCGGTCGCGTTTGGGCGGAACAGCTTTTTCGGTGACAATAGAAGTGCTGGCAGGGCCAGCAGAGATGTTTGCAAGCATAGAGCAAGGAGCCAATCCATGACCGACAAACCGACGCTGACCACATCGGCCGGCGCCCCCATCGCCGACAACCAGAATTCGCTTACTGCCGGCCCACGCGGCCCCATATTGCTGCAAGACTACCAACTGCTGGAAAAGCTGGCCCACCAGAATCGCGAGCGCATCCCCGAACGCGTGGTGCACGCCAAGGGCTGGGGCGCCTTCGGCACGCTCACTGTTACCCACGACATTACCCGCTACACCAAGGCCAAGATCTTCTCCGAGGTGGGCAAGCAGACCGAAATGCTGGCGCGCTTCTCTACCGTGGCGGGCGAACTCGGCGCGGCCGATGCCGAACGCGATGTGCGCGGCTTCGCCCTCAAGTTCTATACCGAAGAAGGCAACTGGGACCTAGTCGGCAACAATACGCCCGTCTTCTTCGTGCGCGACCCCTACAAGTTCCCGGACTTCATCCACACGCAGAAGCGTCACCCGCGCACCAACCTGCGCTCCAATACGGCCATGTGGGACTTCTGGTCGCTGTCGCCGGAATCGCTGCACCAGGTGACCATCCTCATGTCGGATCGGGGGCTGCCCATCGGCGTGCGCCACATCAACGGCTACGGCAGCCACACCTACAGCTTCATCAACGCAGAAAACGAGCGCTTTTGGGTGAAGTTCCACTTCAAGACGCTGCAAGGCCACAAGCACTGGACCAACGCCGAGGCCGCAGAGGTCGTCGGCCGCACGCGTGAATCCACGCAAGAGGACCTCTTCAACGCCATCGAGCGCGGCGACTTCCCCAAGTGGCGCTTCGCCGTGCAGATCATGCCCGAAACCGACGCCGAAAAGACGCCTTACAACCCCTTCGACCTGACCAAAGTCTGGCCGCACGGCGACTACCCGCTGATCGACGTCGGCGTCATGGAGTTGAACCGCAACCCGGACAACTACTTCGCCCAAATCGAGCAGGCCGCGTTCTCGCCCTCCAACATCGTGCCCGGCATCGGCTTCTCGCCGGACAAGATGCTGCAAGCGCGCATCTTCTCCTATGCCGACGCCCACCGTCATCGCCTGGGCACGCACTACGAGGCGCTGCCCGTCAACGCGCCGCGCTGCCCCGTCAATCACTACCACAAAGACGGCCACATGCGCTTCTTCGCCAATAACCCCAACCCGGACGCCTACTACGAGCCGAACTCGTTCGACGGGCCGGTCGAGCAGCCGGATACGGCGGAGCCGCCGCTGAAGATATCGGGCGACGCCGACCGCTATGACCACCGCGAAGGCAACGACGACTACTCGCAGCCGCGCGCGCTCTTCAACCTCTTCGACGAGGGCGAGAAAGCCCGGCTCTTCTCCAACATCGCCGATGCGATGCAGGGCGTGCCGGAGTTCATCGTCGAGCGCCAACTCGGCCACTTCGAGAAGGTCCACCCGGACTACGCCGCAGGCGTGCGAGCAGCGCTGGCGGCCAAGACAAACGCATAAGCTTGTCAATAGGGAGACGCCGGCCGGTTTGCCGGCGTCTCCTTTTCCCGTTAAGATAGAGACACACACGGACGATCACAACCTTGTCGCAAGTTCACAGCTTCCGGCAAGGCGTGATTCCTGTGCAGCATTGGCCTCGCCCCAACGACCGGCCCCTCGTCTTCTTGTTTCTCACCTGCGATAGTCGAAAACGTTGTAGTAGAAAGCAGCAGTAGAAAGCAGAGGCATATCATGGCGGAAGAGCAAGCGGTAGGTTGCGCTCGTCCGACCGGCGGTCTGGTTGGACAGCCGAATCAGACGCCGGAAGAACAGCCGCCCCACCCCCCCAAGGAGGAGAAAAAGATGATCCAAGTAGGCAAACCGGCGCCGGATTTCGTCTCGCCGGCCTATCATAAGGGCAAATTCACGTCGGTGAAGTTGTCGGATTACCTGGGCAAGTGGGTTGTGCTGTGCTTCTATCCGGGCGATTTCACCTTTGTCTGAGCGACCGAAATATCGGCGGTCGCCGATCACTATGCGGAGTTCCAGAAGTTGGGCGTCGAAGTCCTGTCCGTCAGCGTCGACAGCATGTACGTCCACAAGATGTGGAATGATCACGAGTTGAGCCACATGGTGGAGGGCGGGATCCCCTTCGCCATGCTGTCCGACGGCGGCGGCAAGTTGGGCGCCGCGTACGGCGTCTATGACGAAGACGCCGGCGTCGAAAACCGCGGACGCTTTATCATCGACCCCGACGGCGTGATCCAGGGCTACGAGGTCCTTACGCCGCCCGTGGGCAGGAACGTCGGCGAAACCCTGCGACAGATTCAGGCCTTCCAACTGGTGCGAGAAAGCAAGGGCGGCGAAGCGACGCCCTCCGGCTGGAAGCCCGGCAAGATGACGCTCAAGCCGGGGCCTGATCTCGTGGGCAAGGTCTGGGAGGTGTGGCAGCCGCACTTGGCGAGAGACTAGGCCGGCGCAAGTAAGCTGCGCTGGTTGGGGCGAAGCAACGAGAGGGGATGCACACGGGCGCCCGCGTGCATCCCCTCTCTTATTTGTCTGGCGCGAATGTCTTGTTTGTCTGGCGCGAATGTCTTGGTGCGCACAGCACACGGATCGATTATACTTTTCACTACGTAGCCTAACGAGTGATACGTTCACACGATCTGTGCCGTTGTCATTCTGAGCCGAAGGCGAAGAATCCCTGTGTGGCGCACGAACAGACTCTTCCTCCCTCCGGTCGTCAGAATGACCGAAACAGAGTTGCCAGAGCGCGAGTAGCGCGAAGAGAAGATATGCCGTCTAAAGGACAACGCCCATGAACCAGCCGCAGCGCGCCCTCGGCGCTGAATCCGGCGGCGAGCCTCTCGTCTCCGAAGCGCCGCCCGGCCTCTCATTCCCCGCATGGACCATGCGCCAGGTGATCGCGGCGACGCTCACGGCGCTAGGCGTGGCGTTGGCCTTTGTTCTGGTCTATCGCTTCTACATGGTGGTCTTCATCTTCTTTGGAGCGGCGGCGCTGGAGGTGGCGATGCGCCCTGCCGTCCTGTGGCTGGAAGCGCGCGGGCTGCGGCGCTGGCTGGGCGTGCTGCTGGTCTATGCGATGCTGCTCGCCCTGATCGTCCTGCTCATTTGGCTGACGGCTCCCCTCCTCGTAGCGCAGACCGGCGCCATCGTCGAACGGATTCCCGACGATTACCAATAACTGCGCAACTGGCTAGGCGAGTCGTCCAGCCGCTTGCTGCGCAGCCTCAGCGCGGCGCTGCCGGTGGAGTTCCCGTTGGCCGAGATCATCTCCGGCCCCGATGCGGCAGCCCCGCCCCCTGCGGCGGAGGCGGAGGCGAACGGCGTCCTCGTCGAAAACGGCGGCGAAGGGGAAGCGGTTACAGCGGCCCCCTCCACATGGGCCATTCTCCTCCTGGGCGCCTATGGCTCCTTCGTCACGCTGGTGATCTTGGCGCTCTCCTTCTACTGGACGCTGGAGCGGGAAGTGATTACCCGCCGGCTGGAGATGCGCATCCCCCCACAGCGCCGCGAGCAGGTGCGCGCCCTGATTCTAGAAGTGGAAGGCAAGATCGGCGGCTATTTCCGCGGCCAGATCATCCTGTGCGTCATCGTCGGCGTCGTCTCAGTGCTGGCGTTTTGGCTGATCGGCGTGCCCTATGCCCTGGTGCTGGGCGTGCTGATGGGCATCTTCGAGGCGATCCCGGTGATCGGCCCGATCCTCGGCGCAGCGCCGGCTATCGTGATTACGCTGGCAACCGCCCCGGACAAGGTGATCTGGACAGTCGCAGCGCTGGCGGCGATCCAGGTGCTGGAGGGCAATTTGCTGGTGCCGCGGGTGATGGATCAGTCGGTGGGAGTCAACGCCATCGTCTCAATCCTGGCGATTACGGCCTTCGGCGCGCTCTTTGGCGTGGCCGGGGCGGTGCTTGCCATCCCGCTTGCCGCCATCCTGCAGATATTGATCAACCGGGCGCTCTTCAACCTGCCTATGCCGGAAGATGCGTTGGCCGCGACTTCCGACGGAGGAGTCGGCAAGCGAGACCGGCTGGCGCTGCTGCGCATGGAAACGCACGAGTTGATCCAGGATGTGCGCAAGCAGGTGCGCAGCGGCGACAACGGTCAAGCTGACGCGGCAGGCGAGGAGGCGGAAGACATCATCGAGGATGTCGCACAGGCTTTGGACGCGGTCTTGGCCCAGATGGAGAAACCGGCATGAAGCGCGTCGCCCTTACAACCGCCGCAACCCTGGCAACACTGGCCGCTCTGTTGGTGATGTGGCGCTTAAGCAACATACTCATCCTGTTCGTCATCTCGCTGGCTGCTGCCGCCATGGTGCGCGCCCCGGCGGAAGCGCTGATCCGTCGCGGCTGGCGGCCCGCCTTGGCCATGCTCGCCATCTATGCGGCGGGCATCGGCCTCCCTCTGCTCCTGCTCGCCGTGATCCTCTGGCGCATCAGCGCCGAGGCGGACTTGGCCCTGCAAGAGTTGATCATGTTCTATGCGCGCATCTACAGCAGACTGCGCAGCGGCAGCGAGATGGCCCAGACGATCACCGAGCATATGCGCGAGCCCGCCAGCCTGAGCGCCCTGTTCGGTGAAGGCGAGAGCTTCATCGACACAGCCGTGGAGGTCATCCGCAACGCCGGCGCCCTAGCCGGCCAACTCCTGATTGCAGTCGTCGTCAGCATTTACTGGACGGCGGACCGGGTGCGTTTTGAACGGCTGTGGCTGTCGCTCCTGTCGCCGGAAGCGCGTGCGCTGGCCCGCACCCAATGGCGGGCGATGGAGGCGGGCGTGGGCTCCTATCTGCGCAGCGAAATGATCCAGTGCATCCTGGCCGGCGCGCTGTTAACCCTGGCCTACTGGCTAATCGGCCTGCCCTATCCGTTCCTATTGGCCTTTATCGCCGCGCTGGCGTGGCTGATCCCGCTGGCGGGCGGGCTGATCGGCGTGGCCGCGGCCGTGCTCCTGGCGTGGAATATGGGCCTGTTCGGAGTCATAGCCGCCGCCGTTCTGACGGTCGCGGTCTACCTGGCGATGGAGTTCTACCTGGAACCGCGCCTCTACACGCGGGCGCGGTACTGGCGCGTGCTGGTGTTGCTGATCATGCTCGCCATGACCGACGCCTTTGGCCTGCTGGGGTTGCTGGCCTCTCCGCCCTTGGCAACCGCGCTGCAGATCTGGATCAACAATCTGTTGATTCCGCCGGCTGCGGCGCGCCCAACAGCCGGCGTCGACTTGGATGATGTGCATGCCAAGCTGGCGCGGGCGCGCACGCTGATCGAAGGCGAAGCGGCTTCCTCCTCGCCGCGCATCGCCCACCTCTTCGACCGTCTGGAAGAGCTTACGGACGAGGTGGGGCAGTTGCAAAGCAAAACGCCGGCAACCTAGCGGCGTGTTCGCTAAATACGCACGATGTTATGTTGAGCGGAGTGAAGAACCTCGTTGCGCCAGAAAAGAACCGCCCCGTGCGACGCGCAGTTTGCGTCGTCACGGGGCGGTTTTCCGTCTATCCGGCAAGAGCGGCCGGCTGCCGGCTTGCGTCCGGGCCTAGACGGTGCGCTTCTTCAACAGATCGCGAATCTCGATGAGCAGCTTCTCTTCCGCGCTCGGCGGAGGCGGCGCGGCCTTCTCTTCCTTCTTCGGGCCGGACAGCCTGCGCTGCGTCTCGTTGATGCCCTTCACCAGCAGGAAGACGACAAGGGCGATGAGCACGAAGTTGATCACGGCCTGAATAAAGCTGCCGTACAAGATCTGGGCTTCGCCGATCGTGATCGACAAGCTGGTGAAATCGACGCCGCCAATAATGATGCCGATGATGGGCATGATGACGTCATTCACGAGCGAATTCACAATCGCCGTGAACGCCGTGCCCATAACCACCGCCACCGCCAGATCCAACACGTTGCCGCGGCTGATAAAGTCTCGAAATTCCTTGAGCATGTTGCCCCTCCTCGGGCGCTGGTAAAAAACTTCGGAACGCTTCGTTGCATTCTTCAGCACATCTCGCGCAATGTCCAAACACACTATACATCAAATGCCGGCGCAATGTGCGACTTCAGCGCCAAATTTCTGCCGGATTTCGGATGTCTCTGATGTGGCTAAAAAGAGAGAGAAGGCTCTTGCGCGGGCGAGCGCGGCCCCGCTCAAGTCTGGCGGGCAGCCTCGCGGATCGCAGGCGCCAGGCTGTCGTCCAGTGCGCCCTTGTACAAAAACTTGGCGACCCCGGCTTGCAGCGCGCTCTGCTTCAGGCTCTCATGCTCCATGCCGGTCATGCCGATTACCTGCACGTGGGGATGTTGGCTGCGGATGGCGCGCGTGGCGGCGATGCCGTCCATGTCCGGCATCAAGATGTCCATGAGCACGACGTCCGGCGCGGCGCGCGCGCAAACTTCCAGCGCCTCGCGGCCGCTGCTCGCCTCGCCTACCAGCTCGAACTGTTCATATTGCTCTAGGTAGAGGCCCAGCGTGCGGCGCAATGTCTCATGGTCGTCCACGATCACAATGCGAACAGAAGATTGTTTCGTCACAGGCGCCCGCCTTATGCTGGTGGGAAGTTGCGACGGGACTACATCGAGCAGCAATGTTGATCAACAATAAAGAAAGGCCGACACGAATGCCGGCCCCTCTTCGATGAATTACGGTATGAGCGTAACCGAGGGAGGAGGCGTCAATGTCGTCTGCAATGATCAGCGATGTTATCTGTCATGATCAGCGATGTCGGCAGCGATGATCAGCAATGTAGTCTGCAACGGTCGTCGATGGTAGCTTCAGCGTCAAATTCTCGGTTCAACTCATGCGCCACACGTAGAATACGCCAGGATGCGCTTTGTGAAAACCGGCCATTGGACACAATTTCGCGCTCATCCGGTCATAGCCAACTGGCTAGGTCAGTCCACCAATCCTTGCTGTACAGCCATCGCCACCGCTTCGGTGCGGCTGCTCACATTGAGCTTAGACAGAATGCCGCGCACATACTGCTTGGCCGTCGATTCGCTGACGTGCAGGCGATAGGCGATCTGGCGGTTGGTCAACCCCTCTACCAATAAAGCCAATACGTCCTGTTCGCGCGCCGAAAGCTCTGTGGCGGGGCGTTCGTTTTCTTGGCTGCGCGCGTCGATCAGGTCGAGCAGCGCCTCCGCCGCCTGCGGCGCCAGCATCACCGTATCCCCCCGATAGGCGCGGCGGATGGCCCCGGCCAGTTCGTCGATCGATGCGTCCTTGTACAGAAAGCCGACCGCCCCAGCCTGCAGCGTCGAGTGGACCAGCTCCTTGTCGCGGAATGTGGTCAGCGCCACCACCTTCACCGCCGGATACAGCTCGCGGATGCGGCGGATGGCTGCCGGCCCGTCCATCATAGGCATCACCAGGTCCATCAGCGCTACATCCGGCTGCACTTCGCCGCACAGCCGCACGGCCTCCTCGCCGTCGCCCGCCTGGCCGACGAGTTCCATGTCCTCGAAGCCTTCCAAGAACAGCGCCAATCCTCGGCGCACGATCTCATGGTCGTCCACCAGCAAGACGCGGATAGGGCGCCCAGTCTCCATCTTCTCAAGGCCTCTCTGTCGAAGGCGGCCACACCACCCGCACCGTTGTCCCGCCCTGCGGCGCGGTGCGGATCGTCAACCTCGCCCCAATTTCGTCGGCACGCTCGCGCATGATACGTAACCCCAAGTTCTGCGGACGCACTTTGTCCGGCTCGAAACCGCAGCCGTCGTCCTCGACAAGCAGTTCGACGCGGTTCTCGCATGAAAGCAATGCCAGGTTAATGGTCGCGGCACGCGCGTGCTTGACGGCATTTGATAGCGCCTCTTGTGCAATACGATAGAACGCCACCTGTACATCGTCCGGCAACATGCAACGGCCTTCGCAGCGGCGAGTAATGCGCGCAGAGGTGCGCCCGCCAGCCGCATCGACCAGATAGCCGAGCAGAACATCCAGGTCTGCGTCCGTCAGGCTGCCGGGTCGCAGTTCCAACAAAAGCGTGCGCATCTCGCCCATTGCGCCCTGGATCAGCCGGTGCAATTCCGGCAAATAATGCCAGACGCGCTCCGGGTCGCGCTCGCGCAGACGCGGCAGCATCTCCGCAATTATCTTTGCAGAAAATAACATCTGACTCACGGCATCATGCAATTCGCGCGCCAAGCGCTGGCGCTCATTCACCGCAGCCAACTCCTGCGCCTGAGCGTGGAGCTTGGCGTTGCGAATGGCGGAGGCGGCGTGCACGGTAAAGACCTGCAGGCGTTCCGCATGTGTGGCGTTGAAGTGATCCGGTATGCTGCTCACCAGGTCGATAAAGCCGATCACGGCGCCGTCCAACACGATGGGCGCGCCCAGATAAGAGCGGATCACCTGCCCTTCCGCGCTAGATACCCAGGCAGCATAGCGCGACCTGTTGCGGCGCGGCCAACTGGCATGGTTCCAGGTATCGGGGATCAGGCAAGGCCGGCCGGTTGCGGTCATCTCCTGCAAATAGTCGGCCTCCGCGATCTGAACCCCGTTCTCGTTTAGCAGCGCGCCCAGCTTCTGCGACGTGTAGTTGCGCTCGCCCACGCGGCGCGCCACCCCGTCTTCGATCAGCAGGATCGCGGCCCAGTCTGCGGGCACGACGCGCTCCACATTGACCAGGATGCGCTTCCAAATTTCTTCCAGGTTCAACGTGCTGTTGAGCGCCAGCGCCACGTCCTGTAGCGCCTCGGCCAGGGCGCGCTGCTCCTGAGCGGCGGCCTGCGCCCGCTTGCCCTCCGTAACGTTGCGGGCGACTGCCACGAAGCCGGACGGCTGTTCCCCCCCGCCGCGCACAGGGCTGACATTCACCAAATACCAATGTTCTTCGTCGCCGAAAATAAGCGGGTGACTGATGCGACGCACCCCGCCCGTCGCCCGCACCTCTTCCATAACCATGCCGAACTCCTGGGCAAAAGAAGACGGCAGTAAATCGTGATAGGCGCGCCCCAGCAACTCCTCCGGCACGAACTGCCGTCCGCCGGCTGCCTGATGGAACTCGGTCACATAACCTTGCGGGTCGAGCACAAAAACCAAATCGTCGAGCGAGGCCAGCAGCGAGCGCAGGCGGGAAGAATTATCGCTCTCCTGCTGCGACCTTTCCAGAATCACCAACCAGCCGGCCGGCGCGCCGTCGCGGCTGCACAGAGGCGCGCCCTGCACGCGCACTCGACAGGCATTGCCCGGCCCGTCGATAGGCGCGCCGGTATCAAAGCCTTCGGCCCTCTTGGGCCAGTAGCCGGCCAGGGCGGGGAGCAGGTCCTGGATGCGCCGCCCATCGGTCAAGCCGGGGGCGATGCAGAGACGCTGCGCAGCCTGGTTGGCTCCCACAATGCAGCCGCCCCGGTCCACGATCAGGGCCGGCGCTTGCAGCGTTGCCAACAGGGCCTTGCAGTCGACCACGCTGGGGCCTGTTTGTTCTTCTGGCCTCATATGCTCCTTGAATCAGGCGGGGAAAGCGATGAACCGGTACAACAGACAGCCGCTACGAACGGGACAACAATTATTACTATATCATACGCGCCTATAGAAAATGCGTCAATCAATTCACAGCGCCCACAACACGCACAAACACACATATTCGATCAATTACCACATAAGTGCACGCAAAAAGGACAATGCGAGAGTCAAAATTACCCCCAAATACACGTACCATTCCCGTGCATTTACACCATCCGCTTATGCATCTATGTCTTTGCCGCGCTCTGCGCTTAAACCAAACCCTGCATTCTCTTCACATCTCCTGAACATCTTCACGCTATCCTGCAACTGATCACACGATCATCGATGGCGCCGGCTGGACCGGATGCAGAAGCGAAAGCCTCTGCCATGCCATCGTCGATACACTCTTGACGACAGGAGATTGAACCATGAAGAATCGCAAACTTTGGGCGCTCGTATTGGCCGGGCTGCTTGCCCTGACTGCCGGCGCCGCCACCGCCTTCGCAGCGGATGCGCCCGCCGACTCGGCAGAGGTTGACGCAGCCGCCCCGCCGCCCGTACAATGGATGATGGGCAAGGGCGGTCGCGGCGGCATGGACATGGGGATGTGGGGGCCTGGCGACGACGGCCGCTTCGGCGGGCGCGACTTCCTGGGCCGGCACGGCGAACTGCTCGCCAATGCCCTGGGCATTTCCGCCGAGGAGTTGGATGAGGCGCAAGACGCCGCCTACGCCGCAGCGCTGGCACAGGCTGTCGAAGACGGCTACATCACCGAAGCCCAGGCGGAGAAGTGGGGCGACCAGCCCGGAACCGGCCTCTTTATCTTGCGCGAGTGGTACGACGCCGAAGACGCTAACGCCTTCTTGGCCGAAGCATTGGGCGTCACCGCCGACGAACTGCAAGCGGCACGCGACAACCTCATACCCGCCGCCGTCGAGGCGGGCCTCATCGAGGAAGAAGACGCCAATCTGATGCAAGCCGGCCAACTGATCGCAGAGGCCGTGCAGAGCGCCAAAGACCAGGCCATCGCAGAGGCCGTGGAGCAGGGCTTGCTGACCCAGGAGCAGGCGGATGCCATGATCGGGCGCGGTCTGCCGGGTTTTCACGGCTTTGGCGACTTCTCGCTGTTTGACCGCATGGAAGCGGGCGGCATGAGGGGCTTCGGCGGCTTCGGCCGGCCCGGCATGCACCGCTAGGCTGTTGACCGTCTAGAAGACGGCAATGAATACATTGTGGGGGGCCGCTGCTGAACTGCGGCGGCTTCCCCGCCGATTCAGCGGCTGGGTTGCGGCCTATAACGCAGCCCGGCCCGTCTCCTTGTTACCACGCGAAGAAAGCGCACGAACGACGAAGATGGCCCAGACGATCCTTGTGGTGGACGACAAACGCGAAATCCGCGACCTGGTGGCCGCCTATCTCGACCAGGAAGGCTTCCGGGTCGTGACCGCGGCCAACGGTCAGGAAGCGCTCTATGCCGCCCGCCATGAGCGCCCCGACCTCGTCATCCTCGACCTGATGATGCCCGAAATGAGCGGCTACGATTTCATGCGCGCCTACAGCAAAGAGGCCGACGTCCCCATCATCATCCTCACGGCCAAGGTGGAGGAAAACGAGCGCGTATTGGGCCTGGAGTTGGGCGCCGATGACTATGTAACCAAGCCCTTCAGCCCGCGCGAGCTGGCAGCACGCGTGCGCGCCGTGCTGCGCCGCCTGCACAGACAGCCCGACGCGGCCGAGGTGCTACG
>CAZYSJ010000065.1:0-25835 GCA_964649875.1 uncultured Caldilineaceae bacterium
GCTGAGGATGTTGCCACATTGTACGGGTTCTGCGAGCGTTTGTCTAGTCCTTTCGCACAGCTCTGGGACGAAGCCCGCGTCGAGTGCGAACCGTCTGAATCGGCGTGCCGGCGCGCAGTTACGGGCGCTGTGAGATCAGGGTGAAAACTGCTGCGCATTTCGCTTTTCTTCGCTTTCGTGCAGACGTCACTGTCGCTGGGACGCGGCTCGTGCGTTTGTTCGCATATGAGGGCTAAACGGTTTAGAATGAATCTTGTAAGGTTGACCAGCCAAGATTTTCCGGTTAGCGGTTAGTCGGACGGGGCCAACTAATAGCCGGCCCATATTCCCAGGGGCGTTGTAACCAAGGCGGGCTGCGGTTGTTGTTGAAAGCGCCATAAAGGAGAGAGGCATGTCGGAGATCATCGGGGTCATCATGGCATTCGTGCCGGTCATATTGGTGCTGCTGCTTGCCAACCTTGCCGAACGCTTGCGGGGAGATGAGCAGCCGTATAAAGCGCCGGCGCTCTTCGCCTACGTCTTGCTCGCAGGCATGTACGGCTTGGGCGTGCTGGCGGGACTCGGACTGCATTTAGCGGGCACGATCGCCGTCCAGCAGCCTAGCGTTATGACGGAGGCGGGAGGAGGCTTCAGCGGATTCGACGGATTTGAGTCGCTGCCGCTGGTGGCGGTAGGCGTATGGGCGCCTTCGCTGTTGGGGCTGATCCTGCTTCTGCCGCCAGTGCGGCGGGTGCTGGCGCGTGTTTTGCCCATCGATGCGGAAAGCCCTGTCCACGCCGTGGCTTTGTCTCTGTCGATGTTGATTTTGGTGAACCTGATGGTGACCTTGGGCGTGGGCTTGGACACCTTGACGGGCGTTCTGGCCGAGGGGGAGGACTCAGGAACAAGCGGCGGCGCTACTGTGGCAATGCTGTGGGTGCAGCAAGTCTTGATGGCTCTGACGGCCGCGCTAGGCGTGGGTTGGCTTACGCGACGCAGTTGGGCGGCGGCGGCGCGGCGTCTTGGCGTTGTGCGGCCAAGCAGCCTGGACTGGATCACAGGGATCGGCACCGGTCTGCTCCTTGTGCCGGTTGTGATTTTGCTGGAGTATCTGGCATCGCTGGCGGGCATTGTGGCGGACCCGGATGTCGAGAAGCTGACGGAGCAATTGCTGGGTCCGCTGTTCCGATCGCCTTTTGGCATTCTGACGCTTGGCGTAGCTGCCGCCTTAGGAGAGGAGCCGCTCTTCCGGGGCGCTGCACAGCCGCGCTTCGGCCTGGCGCTGACGGCGGCGTTGTTTGCCCTGGTGCACAGCAATTACGGCATTACGCTGTCGACGGCTATTGTTTTCCTGCTTGGGCTGGCGTTGGGACTGCTTCGGATGAGGCGCAACACCACCACGGCCATGCTTGCACACGCAGTGTATAATATTTCTTTGGGGTTGCTTGCCTACTTCAGCATTTCGTTCCTAGATAGTTAGGGACGCCAAGCATCGCGGCTATCCGCCTTTCGGGGGCGTCAGTCCGCATGTGTAGCTAGATTGGGGTTTGTAGTTATAATGCCTGCATGGCGTCGTAATCTTTACGTGTTGTTCTTCGTCCAGTTGCTGTCCACCGCCGGTTTCAGCCTCGTTTTTCCGTTTCTGCCGCTCTATGTGAAGGAAATAGGCATCGCTACCCGAGGCTCGGTCGAGTTTTGGGTCGGTTTGGTTTTTTCTTCGCAAGCGGTGACGATGATGATCGCGTCGCCGATTTGGGGCGGGCTGGCAGATCGGTATGGGCGTAAGCTGATGCTGGTGCGAGCGACTGTGGGCGGCGCCATCTTGATTGGGCTGATGGGCTTTGCACAGAATGCGGAGCAACTGGTTATTCTACGAACAGTCCAAGGCACGGTCACAGGCGTGGTGGCGGCGGCTAGCGCGCTCGTGGCCGCCTCGGCGCCGCGTGAACGGTCGGGCGAGGCGCTGGGCATGATGCAGATGGCCAGGTCAACCGGCGTGGCCGTAGGGCCAATCATCGGCGGCGTCTTGGGCGACGCTTTCGGCTTTCGCGAGAGCTTTTGGATCACGGGGATCATGTTGGGGATTTCCGGCATCTGTACGATGGTGTGGGTGCATGAGGATTTTACGCCGCCGGAGCGGACTAAACGTCCGGGGTTGCTGAGCGGCTATAAGAAATTGTTGAGGGCGCCCGGCATGAACGGGCTGTATGAGTTGAGTTTTTTGCGCAGTCTGGGGCAATCGATGATCGGACCCATCGCTGCGTTGTTTGTCGTCGAACTAATGGGGACTGAGACGGGGGCGGCATCGGTAACCGGAATCGTGATGGGCGGCGCGGCTTTCACCGCGGCCATCAGTTCGGTTTGGCTGGGGAATCTTGGCGATCGC
Organism: uncultured Caldilineaceae bacterium; assembly: GCA_964649875.1. Lineage (GTDB taxonomy): Bacteria > Chloroflexota > Anaerolineae > Caldilineales > Caldilineaceae > JASGTU01. The sequence goes on from CAZYSJ010000065.1 coordinate 2,366, forward strand.
GTCGGTCATGGCCGCGTGCTGATTGTCTCTGCGGCGGCGTCTATGCTGCTGTATCTGCCGCAACCGTTGGTGACGGCTACATGGCAGCTTGTCGTATTGCAGGCGTTGAGCGGGTTTGCGGTGGGCGGCATGATCCCGTCGGTTGCGGCGCTGATGAATCTGTGGGCGCCGAGCGGGAACCAGGGCGCGACCTATGGGCTGGATACCAGCGTCAACGCGGCGGCTCGCAGCATCTCACCGATGCTGGCGGCGGGCGTCGCCTATTGGATCGGCCTGCGCGGCGTATTCGGGATGACGGCGCTGGTGTACGCCGGCGTCGTCGTGATGGCGATCCATGTGCTGAACGCGGCCAATAGGCAGGAGCGCGGCGTACCGTCTCGCCCGTCTTTGGCCAAAGGCGGCGACTAGCGGTTGGAGGCTAGCGCCTCTGCCATACGTTCCAGCGCTTGGGCGAGCGTCGCCCGCGGACAGCCGAAGTTGAGGCGAACGAAGCCTTCGCCCCCCTGCCCGAACCAGGCGCCGTCGTTTAGGGCTACGCGCGCCTTTTTCAGGAAGAAATCGTAGGGGCTGCCCTTGATGCCGGCGTTGCGACAGTCGAACCAGGCCAGAAAGGTGGCTTCGGGGATGGTGGTCGCGATGGCGGGCATGTTCTGCGCCACGAATTGCAGCGTGAAGTCGCGATTATCCGTGAGGTAACGCTGTAGTTCTTCCAGCCAATCTGCACATTGCGAATAGGCGGCCTGCGCTGCGACCATTCCAAGGACGTTGACGTGGGGTACGATTCCCGCGGCGGCGCGCTGGAATTGCTCGCGCAGCTGGGCGTCGGGAATGACGGCCATGCTGAAGCCTAAGCCGGGCATGTTATACGTTTTACTGGGGGCCATGAGCGTAATGGTTCTCGCTGCGATCTCTGGAGACAGCGCGGCGATGGGAATATGCTGTGTGCCGTCGAGCAGCAGGTCGCAGTGTATTTCGTCAGAGCAGATGACGAGGTCGTGGCGCAAACAGTGTTCTGCCAGGGTCTCTAATTCCGTGCGGGTGAAGGCGCGCCCGACCGGGTTGTGGGGATTGCACAGGATGTGCAGCCGCGTATCGGCGGTAATTGTCTGTTCGATGGCGGCGAAGTCCATCTCGTAATAGAGCGTGTTCAGGCCGTTCTGACGTCCGGTGGAGAAGGCGAGCGGCGCGTTGCGCAGCGATCTGTGCTGAAGATCGACCGCGCCGAGGAAGGGGCCGTAGACCGGCGTGCAGACGAGCACGCCGTCGCCGGGGGCGCCGATGGCGCGGGCGGCGATGTTGATGCCTGAAACTAGGCCAGGCAAGAAGACGATGGCTTCGGGGGCTACGTCCCAGCCGTACTGATCCGCCAGATAGGCGCAGAAAACGGATCGCAGTTCGGCGGAGTCGCTGCCATAGCCGAAGACGGCATGGTCGACGCGTTCATGGAGCGCTTCGATCACCGGCGGAGGGCAGCGGAAATCCATATCGGCCACCCAGAGGGGCAGCACATCGTCCGGGTAGCGCGTCCACTTGCCGCTGTCGCTGTTGCGGCGGTCAACTGGGCTGTCGAAATCGTACTTGGTCATAGCGGCAATTGTCCGGGGTGAATGTAGACGCCGGCGCGCAGGAAACGCTGCGCCATACGCGCCGGGCAGCGAAAATGCGGGAGGTTATTTGCGTCTGCCGGTTTGGCGGCGTCTCGGCTGATTGTTCGTTTTGTTTTGCCCCATTGCTGCCATGTCGTCGTAGTTGAGAACGAAGCGACGATCGGGATCGGTGCGATAGGTAGCGCGCGCCATGGTGGTGGTGGCGACGGGGGCGGTGACGAAGAAGAGGAAGATCATCACGACCATCAACGGGAAGTCTTCTGGGAAATGAATGCCTGCGCTGAGCAGAATAGCGCTGACGCCGAGGGTCGACGCCTTGGCGGCGGCGTGCATTCTGGCATAGACATCCGGCAGGCGAACGATGCCCACGGCGCTGATGATGGTGAAGAGTACGCCGATGGCGGCGATGATGATGACGATGGTTTCTTGAAGAGTCATGCTGAACATCTCTCCGGTTACTACTTGCAAAAACCCGGCGCGTCCGCTGCGGGCTTAGTCGTCTCCAATGCGTCCAATGCGGAAGGGGCGTTCGGAGTATTCTGAACGCCAGCCGCTTTCCGCCGAACGCTCTAGGTAGCGCGCCATGATCGTCGTTCCCAAGAAGCCGAGTACTGCCGTGATCAGGGCGACGCTGAGCAGTGCGTGCGCTTCGTCGAGCATGGCGAAGAGGACGATGATGCCGGCGGCGTGCACGGCGATCGTGTCGAAGGCGACAGTGCGGTTGGGCAGGCTGGGGCCGATGAACAGCCGGATGAAACAGATCACCAGCGAGATCGCCATCAACAGGATGAGAATGCCTAGGGCTGTGTGGAAGGGCGTCATGTCAAACTCCGCGGGTGGTGCGCAAGATGAGGCGCTCGAAGCCTTCATGGATCGATTTGCGAAACTCCTCCGGGTCGCCGACTGTGAGGTTGTGGACGAAGAGCACCTGTTGGCCTTTATCGTTGCGCCCCAGATCTACGCTGAGCGTGCCCGGCGTGAGGGTGATGGCGCTGGCAAGCATGGTGATTTCGAGATCGGTGGAGACAGTCAGCGGGAGGGCGACGATGCCGGGGTCCAGCTTGAGGCGCGGCTGGATGACGAGCCAGGCGATGTTGATGCTGCTCAGGATGATCTGGACGATTAGGAAGGCGATAAAGAAGGAGCCCCAAAGGTGTACGCGTCCATAGCTGCGGTCGAATAGGGCGAGTACAAGTACGCCGATCACATAGAAGACCGCGTGGTCCCAGTAGTTGTCGAAGATGCGGAAGAACCAGGGGCCGCCAGCGGCGATGAGCAAGTTGAGCAACAGAAACCGGATGAACTTGTCCGTGTCGAGACGGGAATTGTTATTCGCCATGATTGGCTCCGGCATAAGTGATTTCGTCGGTGGGGGCGACGGCCTGAATGTAGGCGTCGCGGTCCATTGCCTGCTGCGCCGCTATGGTGAAGCCGCGGTATACGGGCGTTGCAAAGATGCCGATGCCCAAGCTTAGGACGACCAGTACGACGATCGGCGCCAGGGTTAGGAATTTCGAGCGCGGCCGGCTCAGGGGCGTTGTCGGATAGATCGGCTCTGTCGGCTGTCCCCAGAAAGCCTTCTGCCAGAGGCGCACCATGCTGTTCAAGGTCATGAAACTGACGATCAAGCTGACGGCGGCGATCGCCCAGTAGCCGCCTTCGACAGCAGTCTGCAGCAAGGCCAGCTTGCCCACGAAGCCGCTTGACGGCGGCATGCCCGCCAGAGACATGGCCGCGATGAAGAAGAGGATCGTCAGGGCGGGGCGGCGACGGCTTAGGCCGCCCAACTGCGAGCGCAAGAGGCTGCCGCTGCCTACTTCGAGTTCGGCGGCGCCGCTCGCCATGAGCAAGGCGCTCTTGACGATGATATTATGCGCCATCATCGTCATGCCGGCGGCGAGACCGAAGACCGCCAATGTGGGGTTCAGGCTGCCGGCTAGGCCAAGACCCATGAGCATGTAGCCGACCTGGCTGATGATGTGGAAGCTGAGCACGCGGCGCAGCGTGTAGACGGCCATAGAGCCGAAAACGCCGATGACCATCGTCAGGCCTGCGATGATGAAGATAAACGGCTGCCACTCGTTCAAGAAACTGGGGAAGATCAGCGGGTAGATGCGGAAGAGCGTATAGACGCCGACCTTGGTCAGCAACCCGGCAAATAGGGCCGTGACCGATGGATGAGGCGTGTGGTAGCTGCTCGGCAGCCAGAAGAAGAGCGGGAAAAGGCCCGCCTTGCTGCCGAAGGCGACGAAAAGCAGGCCTGCGAGCAAGGCCTGGACAGAGGCGGGTGCGTAGGGCATTCGTTCCGCGATGTGGGCCATGTTAAGGGTGCCCAGCGTGCCGTAGGTCGTGCCGGCGGCAACGAGGAAAATGCTCGATGCGATCAGGTTGAGCACCACGTAACGAATGCCGCCGTTGATCTGGGCGATTTGTCCGCCGAGGGTCAGCAGGGCGAAGCTTGCCATGAGCAAGACTTCGAAGAAGACGTACAGGTTGAAGAGGTCGCCCGCCAGGAATGCGCCGTTTACGCCCATCAATAAGAACATTACGAGCGGGAAATAGTTCATGCGCGCCCGTTGATCTAGCGTGCCCATGGCGTAGAACACCGTGGTGACAGTGAGCAGACCGGCGAAGGTGAGCATGACGGCAGTAAGGCCATCGGCCATGACGGTGATGCCGAAGGGGGCGGGCCAGTTGCCCATTTGCAAGACCAGGCGGCTGCCGCCTAGGGTCACATTTAGGATCATCAGCGCCACGACGAAATTGGCGAGGGCGCCGATCACCGTGAGCCGGCGCTGCCACGCGGCCGCCGCGCGATATCCCCAGCGAACAAAGGGAAGGCCGAGTGCGGCAGTGAGCATCGGTATAATAATGGGCGCAGCCAGCCAGTTGGCGGATAGGGTCATGATCTGGCCTCTTTGCCTTTACCCTTGGCGCGGCGAGCGGCTGCATCGCGGCGACGTTCGTCGCCGAGGGAGTATTCGAGCCACTCATAGTCTTCCGGGTCTTTGTCGAAGTCGGGGCCGTAATAGCCCGCATCGGCGAAGGGGTCGTTGATGGGGATCACGGTGACTTCCTCAGATTTGGCCGCCTGTTGTTCGACCAGGGCGTTGCGCCGGTTGATCAGGACAACCATAAAGGCGGTTACGCCGAAGCTGATGACGATGGCCGTCAGGATCAAGGCTTCCGGCAGCGGGTCGACGAAATTGCTGATATCGCCGGCGAACGTTTCTTTGTCGGCGACGACGGGCGGAACGCCGCGCGTCATACGGCTGGCGCTGAAGAGCACGAAGTTGATGCCGTAGCTCAACAGGGCGAGTCCCAGGACCAGCTTGATCGGATCGCGGCGAAGCAGCAGATAGGTTCCGGCGGCAAAGAGCATGCCCACGACGAGAGCAAGCACAAGGCTGATCATCTCTGCGGCTCCTCTTCGCGTTTGCTGAGGCCTAGGAGGAAGGTTGTCATCACAGACACCACGACGAGGAAGACGCCGAGATCGAACAACACCGGCGTACCCTGCTCGATATGGAGCGCGCCAAGCGTTCCGAAGTACCAAACGCTCTGGAAGAATGTCCCCTTGAGCAGGCCAAGCAAGGCGGCGCCGGCAGCGCAGAGAAGACCGATGCCGGCCAGCGGGTGGAGGTGTCGCCCGATGCGGGCGCGGACTACCTCGTCGCCTTCGCTTAGAATTTGCAGCTCAAACGCCGCAGCCGCGACGAGACCGGCGATGAAGCCGCCTCCAGGCGCGTTGTGGCCGCGCAGGAAGAGAAAGATCGCCACCACGAACAGAATCGGGGTGAGGACGCGATCGAGAAGTCGAAGGTATAGTTCCGGCATATACGCTACTCCTTCTTAGCCGGCTTCTGGTCGGAATCAAGGTGTGACGGTCGGGCGTAGAGACGAGCGGAGCGCAGCAGCGCGTAGCCGCCCACCGCTGCAATGGACAGCACCGTGATTTCGCCCAAGGTGTCAAAGCCGCGGAAGTCCACCAGAATGACGTTGACGATGTTGGCTCCATGTGCGAGCGGCGCCGAGTTGAGCATAAAGTAGTCGGCGATCCTGGGAGAGAACGGCTCACCGACCGTGAACAACACGAGGAAGAAGCCGAGCACGCCGGCGCCGAAGGACACGGCAAGGTTGCGCAAGCGAGTAATCGTTCGAATCGGAGGCAGTGCGGAAGGCGGGATGCGATAGAAGACAAGCACCAGGAGTACCACAGTCAGCACGTCCACCAGCAGCTGCGTTAGGGCAAGGTCTGGGGCGCTGAAGAAGACGAAGAAGACGGTGACGGTGATGCCTACGACGCCGATGCTGACGATTGAGTTGAGACGTGTTCTGGCGCGAACCGTGACGATCGCGGCTACGGCAGACAGGACAGCCAGGATGATCTCGGCGACGCTGGCCGAGTTGTTCCAGTCGATGGGCAGGTCCGTCGCCCAATTGAGGCGATACAGGGCGAAGCCGAGCGCACAGACCGCAGCAAGAAGCACGACGCTGGCCTGCGAGGCGAGCGTACCTCCTTGGACGAGACGCGTGGACAGACCGGCGAGATCGTAGATGCTGTAGATGGTCTTGTCGAAGATGTAGATGCCGGTCAGCTTTTGCGGCGCACGGTTCAGCAGCGCGCGTAGGCGATTGCGCAGGACAAAGATGAGCGCGCCGAAGGCGATGGCGGTTAGGCTGGTCATCAGGACCGGCGTAAAGCCGTGCCAGAGCTTGAGATGCGGCTCGACGACATGACCGCCAATCGACGAGGCGGCGGGGGCTAACAGGCTCTTGTCCACCCAGGACAGCGCGAGCGGCGCCAGCGTGCCGAGCGCTACCAGGACGGCCGGTCCCAACACAAACGACGCCGACGGTGCATGGTGGACATGGGCGGCGTCCTCAGCGGAGGGTTCCTTGCGCAGGAAGACTTCCCAGAGCAGCGTAAAGCTGTAGCCGACGAAGAACGCGCCGGCGACCGCGGCTGCTGCCAAAACGATCCAGCCGAGGAGATCGCCGCCATGTTCTGCGAACTGGAAGAAGGTTTCCAGCAGGGTTTCTTTGGCAAGAAAGCCGAAGAGCGGCGGGATGCCGGCCATAGAGAGAATGGCTAGAAGGGCGGTTACGCCGAGGGCGGGCATAGCCGAGAGCAAGCCGCTGAGTCGTCGCATGTCGCGCGTGCCGGTGGCGTGGTCGATGATGCCGGCCACCAGGAAGAGCGGGCCCTTGTAGAGCGCGTGGGCGAGGATGCCGACCGCTACGGCGATGAAAGCATACTCCGAGTCGAACGCAAGCAGGAAGACGAGAATGCCGAGCTGGCTGACGGTGGCGTATGCGAGCAGGGCTTTGATGTCGAAATAGCGAATGGCGCTGATCGCACCCAGGAGCATGGTAGAGCCGCCGATGATCAACAGCCCCCAGAACCAGATCGGGCTTTCGTTGAGGGCCGGATGCATACGCGCCAGCAAGTAGACGCCGGCCTTCACCATGGTTGCGGAGTGCAGGTAGGCGCTGGCGGGCGTGGGTGCAGACATGGCGCCGGGCAGCCAAAAGTGGAAGGGGAACTGTGCGGACTTGGTGAACGCCCCGAGCAGGATCAACACGATGGCGGCAGAGAAGGCCGGACTGGATGTTAAGTCCGGTGCAGCCAGGATGCCGCTAATGCTATATGTGCCGGCATTATTGCCGAGGATGATCATGCCGAAGAGCATGGCGAGGCCGCCGGCGGCTGTGACGAGGAAGGCGCGCCGCCCGCCCGCCACCGCGTCCGGGTTCTCGTCGTTGAAGGCAATCAGCAGGTAACTGGTCAGGCTGGTGCCTTCCCAAAAGACGAAGAGGGTCAGCAGGTTGTCCGACCAGACAATGCCGAGCATGCTCGCCATGAACAGATAGAGCAGACTGTAGAAGTAACCCTGGCGCGGGTTGTTTTCAAAGTAGTAGCCGGTGTACAGCGATACGGCTGTGCCGATGCCGGCGACGATGAGACCGAAGAGGAGGGCCAGCCCATCGAGCAGAAAGGTCAGTTCGAGGCCGAACTGCGGCATCCAGCCATAGGCGGCTGTCACATGGCGACCTTCGCTCACATCGCCGATCTGCATGACCAGCCAGGCGGTGATGACCGCCGGCGCGATGGCGGCGATCCAGCCGAAGTGGCGGAAGCGGTGCGGGCGAACCGACCAGATGAGGGGGCTGAGGACAATCAGGGCAAAGATACTGAGTAGTAGAGGTGAAAAAGATAGCATCGTAGCCTGTCTGGCTCTGTTAGGCGGACGGCGATGGTGTCCGGATTTGCGGCTTGCAGTTCGTCGTAGGCATTAGCGCTTCGGCTACGACCTGATACGAAACTCCGAGCTTCTCGAGGTGCGCTACGCGTTCAGGCGCAACAGTCTTATCATCAAGTGCGCTGGCCGGCGTGCTGCCTCCGGTCCAGCGCGTAGACAAGCATACATCAGGCGGTGAAAGTAAGCAACAATTTTGCGCAAGTTGCGCGTTGAAAGTCTTGCGCCGGCGCCCGCACAAATGTTCTGAATTTTAAGGTTATAGGGCGATTTTGCCTGGCGCATTCATGCGAACATGTGTTATACTGGGGGCAACGCCAGATACAGCGCATGCCTTCGGGCAATCCTTCCACGCAAGGAGGAATTGTGACTAGCGATAAGCGACGGACTCGCTCGGCGCGCAGCCAACGCCGGCGAAAGCCTCGACTCCAGCAGCGCAGCAATTTTGGGACCGTGTTCTTCGTCGTGCTGGCGGTGACGGCAGCCAGCATGTTGGGTTTTGTCGGCCTTGTTGCGTCGGTGCTTGCCGGCAGCTAACGCGCCGGACGCCCATTGCGGGCCATATACTACTCCAGAGCGTCGTGAAGCGCATGCCGACTCGATCGGCATGCGCGTTTGTTGGGGCGGCGCTCGCCTGGCGGTATCAACTCCACAACAACGCTCATGTTAGACGGCTATCCTTCTCCGATTACAAATCGCATCGGCGATGGCCTGCGGGCAGCCGGCGTGGGCGTGATCACTCATCATCGAAGCGGCCGCCGAAGAGCATAGGCGGTCCGGCAATCAACAGCGGAGAAGCGCGATGACACTAGTGGGCGGCATCGAAGCGGGAGGCACCAAGTTTGTCTGCGCAGTCGGGTCTAGCCCGGACGACATTCGCGAAGAAATCCGGTATCCGACCTCGACCCCGCAGGAGAACATCCGGCGCGCCATCGATTTCTTTGCGGAACACCACCGATCTACTCCATTGGCGGCGATAGGCATCGCCTCGTTTGGGCCGGTAGACCCCGACCCGTCGTCTCCTACCTTCGGCTACGTAACGACGACGCCCAAGCCGCATTGGGCGCATACGGATTTCGCCGGCCCGATCCGCGAGGCGTTTGGCCTGCCGGTGGGGTTCGACAGCGACGTCAACGGGGCGGCGCTGGGCGAGCAGCGTTGGGGCGCGGCGCAGGGGTTGGATACTTTCGTCTATTTGACGATCGGCACAGGCCTGGGCGGCGGCGGCATGGTCAACGGCAAGTTGATCCACGGTTTGATGCATCCGGAAATGGGGCACATTACGATCCCTCACGACCGGGAGAAGGACCCATATCCAGGTTGGTGCACGTATCACGGCGACTGTTGGGAAGGGTTGGCGTGCGGTCCCGCGATTGAAGATCGCTGGAAGGCGCGCGCCGAGACGCTTGCGCCCGACCACCCGGCGTGGGACTTGGAGGCGCACTATTTGGCGCTCGGTCTGCGCACGTTGATCTGCGTGGTGTCGCCGCAACGCATCATCATGGGCGGCGGCGTCATGCAGCAGATGCATCTGTTTCCCAAGGTGCGCGCTGAGGTCCAACGACTGCTCAACGGCTACATCCAGAAGCCGCAGATTCTGGAAGAGATTGATGAGTACATCGTGCCGCCGGCGCTGGGCAACCGCGCGGGCGTAGCGGGCGCGTTGGCCTTGGCGCATGAGGCGCTAGCCTAAGGCGCGCAGGCTTAATTCGACACATTTTAGTTCGACACATTGCCGTCACCACACTAGCTGGGTATAACCATGAACTTCGACCCGACTGAACACCCTCACCGTCGCCGCAATCCCTTGACTGGACAGTGGGTGCTGGTCTCTCCGCACCGTACGAAGCGCCCGTGGCAAGGTCAGGTAGAGCGAACGCCGCCGGAAGAGCGGCCGAGATATGACCCGACTTGCTATCTTTGTCCGGGCAATACGCGTGCGGGCGGGCATCAGAACCCGGCGTATACGAGCACTTTTGTCTTTGAGAACGACTTTGCCGCATTATTGCCCGACGGCCCCAGCGGCGATGTCAGCCGGGGCGAGCTGTTCCAGGCTGAGGCGGAGACGGGTACTTGCCGCGTGATCTGCTTCAACCCGCGCCATGATCTCACGCTGCCGGAGATGTCGCCGGCGGAGATTCGCACGGTGGTGGATGTGTGGGCGGAACAGGTGACCGAACTGGGCAGCCGGCCGGACATCAACTACGTGCAGTTGTTCGAGAACAAGGGCGCAGCCATGGGCGCGTCGAATCCGCATCCGCACGGCCAGTTGTGGGCAAACCGCACCGTTCCTCAGGAGCCGTCGCTGGAAGATGAGCGTCAGGCCGCATACTACGCGCGACATGGACGGACGCTTTTGCAGGACTATCTGGAAGCGGAGGTCGAAAATGGCGAGCGCTTGGTCGTACAGAATGAGGGCTGGGCGGCGGTCGTGCCCTACTGGGCGATCTGGCCTTTCGAGACGCTCCTTATGCCTAAGCGCTCGGTTCCCGCCTTGCCGGACTTGGGCGGAGAGCAGCGCGACCAGTTGGCCGATATCCTCAAGAGGTTGCTGACGCGGTACGACAACCTGTTCGAGACCAGCTTCCCCTACTCGATGGGGTGGCATGGGCAGCCGACTGACGGGGAGCCGCATCCCTATTGGACGGTGCACGCGCACTTCTATCCGCCGCTGTTGCGTTCAGCTACTGTGAGAAAGTTCATGGTGGGGTACGAGATGCTGGCGAATCCGCAACGGGACATCACGGCGGAGCAGGCCGCGGCGCGACTGCGCGAGCTGAGTGAGGTTCACTACCGCACACGTTGAGAAAGAAAAACGGGAGGAGGTTCGTCATAACCTCCCCCCGTTTTTCTTTCTCTCCCCAAAAGCGCATCACTTGACTTGGCGGAACTCGTTGTCCTGGACTTGGTAGATCCAGATCTGCGGGTCGGCCAGGTCTCCGTCTTCTTCGAAGCGAAGCCCGTCGAGAATGGTCTGGACTGAACTGCCGCGCAGGGCATCGGCGATCTTCTGCGCGTCGAGGTCTTTAGCGGCGCGTGCGCCTTCAATGAGCGCCTGCATGGCGACGTAGCCGTTGACTGAGTAAGTGTCGGGGTTGCGATATTCGACGGCTTGGTACGCCTCGAACCACTGCGCGTCGGCGACGTTGCGCGGGCTGGGCGCGAAGGCGCTGACGTACATGCCTTCTGCTGTGCCCGCAGCTTCGTCGATGGTGGCGGCGAGAAAGGCGCCGTCGCTGGCGAGCATAGGCGCATCGACGCCGGCTTCGACCAGAGCCGCGCGCAGGTAAGGCGTTTCGATCTCATAGCCGGCGTAGAAGATGGCGTCCGGGGCTGCTTCTTGGATGCGCTGCACCTCTTGCTGATAGAGGCTTTGGCCTTCTGCGACCTCAATCTGGATGGCCGCTGCACCGCCGCGCGCTTCGAGTTCGCGGATCAACGCCGCGGCCAGCCCGCGTCCGTATTCCGTATCATTGTGCACCACGGCGACCCGCTGCGCGCCGAGGTCCTCAACCAGAAAGGCGGCGTCGACGGCGGCTTGCACGGCGTCGTTGGCGTTGACGCGGAAGAAATTGTCATAGCCGAGTTCGGTGAGGCTTTGCTCCGATGCGGTCGGCGTGATTACGACCAGCGGCATGTCTTGATAGTATTGCATGGCGGCGAGCGTTTGGCCGCTGTTCAGGTGGCCGATCACGGCGATGACGCGCTCACCTGCATCAATGGCGGCGGAGACGGCTTCGATGTTGTTGACGGCGACATCGCTGTCAGATTCATCATCCAACGGCCTTACCTCCAACTCGTAACCGAGTAAGCCGCCGGCGCGGTTGATCTGCTCTGCCGCCAGACGCACGCCGCCGAGGACGGTCTGTCCGCCATTGGCCTGGAAGCCGCTGAGCGGCACGGCGACATAGACGACGGCCACGCCCTTGCTTTGTTCTTGAGATCGGCATCCTCCAAGGGCGAACAGGAGTACGGTGAGTATAACGAGGCAAATGACGGTTTTGCGCATAAGTTGCTTCCTGTGGGCTTGGGCGGGCGACAAGATCAGCCAAGCCCTTTTGTGCTGTAGTCGTACACGTCGTTGATGCTGCTGACTAGGTCATTCAGACGGGCGATCTGTTCCATGATGTCGGCCTGGAGTCTTTCGGCGCGGCCGCTGCCCACGCTCTGGGCGTCGACCAGGTGAATCTGGCTGTAGACTGTGGCGAGGGCGGTTAGACTCTGGTCAAGCTGGAGCGAGGCGCGTTGCATGCGCGCGTCCAGTTCGGCCAAGGACTGCCACTGCTGCTGCTTGCCCCGGATCACGTCGTCTAGTTGTTTTTGGACAGCGGGGTTCGATTCCAGTTTGCGGCGAGCCTCCAGGCGGGCGATCTCCTTAGGGAGCATTTCGCGCTCGCGCGCCAGCAGATCGTCGCTGCGAAAGGCGGCCAGGCGCAGGGCCAGAGCGTGGATGTTGCCGATCCAGTCGGTGATGCGGCTGGCGGTGTCCTCCAGACGGTCTCGGATCGGCCCCGGCTTCTGTTGGCGAATCTGCGATTCGATCCGGCGCTGGTATTCCAGCGCGGTGTCGACCTTGCCGCGCAGTTCTTTATCGACGACGCTTCTGGGGTCAAACTGCTCTTGATAGAGGCGGAGCAGGATGTCGGCATTGGCGTCTGCGTCGGTGAGGCTGGAGTAGATAAGCAGCGCGACGGAGATGAGGCCGAGCAGGGGCCAGCCGAAGCGAGGCCACCAGAAAAAGGGGCGCGGCAGCAGAAAAGTGAGAACGATCGTCACAGCCAAAATGACAGCCGTTTCCCACCGGAAAAACGCGTATTGAATCAGGGTGCTTTGCGCCCGCTGTTGCAGTTCGTTTCGTGTCGTAGGCATGTGTCTGCCGAAAGTCTGTTGGCCTCACATGGCCGGCGTCTATTCCTGGCCGGCGCGTTAGGGAAGCTGTTTAGGCGCACGCTGTATAGGCGAACGCAGGCATTAGAAGTACGTTGAGATGATGCGGTAAAGCTCTTCAATGTCGGTTTCATCGGCGCGACGGAACTGACCGTTGCCCGCCTCCGCCATGCGGGTGAGCAGGGTTTCGTCTGCATCTGTTCCAAAAGCGATCGTGAACAGAACAATCTGCGAGTCGCCGCGCGTTTCGAGGAGGCGCGCCAGTTCGTTAAGCGTGCGCCGGCTGTCGTTGTCAAGCCCGTCGGTCATGACGACTACGGCGTTGATGGCCTGGTCATCGCGCTGAGACTGGAGGTCTTCGACTGCGGCGTAAACGGCGTCGATAAGGGCGGTGCCGCCGACAGCCTCCATATTGTCGATCACGTCGAGCATGTCGTAACGACTCGTTTCGTCGAGTGTACTGAGAGGGACGAAGCTCTTCACAGAGCTGGCGAATTCGACGATGCCGACGCGATCGCGTTCGCCCTGGACCTGTGCGACGAAGGCGGCGAGCGCCTCGCGCGTGCGCCTGATTTTCTCGCCCTCCATGCTGCCGCTGGTGTCCACGACAAGGTAGACATTGGTCGGTCGCTTCGTGTAGCGCCAGGCGTCGAGAACGACGTCGATGACGCTGGATGGCGGCATCTGTAGAGTCGTCTGGGGCTCGCGCCAGTCCACGGCATCGGTGGAGGCGAAGGGGCTATCCGGCCCGTCGAGGGGGATGTCGAGGTCGGCTGGTCGATAACCCGCGGCGAGCAACGAAAGCTGGCTTTCGCGGCCGGTCAGGAATTCGGCAAAGGCGCGATAGGTGAGACGCTGGTTGTCCGTCACGGGCAGTTCGGCTGCGCTTGCGCCCAACTCCAATAGGGCGAGCGGGTGATCCGTCCACAGCGTGCCTTCGGCAGGATAGATGGCGATCAGGCGCTGGTCGGGATGCGTGCGGTTCCAGTCGATGACCACGCGCTCCTGGCCGACGAAAGCGTCGAGGAAGTTTCGGCCTTCAGCGGCCAGACGTTCGACGATGACTTCTTCGCCTTCGCCATAGAAGCGGATTGTCGCTTCGACGGCTTGCACGTAGTCCAGCGTGGATTGGGCGGTGGCGGCTTCGGCGGTCAACCCGCGCACGAGGCCGGCTCCGGCGTAAAACTCGGCGAGCGTCGCCAGCAGGCCGCTGGCCGTGTTGGTGCTGGAGTGGTTCCACTTGAAGTCGGGGTTGGTGGTGGCGATCTGCTGGATGTCCTGCCAGCCGACAGCTTGATCGGGCCAGCCGAGTTCGCGCGCGACTTCTTCCCAGGCGGCGAGGACGACCGGACTTACGGCGTAGCGGATCTGGCCGCTGGTGCGGCTCTGCCCAAGCGGGATGACGGTATCCGATTCTTGGGCGACTCCGGCATCTGACCAACGTTGTTCAAGCTGGTCAAGCCAGAGGCTGCTGTCGGGCGAGACAGCTTGGAAGGGCGGGCTGCCGAGCGATTCCGTGACCATCTTTTCGGGGTTGACAGCCATAATCGAGACGGTCATTGTGCGACCGTCCGGCGTTTTTTCTTCGAGCGCGTTGAACCTGTCGGCTAGTTGGATGAGGACCGGCGCCATAAGGGGTGAGACGGCGATAGTCAGGTCTGCGCTGTCGGCGGCCCATGCCGGACCGGCAGGCGAGGATTCGCCGGGTCTGTCGCGTAGGGCGTCGGCCAGCCACGTGCCGCTACGATATGTAGCCGTGCAGCAGAAGAGAATGCTCAACGCCACAGCGCTCGCAACGACCAAGAAGTTGCGATTGCGCTTGGAAAGCCTGAAGGATTGGGAGGGTGCGCGTCTGCGGCTCATCGGGTCAGCCTCACTGCGCAACATTCAGCTCGAACCAGCGCAGCAGCGTTAACAGTACTTCGCGATCCGGGCTGCGCATGGCTGTCGTGCGCGGGACAACGGTCTGCACGCCCTGGTCCTGCCATTGGGCGAAGAGGCTGTTTTCCACGGCATCGACGGCGATATTAGGGTTGGCGGGGCGCAGGCCAAAGGCGAGCGCGGCTTTTTGTTGTTCGTCGGAGAGCAGGAATCGTTGGAATTCAAGAGCCGCGTTCTTTTGCAGGGCTGTGGTCTCAGGGCCCACCCACACGCTGAAAGGGAAGTCAAACCACGTCACGTAGTCGGGGTAATAGATGCGCAGCGGGTCTTCCCAGCGCGTGCGGATGCCCTGCATGTTTTGCAGCAGGTCGCTCTCTAGGAGTTGGCCGCCATCGCCTACGCTGTAGCCGAATAGGGCGAAGTCTTCGGCGGTGTAAGCGCTGGCGCTGCTGAAGTCCGTCACCGCGCCCATGAGCTCGCGCAACCAGGCTTGGAATTCAGGGTCGGCGATGTCTTCTACAGAGATGTTGGTGCGGTCGTAGTATTCGCCCGCCATGGCGATCATAGCCGCCAGGCCGCCCACATTTTTACTAGGGTTGGGCACGACCAGCTTGAAGAAGCCCCAACCTGGTTCGCCGCCGAGCTCAGGCCAACCGCCTTTGGCGATGGCGGCATCGTGGATGGTGGACCAGTTGACGGCCCCGAAGCGCTCTTCGAGCACAGCGGCGCGACTTTCGTACAGCCCCCAGGCGAACAAGCTGATGGCGATGGGGCGGGCGCGATATTCGCCGTCGGTCAAGAACACGTCGCGGCCAAGCCGCTCTTTGTACGAGGCATTCGCCAACTCGACCAAGTAACGGCTGTCCGGAATCCACGCCGTGGGGAAGTCCTCTAGGGCGGCGCGTTCAGCTTCGGTGAGGTCTTCGGGCCGGACGTCGGCGGGCAGCGCGCCGTATTCGTTGCGGTCCCAGCGTCCCAGAGCGGTCAGGCCGTCGACGGCAGCGATTTCCACCTCTATAGGTACGCCGTCGACCGTATAGTCGCCGGCATTGAAGGCGTCGGCTGCGCTGCGCACCCACGGTTCGACCGGGAGTGCGGTCAAGACGCGGATGGTGAGTGCGTCCGGGCGGTCAACGGTCAGTGCGGGGCCGTCGGATTGGGGGTTTTGCCGGCTCAGCAAGATGGACGCCGCAACAATTACCGCGGCGAACACAATGATGCCCAGAAAAATCCAGCGGGTGCGGCTCATTTTGTTCAGTCTCGCATTTCAATCCAGCCGCTTGGTTGATACGGCTCATATGGCTTGGGGTCGCGGTCAAACGACCGGCGACGCATGGCTCGGCAGTACGCAGGAACGTATTGGCCGCACCCTGTGCGAAAGCGGTAGCCGCCGCACAGGGTGCGGCTTGTGCGCTATTCGGTAATGCCCAGGCGCTTTTTGCGCTCGGCAAGCTGGCTGTCCAGCGCGCTGCGCTCAAGAATCTCGTCCATCTGCTGGTCGAGGCTGGCGGCGCGGATTTCGCTGGCGGTGCTGGCTTTGTCCAGCCGGGCGTGGATGCTTTCGGCGATGCGCTTGACGTCGCTGTCTCCGGACCCCATGAGGTCGTCGAGGCTCTTCATGGCCTTGACGGTTGTCTCTTTGCTTTTGGCCAGGTCTAGCAAAGCTTGAAGCTCTTCGCGCTGCTGCTGCATGGTGGCGAGCCGGGCTTCGAGCTTGACCTTAGCGCCGAGAAGTTTTTCGTACTCCTCTTCCTGGCGCTGGAGTTGTTCCGTATAGGTCTGCACAAGCCGCTCGGTGCTGTTGTAACGGCTCTGCACGGCGGCCGCAGCGTCTTCGTTACCCTCCACCAAGAAGGCGTTGATCGCCTGATCCAACTCGTTGAGCTTTTGTTTGGTGTCATCGAGCCGGCGCCGGATGGACTTGGCCTCTCCGCCGACGGTGGCTGCGGCATCCTCCAGGTCCTCCAGGTTGTTTTCGACCTGGCGGATGTACTGGTCAATCACGGCGGGGCTGTTGCTCTGTAACGCCCGGTCGATAAGATCGTGCAAGTTGGCTGAGATGAGGGTTGAGACTTTTTCCAAAAGAGACGCCATTGGGTTTCCTCCTAATGGTAAATGAACGGTTCTTCGGCAAGCAGTGACGTTACGCTTTTGGCCGCGGGCCGCGAATCTGTGTGGTTAGCGTGGCGACGGCGGTCATGTAGGCGAACTAAACATCATTACGCATTTTCTTCTGAATGGTTGCGCGCTCATTATAGCGCGCTGCGCTGGGACTGGCAACGCTGTATCGATGGCGGCTCGATGGCGGGGATGCGTCCGTCGTAGAACTAGACGTTGGCGGTTCTTGCTTGCCGGCGGACAAGACAGCCCGCCGGCCCGGCTAGTCTGTAGATGAGCGGTTGTGCCAGGCTGCAGCGGCGTAGGTGCAGATCTGCTCGGCGTGCGGGTGCAATCCACTGCTGCGAAAGCCGGGGATCTTTTCGAGATCGACTACCGATTGCGGCGCTGCGGCGGAGATGGCTTTGAGCAGGCCGCTGCTTGCGATTTCGCTCGGGTTGCAGCCTTGCGCTACAGCGAGCTTTTGACGCAGCTCTTGCAATTTTAGGAACAGGCGGCGCGTAACCGGCGGAGGCGTATTGCCGCTCTGATCCGCGCGTTCTTGGGGCTTTGCGGTCGAGGGCTGCGTCGGGGCGGCGTGTTGTTGGGCAAGAAGCGCATCGTCACCTTCTTGCGGCGGGTTGAGCCGGATCAGGTCGAGAATGGCGGGGCCGTAGTGCGTCAGCCGCTGGTCTCCCATTCCAGGCAGGGCGGCGAGCTCTTCTAGGGATTGCGGCCTCGCTTCCGCGATACGCAACATGAGCTCATTGCCCATGATGAAATAGGGGGGCTGCCCTTGCTGTTCCGCCAGCCTACGCCGCCACGACCAGAGAGCTTTTTGCAAGGCTGTGTATTGGTCTCCGGCCCGCGATGCAGGCGTATCGGTTTCGATAGCGGCTTCTGACGCGGGCATTTCCTGCGGCGGGTTGTTTGCCAGCCAGGCCTCGGCTTCGATGCGGCCTTTGCGCGTGGGCGCCAGCACGGGATAGCCGTTTTGCTCGAACTGGCGCAGGCGCTGCGTTTCGATGAGGTCGTCGATATACTGAATGATCGTGACTTCTCCCAGGGCTTTGAGGCTCCCGTGGCGACGAGCTTGGTCCGGCTGTACCGGGGCGCGCAAACTACCGGCCAACACACGCGCCAACCCTGTGCGGCCGACTGCTTTGGGCAGGCTGATGAGACAATCCAAGATCAGCGGATCGATATCGACGTCGTCTACGAGCAGGCGTTCCAGAGCGTCTGGGGCGGGCAGGTCGGGGCGGATGCCCGTGCAATTGTCGCACGCGTCGCAGTGCGTGCGCGGGGGGCTGCCGAAATGGGCGCTGATGTAACCGTGACGACAGCCATCTGCGGCGGCATAGCCGATTACCTCGTCAATACGCCGCTGCGCGACGGCGGACGCTTGATTCAGGATGCGCTCCAGCCGCCTGCTCATATCGTCTGGTTCGGGCGGCATGGAGATGAGAGGGTTGCGATGGGAAAAGCGCAGGGTGAGCGCTCCTTGACGGTCAAACTCGAGGAGGTTCAACACCGTTTCGTGCAGAGGCCAACCCATGAATCCGGCGATGTCCGCCGTCTTAAAGGAGGCGGATTGACCGGGGCGCAGGGCAAGGCCTTTTAGCAGACGCTGGTGCGCATGATGCAGCGTGTCGTTACTAGACGAGTCGCTTGGCGCCTTACGGGGCAGCGTGATCTCGGTTTCTTGGGGAAAGTCGAACGATCGCTCGAGCAGACCGGCGCGTTCGAGCAAGCTGATGCCGACGCGCACAGATATATCGTCGGCATCCAACACTTGTTGCAGACGGCGCATGTCGACCAGTCCCGATGACGGTTGTGACGTGCCCGCCGGACGTTCGTCATTTGCGAGCGCCCCGACCTGGCTGGCAAGGGCTGTGTAGACCTGTTGCAAGAACTCCAGACTGAGGCTGTCGGCTTTGGCCCAGCGGCGCAGGTTCGCCCAATCGTTGTTGCTGTAGAAGAGGATGCCCTGGCTGGGCTTGCCGTCGCGGCCTGCGCGGCCGACCTCTTGATAATAGGCTGCCAGGCTGCGCGACGGGTGAAAATGCACGATGAAGCGGATGTCGGCTTTGTCGATGCCCATGCCGAAGGCGATGGTGGCTACGACTACGCGCGTCTGATCGGACATAAATCGGTCTTGGATTTCGGCGCGGTTGTCGAGTCCGGCGTGGTATACCTCGGCCGCGACGCCGCGGCGTCGCAGTTCAAACGCCAGCGATTCGCTCTTGTGCCGGCTATTGACATAAACGATGCCGGGGCCTTCGGCGTCGACGACGAAATGGAGAAGGGCGGAGAGTTTCTCGTCCTCGTTGTGAAACTGGAGGGCGGACAGATGGATGTTGGGGCGGAAGATGTCGAGCGCCAATACGCGCGGCCGTTCCGCAGGCGCGCTGCTGATGTGGTCGACGATCTCATCGCGCACGCGTGGGGGCGCAGTGGCGGTCATAGCAAGGGCGGGCGGGTTGCCCAACTCCTCGCGTGCGGCCTGCAGGAAGAGGTAGTCGGGCCGAAAGTCGTGGCCCCAGAGGCTGACGCAGTGCGCTTCGTCGACGACGAAGAGGCTAATGCCGGAATCGCGCAGGGCGCGCAGAAAGGCGCGTTGGCGCAGCCTTTCCGGGGCGGCATAGATGAGCTTATAGCGGCCCGCGGCTACAGAGGAGAGGCGCTCCGCCATTTCTTCGTCGGAGAGGGTGCTGTTGATGAAAGTCGCTACGGGGCGCGCGGCGGCGGGCAGTCCCTCGACCTGGTCTTTCATGAGAGCGATGAGCGGGCTGATCACCAGCGTGGCTTTGGGCAGGGTCAAGGCGGGTAATTGGTAGCAGAGCGATTTGCCGGCGCCGGTCGGCATGACGACCAGAATGGACTCGCCGCGCATGACTGAGGCGATCGTTTCGGCTTGCCCTTCTCGCAGGTCCATGAAGCCGAAATGGCGCACGGCTTCAATCTGGATTTTGCGGCGTTCTCTGTCGGAGATGCTGAACGATTGCGGGCCGCTGAGCAGACGATAGAACTGCGCAGGATCGGCAAGAAGCGGGCGGTCGATGTTGAGGAGAGGCGTCAGCCGATCGCGCAAGGCGCTGAAGCGGGCCTGCCTTCGTCTCTCCAATTCCAGGCGCACTGTGCGTTCGCTCTCGTGATTGCCTAGCGCATGATGGAGGTCGGCGAGACGTTGCGCCAGCCTGTCGTCGAGGTCGGCGGAAACGCCGGAGCCTAGCCGTTCAAGCGTTTGATCCGCCTCATCGGCATGGCCGGCGGACAACTCCACGCGGGCCAAGGTTAGCGTTGCGACCGGGTCGCCAGGGCGATCGTCGAGGTACTCTTGGAGAAGGTCTTGCGCTCGGGCAACCTGTCCGACATCGGCAAAGACCTCGGCTGCTGCGGCGACGGCTGCGGCGTGGCCGGAGTAGGCTTGGCAAAGAGATTGGGCGACGCCGATGGCATGGTCGACGTAGCCGGCGGCGCGCAGGGCGGCGGCTTCCAGCGCGAGGCTGCCGATGGTCGTGCTGCGGCGTTGGCGGCGCTCGATCGTCGTGAGCGCCTCTTCAAAACAGCCCAGGGCGGCCTGGGCGTGCGCTTCGTAGTCGAGCAGGAAAAGCAACGGCCCATGCACATCACGGAGAAGGACCACGGTTGAGAGGAGTTCGCGCGGATTGCCCCAAAGCGATAGATATTCCAGCAAATCGTCGCGTACATCGGGGGGCAGCGAAGGAACGTGTTCCGGCGTGATTCCAAGCGATTCGAACAGCGTAGGATGCGGCTCGATGAGATCTGCCATGGCGGTTTGCAGCCTTGCAAAGACATTGGCCGGTTCATGCGGCCCGGCAATTATGAGGGCGGCGTCTCGGTCACGATACTTGAGATGCGCGTCTATGTCAACACCGCCGTGCACTTGAGGTGAGGAGACTGCGAGATAGGCGGCGGATGAATGTCCGCCCCGGATTATTGACGCTCTTTGGCGCGTTTCATATAATCAAGCTCATACCTATCGTGATGCGCCGCTCTATTTGAGGCTCCAGGCGCTTGGGAGGCGGCGCGCACGCCGGGTTAAGGCGTGCGATAGGCGGCTAGGCGCGTGACGACGCTGACGGCCGAACTCATGGATCATCGTGCCTTTGCAAGTGGCACAAGGAGAACATCACAGACATGAATCGAGTATTTGTCACCGGCCTAGGCGCGATCTCGCCCGTTGGCAATGATGTAGAGACATTTTGGCGCAACCTTTTAGCAGGCAAGTCCGGCGCGGCCAAGATCACCCAGTTTGATCCCGGCGACATGCCGTATAACATTGCGTGTGAGGTTAAGGATTTCGACCCGGAGGAATACATGGACCGCAAACTGGCGCGGCGCACCTCGCGTTCAACGCAGTTTGCAATCGCGGCCAGTAAACAGGCGCTGGCAGATGCCGGAATTGTCATCAGCCAGGATAACTGGAACCGGGTGGGCGTGATGATGGCGACCGGCGGCGGCGGCTTTACGGCTATCGAGTATGCCACCGTCGAAATGGTTGATAAGGGATGGCGCAGCGTCGGCCCGTTTGTCGTGCCGAATGCGATGGCCAACGCAGTGAGCTGCGTTGTTTCAATCGAGACCGGCGCCCGCGGTCCTGTGATGACGAGTACGGCGGCATGCGCCAGCGGCCACTATTCGATTTTGGAAGGGTACCATTACATTAAACGCGGCGAGGCGGATGTGATGATCGCGGGCGGGGCGGAGTCCGCCATGTCGATGTTGACTATGTCTGCGTTTGGGCGGATGGGGCCGCTTTCTATGCGTACCGATGATCCTGAGCGCGCCTGTCGCCCATTCTCAATCGACCGCGACGGTTTTGTCAGCGGCGAGGGCGCTTGTGTGGTTATTTTGGAGAGCGAAGAATCGGTACGGGCGCGCGGCGCACGCGTGTATGCCGAAGTGTTAGGCGGCCGCCTTACCGCCGACGCTTTCCACATTACTGCGCCGGACCCGGACGGCGACGGCGCGGCGCGGGCATTGACGGGCGCAGTCGAGTCGTCGGGCATTAAGGCCGAGGACATCGATGTGGTGTATGCACACGGCACCGGGACGGTGTTGAACGATATCGGCGAGGCCAAAGCATTGAAGCGCGCCTTTGGCGATTTGGTATACGGGATGAAAGTCACGGCGGTCAAGAGTATGCTGGGGCACGGCTTGGGCGCAGCGGGCGCGCAGTCTGCGGTGGCTGCGATTCTGACGCTGCGCGACGGCCAGATACCGCCGACGATCAACTACACGCCGGATCCGGAGATCGACATTCCGATTGTCGCTAATACCGCGGCGCAGACAGATGCGGACTGCGTGATCGTCAATGCGTTTGGATTCGGCGGTCAGAATGTGGTGGCAGTCTTTGGTCGCGCCGATCTGAAGGATTGACGCAGGCCGGGAACGCGCCCGGCGCAGGCTAGAGAAGAAGGGGAACGGCGTTGATGCCGCTCCCCTTTTTTGTTGTTTTGTGACACTGGCGGGGCGATGCAGCTTGGCGCGTTTAGCTGTCGCGCAGGGCGCGTCCCGTGTGGGCCAGAAAAACGTCGGCGAGACTGGGCCGGCTGACGCTGACCTCGCTGATGTGGAGGCCGGGTTCGGCGGCAAGCGCAAGGAGGCGGGCGAGGCGTCGGTCGCCGCTGTCCACGCCGATCTGAAGCCGCCATTGGTCGCACTCGACGCCGGCTTTGTCGCGATCGGCCGAGTGGGGAAGGCTGTGTTCGGCGGTGTGCGTTACGTATGGCTCGGCTTCAAGTAGTTCCAGGTAGGCGGGCGCATCGCCACGACCAGAGATGGTGACGACGTCGGCGCCCATGGCGCGTTTGAGTTCGGCGGGTGCGCCTTCGACAACCAGTTGGCCGCCGTCGATGATGCCGACGCGATCGGCGAGCGCGTCAGCTTCCTCCATATAGTGGGTTGTAAGCAGCAGCGTGAGGCCGGTCTCACCGCGCAGGCGTTGGATGTAGCGCCAGATGCCGGCGCGGTTCTGCGGGTCGAGTCCCTGGGTTGGCTCGTCGAGAAAAAGGATCTGCGGCCGGGTCATCAGCCCGCGCGCCAGTTCGAGGCGTCTTTTCATACCGCCCGAATAGCCGGCGGCTTTACGGTCGAGTACGGCTGTCAGCTCGACCAGATCCGCCAGTTCCTCGATGCGAGCGCTTCGTTCGGGCTTGGGCTGTCCATACAATTGCCCGTGAAAATCGAGGATCTGGCGGCCTGTCAGCTCTTGATCGAGAATGACTTCTTGAAAGGTGACGCCGATGGCGCGGCGAACCTGAGCCGGATGGCGCACGACATCGTAGCCTGCCACGCGTGCGCTGCCGCCGGTCGGCGCGAGCAAGGTGGTGAGGATGGCGAAGGTCGTGGTCTTGCCCGCTCCGTTAGGGCCAAGCAAGGCGTAGATTTCACCCTGTTCGATTGATAGATCGATGCCGCGCAGGGCTTGAACCGTCTCTCCGCCGGAGAGACGGTAGCTCTTGGCGAGTTGGCTTGTCTCGATCGCGTGCTTCGCCGTCATGTCGCGTCGCCGCTAGATGACATGCGTAATGCGCGCTACACCCAAGGCCAGCAGTACGCCGGCGACGAGATAGCCGATTGTCGCAGTGCGAAACTTATCTGCCGAGGCCGCTTGCTTTTTGACGCGGCTCGACGTGACGTGCGCAGCGGCGGCGGTCAGGATCATCGTGACCGGGTGTTCCCAGGCGGCCAGGGCGTTGAAACCCATCCACT
>CAZYSJ010000066.1:0-7726 GCA_964649875.1 uncultured Caldilineaceae bacterium
GCGTTGCGGTTTCCGCTGTTGCAGGCTAGACTAGTTCTGGCAGTACGCTGTCCGCGCATGTGCGAAAATCGGCGCGGCAAATTCATCCGCTCGTTTCATCCGCCCTAGAAAGTTACAGGCATGGCGTCTCCCGTCGTCGAATCAGGCAGTCCCGCCGCCGGCGATCTCTCCACTCCGCAAGCGATCGACGTCTTTGTCCGGGCCAATACGGGCTGGAACTTCGGCGTCAACCTGCTCGACATCTCGTTTATGATGCTGGGCATGAGCCTGGTCTCGCGCGAGACGGTCATGCCCGTTCTCGTCAGTTCGCTGACCGACTCCAAACTGGCTGTGGGCCTCATCGGCGCCACAGTCGGGCTAGGCTTTTACTTGCCGCAACTGCTGACGGCCGAATATACCGAGCGGCTGCGCTACAAGAAGCCGTTTGTGGTTACGCTCGGCTATCTGGGCGAGCGACTGCCTTATCTGCTGATCGCCGTCACGATTTGGCTGTGGGCGCTGCGTGCGCCGCTGGCGGCGCTTACGCTTTTTTTCATATTCTTGGGCATGACCACGTTCAGCGCGGGTGCGGCCAACCCGGCCTGGTATGACATGATCGCCAAGGTGATCCCGGTGCACCGCCGCGGCCTTTGGTCCGGTTTGGGGCACAGCCTCGGCGCGGGCATGGGCATTGCCGGCGCAGCGCTCGTCGGCTGGACGCTGAAACATTTCGCCTATCCTGCAAACTATGTCGTACTTTTCGGGCTGGCCTTCGTCATGGTCACCATCTCATGGGTCGGCCTGGCGCTCAACCGGGAGCCGCCGAGCCTGTTGACTAAAGAACCCACGCCGTTCATGCGCTATCTGCGTCGCCTGCCCGCCGTCTTGCACGACAATCCCAACTATCGCGCCTTTCTGATCGCCCGCATGACGGTGCAGGCCGGGGCGATGGCTTCGGTCTTCTTTATCGTCTATGGGCGCGAGCGCTTTGTCATCGACGCCACGGGCATCGGCGCCTTGACGGCCGTGCTGATCGGCAGCCAGGCGGTGATGAACCTCGTGTGGGGGCTGTGGGGAGACCGCAGCGGGCACAAGCGGGTCCTGACGGCTGCGGCTTTTGCGCTGGCGCTGGCCTCCTTGGCGGCCTTGCTCGCCCCCTCGGTGGCGTGGCTGGCTGTGACGTTCTTCCTGTTGGGCGCGTATCTCGCCGCGGATTCTGCGTCCGGCCTGAACATCATCCTGGAGTTCTGCGCGCCGGAGGATCGCCCGACGTACATCGGGCTGACCAACACGCTGTTTGCGCCGGTCATCGTAGTCGCTCCCCTGATCGGGGGATGGCTGGCCTCCGTAATGGACTATCGCGGCATGATGGTCATCGCCATGATCATCGCTGCGCTGGGTGCGTTGCAATTACTTTTGGGCGTGGAGGAGCCGCGCCGTGCCGGGCGGCATCAAATTTCATAGCCGATTGTTGGCCGTTTTTCTGGTATAATAGATGCAGGATTGCGGCGAGGTGAGAAAGGAGATGCGAAATGCTTCTGCACAGAGGCTCCAGGCGCGCCGCGCCGTGGGCTGTAGCGCTGAGTTGGCTGGTATTGACGCTGTTGGCGCTGTCCAGTTGTGTCGTTACACCGGCCGGAATCGCCCTCGATCCTGGCGAGCAGCCGCTCGCCGTGGTGCAGGCCGGCGTCCTTCGTGTCTATGACGGCCCCGGCTATGACTACGCGTCGACGAGTGCGCTTCGTCGCCATGAGCAGGCGGCGGCACTGGGCGAGAGGGACGATTGCCGCTGGCTCTATCTGCGCACCGACGACGGCAAGGCAGGCTGGGTTCCAGCCGACCCGCTATACGTAACGCTGGATGCGCCGTGTGATCAGGTCGCCAAGGCCGTATTGTCCGAGCCGCCGTCCCCTCAAGCCGGCGACGCTGTAACTCTATCCGCATACGGACGCCTCTCCTATCTCGCCAAGCGCTATGCCCAGGCGGCGGACCAGTTTAGCCGGACGCTGGCGCTGGACGCAAACGACGCGCTCGCCTACTACGGTCGGGGTGCGGCGCTGGCGGCGCTAGGCGACTACGAAGAGGCGATTCAAGATTTTGATCGCGCGCTCGACTTGAACGCAGAGTTGGTCCCTGCGCTGCGCGACCGGGGCGCAGCCAACGCCGAACTGGGCCGCAATCAACAGGCGCTGCAAGACCTCGACCGGGCCATTGTGTTGGCTCCAGATGTCGCCGCCAGTTATGCGCTGCGCGGGGCCGTGCGCACGGACATGGGCGCTTACCTGCCGGCTGTGGGCGATTTCAACCGCGCCATCGAACTTGACCCAGCCGCCGCCGATGCCTTCTACGGCCGCGGGCTGGCCCATGCACATTTGGATAACCGGCTGCGCGCTATCCAGGACTGGACGACGGCGATCGAGTTGGATCCCGGCTATGCCGCCGCCTACGCCGATCGCGGGCTGGCTTATGCGCTCAGCGGCCAACCCGACCTGGCGATCGCCGACTATGACAAGGCGATTGAACTGGACCCGGACAACGCCCGAACGTACATGAATCGCGGATTAACGTTCGCCGAACTGGGCGACTATGAGCAGGCGATTGGCGATTGCGATCGGGCTGTAGAACTGGACCCTGAGTCGGCGGATGTGTACCACAATCGCGGGTTTGTCCACTACGCAGCGGGTAACTACCCCGAAGCCATCCGCGATCTGGAGCGGTCGTTGGAATTGGTCCCCGACGCGCCGGACCGTGCGCAGGTCGAGCAACTGATCGAGAGCCTGCGAGCTGAACAATAGCGCAGCGCAACAAACAGAAGAAACTCCGTTTCTAGCCCGTGTCATGAGAAGCGGAACGAAGCCTCTCGCGGGTCTGTCGCAATTTCTTGGCTTATCACCGTGTAGAGGCGGCATCCTTGCCGCCGGATGCGGGGCTCGTGCGCCAAGGATGGCGCACCTACAAACCGGCGCGACGAGTGCGCCAGAACTTTGGGACGTACCCGGCTGCGCGCGAGCGTATTGCCACGTAAACCCTTATCGAGTATAGTAGAATGTCGGCCTGCATTGACGCGCTCAGGCGCCTTTACGTCGGGTAATTTTCCGTCCACAACACCTCATTAGGAGGCTATACGATGCGTTCCCCCACGCATCCCATTCGGATCTGTGTCGTGATCAAAGGCCTCGGCCTTGGCGGCGCGGAACGGCTCCTGGCGGACTCACTGCAGTATTTGGATCGCACTCGCTTCGCCTACCGCTTCGTCTATATGATGCCGTGGAAGGACGCCCTCGTCCCGCGCTTCATCGAAGCCGGCGTGCCCGTTACCTGTCTGGGCGGGGCGCTGCCGTCAGCGGCTCTTGCGGATGACGCCGCGCCCGCGGTTTCCGCGCCAAATTCGTGGCGAGCGGCGAGTCTCATGCCGCTTGCGTTGCGGCGACTGCTTTTGCTCCAGCGCCAAGAGCGTTTCGATCTGATCCACGCCGATCTGCCGGCCGCGGGCATCATGGCCCGGCTGGCAGGCCGCGCCCGTCGTCTGCCGGTCGTCTATACCGAGCACAATGTGCAGGAGCGCTATCACCCGCTGACGCGCTGGGCCAACCGGGTGACCTACCCGTGGAATGACGTCGTCTTGGCCGTGTCCGACGAGGTGGCCGCGTCCATCCGGCGCAACGGCATGGCGCGGCGTACAAGCGTGCGCACGTTGCTCAACGGCGTGCCCGTAGAGGCGGTGCGCGCCGAGGCGAGCGGCCTGGACGACCTGCGTCGCGAACTCGATCTGCCGGAAGGCAGGCCGGTGGTCGGCACGGTGGCGGTCTTTCGCAAACAGAAGCGGCTGGGCGATTGGCTGTCCGTCGCGCAGCGGGTGGCGGCTGTACGCGAGGACGCGCTCTTTTTGCTGGCAGGCGATGGGCCGGAAATGCCCGCGGTGCGCGCTGTTGTGGCGCAACTTGGCCTGGAAAAGCGGGTGCGACTGGCCGGTTTTCGGGCGGACGGTCGCCGGCTGATGGGGCTGATGGATGTCTATTTGATGACGTCGGAATATGAGGGCCTGCCCCTGGCGATGCTGGAGGCGATGGCGTTGGGCAAGCCGGTGGCGTCGACCGCGGCGGGCGGCATCCCGGAGGTTATTGAGCCGGGCCGGGAAGGGCTGCTCGCCGCGGTGGGCGACGTGGACCGTTTGGCCGAACACGTCATTACGCTTTTGTCGAACCCCAACGAAGCGGCGGCGATGGGCGCCCGCGGGGCCGAGAAGATCGCAGAGCGCTACCACACGCGCCGGCGCGTGCGCGCTGTCGAAGCGATCTACCTTGAATTGCTGGGTGAGCAGCCATGAACGATTTCTCGGTTGTGGAGTGGACGGATGAATCCGTCCCGATGCTGCTGGATCTGGCGCGGACTTCGCTTGGCGCGGGCGGCGCAGTCGCCAAGACTGAGGCGTTTTGGCAGTGGAAACACAGGGAGAATCCCTTCGGTCGCTCCTACGGCATCGTCGCCCTGGACGGGGCTGCCTCTGGCGAAGGCCGACATGCGGCTGCGGTGCGTATGTTGCTGCGCTGGCGTTTTCGTGCGTCCGACGGCGAGACCGTGCGCGCGGCGCGCGCGGTGGATACGGCCACGCACCCCGACCATCGGCGCAGGGGGCTGTTTGCCCGGCTTACACAGCAGGCGATCGCCGACCTGACGGCGGATGGGACGCGCCTGATTTTCAATACGCCCAATGCCTATAGCCTGCCCGGCTATCTGAAGATGGGCTGGCAAGCGGTGGACAGCCGGCCGATCTATCTGCGCCCGTTACGGCCGCTGCGCATGGCGTTGCGGCGCGTCCGGCCTGTGGCGCCGAACGCCGGTAAGATGGACGAATTCTTCGACGAAGAAGCCATCCTGCCGTGGACGGAGTTCGTCAAACGGCATGCAGCCCAGGCGTTTGAACTGGCCGAGACATGGGAACAGCGACGCAGACCCGCCGGCTTGCGCACAGAGCGCTCGCAAGCGTACTATTCATGGCGCTATGGCCGCCACCCACACGTGACCTACTGGGTGTGCCCGGTATGGATGCCGGGCCAGGCCAACAGCATCTTGGCGGGCTTTGCCGTGCTGCGGCCCAATGTGCGCGCCGGCTGGCAGGAGGCGGTGTTGTGCGAAATGGCGCTCGCCGAACCGGCGCGTGAACTGGGGCGGCGCTTGGCGCGCAGACTGATCGCCCATACGCGGGCGGACTATATCGCAGCGCACTTTGCACGCGGGACCACGGAGTTGGAGAGTCTGCAACGGACCGGGTTTTTCCGGCTGCCCAAACGGGGCATGACTTTCGCAGTGCGTCCCCTGGCCGAACTGCCGGTCGATCCCGCTGCGCCCGCCGCGTGGGATATGACGCTTGGCGATCTGGAGATCTTCTAGGACTGGGCCCAATACGGAGGCGAGAGTAAGGACGATGGTTGAACGACCCTACGCACCCGCCGCGATGATCGGCGCCGTATTTCTGATGTTGGCGCTGATCGTCGTCGTGCCGGTGTCGGAGTGGCCCGCCATCTATTTATATCTGGCCGTGATTTTGGGGCTAGCCATAGCGCTCTACCGGCGCGGCATCAAGCCGGTTAGCCCGACCTTTGCCGGTTCCTTTTTCGCGCTGGCGTTGATCGTCAAACTGCTTAGCAGCCTCGTCCGCTATTGGACCGTGGTCGATGTGTATGACATGGCGGCGGACGCGCCTGCATACCATGCCGAGGGCATCCTGCTTGCGCCGTATTTTCGGGATTTCGATTTCTCTATCCTGGAGTGGTACGTGTTCCGCGGCGAGGGGTCGACGCGCATGGCGATCCTGACCGGCGTGCTCTATTCATTTATGCCGGCGAGCATGGCCGGGAGCTTTCTTTTCTTCGCGGGGCTTGCCTTCGCAGGCAGCGTCTTGTTCTATCGCTCGGTGCGCATGGCGTCGCCGGAAAAATCCGCTGTGGCGTATACCGCGTTCGTTTTTTTTCTGCCCTCGATCTTGTTCTGGCCGTCCAGCCTGGGCAAGGATGCGTGGGTCTTTTTCTGTTCGGGGCTGGTGGCCTGGGGGTGGGTGAGCTTTGTGCGCCGCCATAACTTTGGCGGGCTGCTGATCGTGGCGGGCGGGCTGTTGCTCGTCAACGTGGTGAGGCCGCACATTGCCGCCTTCTTGGGCGTGAGCCTGGCGGGGGCCTATTTTCTCTACGCCACGCGTGCAGTGCGCTCGGCGGCGGTCTGGCTGGTCGGGGCCGTCGTCGTGATCGCCCTGGGGTTCTATCTCGTCCAGTCCGGCGCGGAATTCCTCAAGCTGGAGGAGCTTTCGCTGGAGGCCGTCGAGGAATTCTACGCGGAGCAGCAAGATCGGACGACGATCGGCGGATCACGCTATGCGACCGTGTCCGTGTTTACGCCGCTCGGCGCTGTGACCGGCTTCGTCACGGCACTGGCGCGCCCTTTTCCCTGGGAAGCGCACAATATCCAAGCGCTGTTCACCTCGCTGGAGACGGTGGTGTGGCTGCTGTTCTGTTGGGTGCAGCGAGGCGTTTTCTTGACGAAACTCCGCTCATTACGCAGTG
Organism: uncultured Caldilineaceae bacterium; assembly: GCA_964649875.1. GTDB lineage: Bacteria > Chloroflexota > Anaerolineae > Caldilineales > Caldilineaceae > JASGTU01. The sequence continues at coordinate 6,537 of CAZYSJ010000066.1, forward strand.
ACCCCTTTGCCGCGTTCGCACTCTTCTACAGCGTGATAACGCTGTTGGCGTTGACCTCGATCGGCAACTTCGGCATCATCGCCCGGCAGCGGGTGATGGCGCTGCCCTTCCTGTGGATGCTGTTTGTATGATGCAGTGGGCGCGCAGCGGGTTGAAGGTCCCTTTGGCGATCGGCGGCGCGGTGCGCCAGGCTTTTGGCGCATCGCACGCCGCGGACGGCAACGTCGCCTTTCTGATTTACCACCGGGTTGACGGCGCCTTGCCGCTTGAGTTGGACCTGGACGCCGGCCTATTTGCTCGACAGCTTGCGTTTCTGGCCGGGACGGGCCGCGTGATCGGCTATGAGCAGGCCGTAGAACGCCTGCTGGGCGGCGCGGCGGAGAACGGCCCCGCGTTCGTGCTGACTTTCGACGACGGCTATGCTGACTTTTACACGCGTGTTTTCCCCTTGTTGCAAGAATATGCCCTGCCTGCGCTGCTATTCGTGACGACCGGCTTCGTGGAGGAGCAGGTCGCGTATCCGCTTTTGGCCGCGCCGGGCGCGCAAACGCCTGCGGTCACGTGGGAGATGCTCGGCGAGATGGCGACTTCGGGGCTGGTGACGCTGGGCGCGCATACGCATACGCATCCGGTGCTGGTCGGGCAGCCGGCATCGCGCGTTGAGGAGGAGTTGGCCGCGCCCCTGGAGCTTTTCGACCGGCGATTGGGGTTGCGGCCGCGCCACTTCGCCTATCCGCGCGCGGTGTGGGACGCGTCTGTGCGCGATCTGGCGGCTCGCTATTATGCTACGGCTGCTGCGGGCGGCGGACGCTGCGCCATGCCGCGCGCCTTTGACCGGTACGCCATCCCGCGCATCCCTATCCGGCGCAGCGACGGCTGGCTCTTCTTCCGGGCGAAGCTGGCCGGCTGGCTGGCCGGCGAGGAGCGCGTCTACGCCGCGTTACACGCCGCGGCCGGTGTGGCCGCGCGGTTCAGACGGCCATGAGCGGTCTGCCCCTGGTGTCGGTGGTGATGCCCTGTTATAACGCGGCGGCGACGCTGCCCTGGGCGCTCGCCTCGTTGGTCGCCCAGACCTACGCGGAATGGGAGTGTATCGTCGTCGACGACGGTTCGGCGGACCGCCCGGAGCGCGTGGTCGAGGCGTTGGGCGATGGGCGCGTCCGGCTCATCCGGCTGGCGCAGAACCAGGG
>CAZYSJ010000066.1:7826-25746 GCA_964649875.1 uncultured Caldilineaceae bacterium
GATCCGCTCGCCCGCCTAAGCTCGCCGCCGCTCGCCCATGCCGCGTCCATGGTGCGCATGGAGATCGCAAAGCGGCACGGTTACAGTCGCAGCCTGCGTCGCTCGGAAGACGCCGACTTTTTGTTGCGCGTGTTGCAAGCCCATCGTTACTGCGTGTTGCATGACGTGCTGTATGCTTACAGCGAGTATCGCTCGATCTCGCGGGCGGAGACGCTCGACGCTTATGGCCAGCGCATGCGCATGTTCTGGTCATACCGGCGGCGCTTTCCGGCGATGAGTGCGCTGCGCGTGGGGGAGACGCTTTTGAAACTGGCGGCCTATCGCCTGGCCTTCGCCGTGGGTGTGGAAGCGCGCTTGGTGCAGCGACGGTCCGATTCACCCAGCCCGGCTGACATTGAAGCGCACCGGCAAGCGCTGGCCCGCGTGACCGAAGTGTACGCGCGACTGTTCGGCGCGACGGGGGCAGCAAACATCACAGAACGCAGTGAGAGGCATGGATCGCAGTAAGGCGAGCGCCATCAAGGTAGCCCACATCACGACAATCGACTTATCGCTGCGGCTCCTGCTGCTCAACCAATTGCGCAGCCTGCAAGAGGCCGGCTACGCGGTGACGGGCATCTCGGCTGCGGGGCCGCATGCGCCGGCGGTGCAGGCAGCCGGCATTCGCCACATCCCCGTGGAGATGACGCGCAACTTCACGCCTGCCCAAGATGCGCTTTCGCTTGCCCGGCTGGTGCGGATCATGCGCCGCGAACGTTTCGACATTGTGCATACGCACAACCCTAAGCCGGGGCTGCTGGGGCAGTTGGCGGCGCGGCTGGCGGGCGTGCCCATCGTCGTCAATACGTTGCACGGCTTCTATTTTCACGACGGCATGCCCCAAGCCTGGCGCCGGTTCTATATCGCAACGGAGAAGGTCGCGGCGGCTTGCTCAGACGTGATCCTCTCGCAAAACCCGGAAGACATCGAGACCGCGCTGGCGGAGGGCATCGCCAAGCCGGAGAAGATCAGGCGGCTGGGCAACGGCATCGACCTGGAGCGCTTTGACCGGGCTAAGGTCGATGCGAGCGCGCTTGACGGCGTTCGTCGCGAGTTGGGGCTTGAGGCAGGGCAGCCGGTCGTGGGCTTCGTGGGGCGGCTGGTGGCGGAGAAGGGCGTCCACGAACTGCTGGCGGCGGCGCGCATCGTACTGCGCACGCGGCCGGACGCCAAGTTTCTGATCGTAGGGCCGGTCGACTATGAGAAGCCCGACGCGCTCACGCCGGCCATCGCCGCCGGCTATGGGATAGCGCAGGCGTGTATCTTCGCCGGGATGCGCCAGGACATGCCGGAGATGTATGCGCTGATGGATGTCTTTGCGCTGCCGTCGCACCGCGAGGGCTTTCCGCGCTCACCGATGGAGGCGGCGGCCATGGGCGTGCCCTGCGTCGTGACGGATATCCGCGGCTGTCGCGAGACGGTGCGCCACGGCGAAACCGGCTTCCTGACGCCTTTGGGCGACGCGGCTGCGTTGGCCGACGCCATCGGCGTGCTGCTGCACAACCCGGACTTGGCGCGCCGCCTGGGGGCCAATGCACACGAGCTGGCCCAGGTCGAATTCGACGAGCGCCGCGTCTTTGCGCGCGTGCAGCGCGAGTACGCACGCCTGGTCGAGGCCAAGTTGGGCCGGTCTGCGCCGGGCGCTGTCTCACATGGGCTGTCATGGGAAGGGGAGGGCGAGCGATGGCGCGGTACTTGGTGACGGGCGGGGCCGGCTTCATCAGCAGCCATCTGGCGGAAGCGCTGGTCAGCCAGGGCGAGCAAGTGCGCGTGCTGGACAACTTCTCGACCGGCTCCGCCGCTAACCTGGCCGGCATCGCCGCGCGGATCGAGGTGGTCGAGGGCGACATCCGCAGCTATCATGTCGTGCTTGAGGCAATGGCGGGCGTGGACTTCGTGCTGCACCAGGCGGCGCTGCCTTCGGTGCCGCGTTCGGTGCGCGACCCGATCACCACGACCGAGGTCAACGTGTTGGGCACGGTTAACGTGCTGCACGCGGCGCGCGCCGCCGGGGTGAAGCGGGTGGTGACGGCCTCGTCGTCGTCGGTCTACGGCGACAACCCGGCGATGCCCAAGCGGGAAGATATGCGCCCGCAGCCGCTGTCGCCCTACGCTGTGTCCAAGCTCTCCGCCGAGCAGTACGGCCAGGCATTCCGGCAAGTCTACGGCCTAGAGACGGTGGCGCTGCGCTATTTCAACGTCTTTGGGCCGCGCCAGGACCCGAACTCGCAATACGCCGCGGTGATCCCCAAGTTCATCCGGGCTTTGCTGGACGGCGAGCCGCTGACCGTTCACGGCGACGGCGCGCAGAGCCGCGATTTTACCTACGTGGAGAATGTCGTCGCCGCCAACCTGTTGGCCTGCCGCGCGCCTAATGCGGCGGGCGCGGCCGTCAACGTGGCGTGCGGGGAGCGGCACAGCCTGCTGGCGTTGATCGACCGCCTGGCCGCGCACACCGGGAGGGCGCCGCGGGTCGAACATACGGAGCCGCGACCCGGCGATGTGCCGCACTCGCAGGCGGATATCTCGCTGGCGCGAGAGTTGTTGGGCTACGAACCCGTCGTCGCCTTTGACGAGGGGCTGCGGCGTACGGTGGAATGGTTTACGCGGGGCTAAAGACGGCATGGCTCGACAGAGCGTCTATGCGCGATACGGCAAGCGGTTATTCGACCTGGCGGCGGCGGGCGCGGCGCTGTTGCTGTTGTCGCCCGTAATCGGCGCCGTGGCGCTGGTCGTGCGCTGGAAGCTGGGCCGCCCCGTGCTTTTCAGCCAGTCGCGACCCGGGTTGCACGGCGCGCCGTTCACGCTCTACAAATTCCGCACGATGACCGACGGCCGCGATGCGGCGGGCAACCTGCTGCCGGACGGCGAGCGTCTGACGCGTTTCGGACGCTGGTTGCGCGCCACGAGTTTGGACGAACTGCCGGAACTGCTCAACGTGCTGCGCGGGGACATGAGCCTGGTCGGGCCGCGCCCTCTGTTGATGCACTATCTGGAGCGCTATACGCCGGCGCAGATGCGGCGTCACGAAGTGCGGCCGGGCATCACCGGTTGGGCGCAGGTCAACGGGCGCAATGCCCTGACATGGGAGCAGAAGTTCGAGCATGACGTTTGGTACGTCGATCATGTGTCGCTGCGGCTGGACTTGACGATCCTGGCGCGGACTGTCGCGCTTGTAGCCCTGCGCCGGGGGATCAACCAGCCGGGCGCGGCCACGGTCGAGGAATACCAGGGGCCGCCCGATGGCTGAGCCGTCCGCGCACAGTCTGCGCATTTTGATCGTCGGCGCGGGCGGGCACGGCCAGGTCGTTGCAGACCTGTTGCTGGCCGCGTCCGAGAGCGGCGGGCCTGTAACGCCTATCGGCTATGTGGACGACGACGCAGCGCTGGCAGGGCAGACCCGGCTGGAGCTGCCCGTTTTGGGGAGCGTCGCCGCCGTCGACGACATCGAACATGACGCCGTCATCGTGGCGATCGGCGACAACGCGACGCGCCACGCGCTCTACGCTCGCCTTCATGCGCGCCTTGCTGCGCGCGGGGAGCGCGGCGTTTCGGCCGTTCATCCGGCGGCGATTCTCGCTCGCGACGTCACGCTGGGCGCGGGGACCGTCGTCTGCGCGCGCGCCGTGGTCAACGCATGCGCGCGTGTCGGCGTCAACGCCATCCTCAACACCGGCTGCGTGGTCGAGCATCACTGCCGCATCGGCGATCACGCGCACATCGCGCCGGGCGCGTGTCTGGGCGGCGAGGCGACCGTGGGCCGCGGCGCGCTGATCGGGATCGGCGCGGTGGTTCTGCCCGGCGTCACCGTGGGCGAGTGGTGCGTAGTGGGAGCCGGCGCGGTCGTCACGAGGAATTTGCCTGACCGCGCCGTGGCCGTAGGCGTGCCGGCGCGGGTCATTGGCCAATTGTAGCGCTCATCGCTCTGGATTTGGAGTTATTGCATGTCGTGTAAGGGGTGTTTGGTCTCGCTCGGGGGCGCCGCTGTTGTCGTGTTGCTCGGCGCGTGGTTGGCGCTGGTCAATTTGGGCCGCTTCCTCGACGTGACGCAAGAGGCGCAGGCTGTCGACGCGGCGTTCGTCATGGGCGGCGAAGGGCAGCGCTTTATGCGTACAGCGCATGCCGTCTCCCTGTACAAAGAAGGGCTGACCCCGTTCGTGGTGATGAGCGGGGGAACGCTGCTTGACGTGGGCATTGCCTGCACTTCCACAGAATTATCCGTCGAGGCGGCCAAGCAGCTTGGCCTGGGCGAGGATGCGCTCATCCTGGCGGGCGAGGCGCAAAGCACGTATGACGAGGCGCGTAACCTGGCGCAGTTGGCGGATGAGCGCGGCTGGCGGTCGATTGTGCTGGTGACTGACCGCTTCCACACGCGCCGGTCGCTTGTCACCATGCGCTCGCTGATGCCGGACGTGGCGCTCTACGCCGGCGCGCCCGACGACGCCTATTATGACCCTGCGCGCTGGTGGAGCAATGAGCACGGCCTGGTCTTCGTGTTCAACGAACTGCTTAAGCTCGGCTTCTATTGGGCGGAGTACGGAATTCGCCCCTGGTGAAGCATACGATGGCCTCTCCGCAGGTTGACCTTCTGCACACGCTGGCCGGATTGACGTCCGGCCAAGTCGCGGCAACGGCGATTGGCGGGCCGGATGCGCAGCGAGAAAGCCTTTGGCGCGATCTGGTGCACGCAGCAGCCGCCCACGGGCTTGGCCCGCTTTTGCTGTGGCGCCTGCAACAGCAAGGCATTCGCCCGGCAGACTATGCCGTGTTGGCCCCCCTGGCAGAGGAGCGCACCCGAACCGCGGTCCATTATATGCTCGCCACGGCCGCGCAGGCGCAGATGCAGGCCGCGCTGGAATCGGCGGGCATTCCCTGCATTTGGCTCAAAGGTATTGTGCTGGCGCAGTCGGTCTACCCTTCGCCGGAACTGCGGCCTATGGCGGATGTGGACGCGCTTGTGCCTTATGCGCAACGCCAGGAGGCGCTCGCCGTTGCGCAACAGCTTGGATATGCCCAGGAGTCGCCGCAGCTTTTCGACGGTCGCGAGGGGCTGAAGCACCACTATCACCTCGCCAGCCGGACGCTGCGACCGCTCAAGCTCGAACTGCATTTTCGCCTGTTGGGCGATTTCGACAGGATTTTGACCGTTGAAGATCTGTCTTGGTTCTGGCATCATAGAATCGAGATAGAGCGCGATGGGCGGCAGTTCTATGCACTCCGCCCGGAAGCGCACCTTCTCTATCTGTGCGGCCACGCCGTGTTGCAGCATGGCGAAGCGGACCTGAGGTTGCTGCGCTACTATGACCTGCACGCGCTGATCGCACAGACGCCGAGCATGGACTGGGGCTTGCTGGTGCAGGGCGCGGTGCGGCTGCGGTGGACGTATGCAGTTGAGCGAGCGTTGCGCCTGGCCCAATCTTATTTTGCGACGCCGCTGCCGGAGGATCTGTTGTCCGAATTGACCGCCGGACGGCCCGCAGGGGAGGAAGTTGCGCATGTGACGCGGCGGCAAACCCGCAGAACGACAAGCGAGATCGTCGCGCACGATCTCGCCGCAATGGGGTGGCATGACCGGATGCGCACCGTAATCCGCATTGTGGCGCCGCCGCCCGACTACATGCGCACGCGGTATGGGTTGGCCGGCGCCGCCGATCTGCCCGCCGCTTATCTGCGCCGCTGGCGCCATATGGCGAACGATATCATGGTTTCCCTACGCCGAAGACTGCGACGATATTCTTGAGTAAACGCATTTACCTCTCCCCGCCGCATATGTCGGGCCGGGAACAAGAGTTTATCCGCCAAGCGTTCGAAAGCAACTGGCTTGCGCCGCTGGGGCCTCAGGTGGAGGCCTTCGAGGCGGAGTTTGCCGCGGAAATCGGCGCCCGTCATGCGCTGGCCGTGGCGTCGGGCACTGCCGCTCTGCACCTAGCCCTCATCTTGGCGGGCGTCGGTCCGGGCGACGAGGTGATGGTTTCCACCCTGACCTTTGCCGGCAGCGTCTTTCCGATTGTGTATACGGGCGCCCGACCGATCTTTATCGACAGCGAACTTGTCTCGTGGAATATGGACCCGGCTTTGCTGGCGGATGCGTTGGCCGCACGAGCGAAAGCCAACCGCCTGCCCAAAGCCGTCATCCTGGTGCATTTGTACGGCCAGTGCGCCGACATCGACGCCGTGGTCGACCTGTGCGACCGCTATGGCGTGGCCTTGATCGAAGATGCGGCGGAGGCGCTGGGCGCACGTTACCGCGGACAGCCGCCGGGCTGTTTCGGGCTGTGCGGCATCTACTCCTTCAACGGCAACAAGATTATCACGACAACGGGCGGCGGCATGTTGGTCTCGAATGACGAGGCGTTGATCGCACGGGCGCGCAAGCTCGCCGCGCAAGCGCGAGAACCTGCCGTCCACTACCAGCACGCCGAAATCGGCTACAACTACCGCATGAGCAGCGTGCTGGCTGCGATTGGTCGCGGCCAGTTGACGGCGCTGGCCGACCGCGTTGCGGCCAAGCGACGCAACTTCGCCTACTATCGCCAGGCATTGGGCGGCCTGCCCGGCGTCGAGTTCATGCCGGAAGCGCCCTGGTCGCACTCGACGTGCTGGCTCACCGTGGCGACGATTGATCCGGCGCTTTTCGGCGCGGACCGGGAGCAGGTGCGGTTAGCGCTCGAAGATGCCGACATTGAGTCGCGGCCGGTGTGGAAGCCCATGCACCAGCAGCCTGTCTTTGCCGGGTGCGAGGCGGTGGGCGGCCGCAATGCCGAGCGCCTATTTGAACGCGGGTTGTGTTTGCCGTCGGGGTCGAACCTGACCGAAGCGGAGTTGGAACGCGTCGCCGGCGTGTTTGCATCTGCTTCTCCGCTGGTGGAACGGGGCCAATTACATTTCCCCTAGTTTCTAGGGATTGACGTCGAGACCCTTCGCTTCGTTCAGGGTGACAGTTATCCCAAGAATTCGCGGCATCGTACCTAGACGCCTGAGCAGTGAGAGTTTGAGGTAACATGCACCGATTGCGCAACCGCCATTTCTTTATCCTCGACCTGCTGTTGTTGCCGATCGCGGTGTACGCGAGCTATGTGTTGCGGCTGGAATCGTTTGGCCCTGCCTCGCGTTGGTGGCCCGGCATGATCGCGCTGGCCGTGTGCGCAACCGCGGTCACGCCGGCAGTGTTCCGCTGGGCGGGAGTCTATTCGCGTTTCTGGCGCTATGCGTCGGTCGACGAATTGTTGCTGCTGACCGGCGCTTTTACGACGGCTGCGCTGACGGCTTCGGCTATCGTCGCCGGCGCGGGGTATGCGCTGACCGGTCGCCTGCCAATCCCGCGCTCGATTCCCTTCATTCTGCTCCTGGCCGGCTTGATTATGACGGCGGCGCCGCGCCTGTCGGTTCGCATCCGCTCGCGCCGGTCGTCGCTTTTTGGACACGAGGCGAGTCGGGCAGAGCCGGTGTTGATAATGGGGGCGGGCGACACAGGCGCAGCCATGATCCGCGAGATCCAACAGAACCCGCAGCTTGGCTTGCGCGTGGCCGGCTTTCTTGACGATGACCCGCAAAAACACCATGTGGTGATCCACGGCGCGCCTGTTTTGGGCGGCAGAGACGCGATTGGCCGGCTCGTGAGCGAACTGGATGTGCGCCAGGTGATCATCGCCATGCCCACCGCGTCGGGCAAGGCAATCCGCGATGTCGTGCAGTTGTGCGAGGAAGCCAAAGTGCAAATGCGCATCGTGCCGGGCATGTCGGAACTGCTCAACGGCCGGGTTAGGGTGAGCCAGGTGCGCGCCGTGCGCATCGACGACTTGTTGCGCCGCGAACCGATTGAGACGGATATGGCGGCTGTGAACCGCCTGATCGCGGGGAAGCGCGTTCTTATCACCGGGGCCGGCGGCTCCATCGGCGGGGAATTGGCGCGCCAGGTGCAACGGTACGGCCCTGACACGCTTATGCTGCTCGGGCACGGCGAGAACTCGATCTTTGCCATTTATCAGGAATTGCTTCAAATTCAGATGCATTCCGCAGAACAAAGTGTTATTCTCGCCAAGCTTGCGCCTGTGATCGCGGATATTCGCTCGGTCGAGCAGATGCGATCTGTGATGGCGGAGTTCCGGCCTGACATCGTGTTTCACGCGGCCGCGCACAAACATGTCCCGCTTATGGAAACGAATCCGGCCGAGGCGGTCTTGAACAACGTGGGGGGGACGCGCAATCTACTGGCGGCGGCGCAAGAAGCCGGCGTAGAGCGTTTCGTGATGGTTTCCACCGACAAGGCTGTGAATCCTTCCAGCGTGATGGGGGCGACGAAGCGCGTGGCCGAGTTGCTGGTGCAGCAGGCGGCATGGCGCAGCGGCCGCGCCTATGTGACGGTGCGCTTCGGCAATGTGCTGGGCAGCCGGGGCAGCGTCGTGCCCACCTTCCAGCAACAGATCGCGGCAGGCGGGCCGGTCACCATCACGCACCCGGATGTCAAGCGCTACTTTATGACTATCCCGGAGGCGGTGCAACTGCTCTTGCAGGCTTCCGTGTTGGGTCGGGGCGGCGAGTTGTTTATGCTTGACATGGGCGAACCGATCCGGATCGTCGATTTGGCGACCGACCTGATTCGTCTGTCCGGGTTGGAAATCGGACGCGACATCGATATTGTGTATACTGGGCTGCGTCCGGGCGAAAAGCTGTTCGAGGAGATGTTCTTGGCGGAGGAGAAGTACGCGCGCACCGGCCATGACCAGATTTTTATGGCAAAGAATGGATGGCACAATCTGCCGGAGGACTTCAACGCCGCAGTGGATCAACTGCTGGGCGCCGCCCGAACGAATGAGGCGGATCAGGTGGTGGGGCGGTTGCGCGTGCTGGCGCCGGAATACGCGCCCGAACAGTCACGGTACGCGATGATGCCGACGGCGCAGTTGGTCCCGGTTACATGAACGCACCGGGCTGAACTGGGCGGCGTGTGTTTGGGCCGTCTGCGAAAAGGAGCGAGCGAATTGGCAGGACAAGAGCGTTCGGTGTTGATGGTGTGTACGGCCAACCGGGTACGGTCGCCGATGGCGGAAGCGCTGCTACGGGAACTGGTTGCAGCGGATAGTAGCCGGGGCGACGCCTGGCGCATCGAGTCCGCCGGTACATGGGCTGTGGCGGGGCTGCCCCCTATGCCCAGGACGGAAGCGGTGATGGCCGAACGCGGCATCGACATCGGCGCGCACGTTTCCCAGCCGATTGAGGAGTGCGCCGTCGAGTCGTTCAACCTTGTGCTGGTCATGGAAAAGGGGCATCGGGAAGCGCTCATCCACGAGTTCCCGGAGATCGCCGGCCGCGTCTATCTGATCAGCGAGATGGCCGGCATGAACGACGAAGTTCATGATCCCGTAGCGGGCACGACGGCGGATTACCGGCGCACGGCGGATGAGTTGCACCGAATTCTGACGACGGGCATGTCGCGCATCCGGCAGTTGGCTGCGCATCCGGAAGACGCCGATGCGGGCTGACTGGTTCGGGAGCGGAAGCGGGCGACGTGTGGTTAGGGTGATCGTCCCTCGCACCGGGAGAGGCTAAGTATGGCGGAACATAAGGGCTTTGCACGCTATGCCTGGGGCGTGTTGGCGATCAACCTGGGCGTCATTCTGTGGGGTGCGTTCGTGCGCGCCACCGGTTCCGGCGCGGGGTGCGGCAGTCATTGGCCGCTGTGCAACGGGCAGGTCATCCCGCGCGAGCCGGCGGTTGAGACGCTGATCGAGCTGTCGCACCGCCTGACGAGCGGTCTGGCGCTGATCGCAGTCGTAGCGCTGCTGATTTGGGCGCGGCGCGCCTTCCCCAAGGGACACGGCGCGCGCTGGGCGGCAGGCTGGAGCATGGCGTTTATGGTCGTCGAGGCGCTGGTCGGCGCGGGGTTGGTGCTGTTGGAGTATACGGCATCCAATGTGTCGGTGGCGCGCGCCTACTGGATGGCGGGCCACTTGGTGAACACCTTTATCCTGTTGGCCTTTCTTGCCTTGACGGCGTGGCTGGCGGCAGGCAACCCGCGCCCCAGGCTGCGCGGCCAGGGCGCAGCCGCGTGGCTGGTCGCGCCCGGTCTGCTGGGCATGTTGGTTCTGGGCGCGAGCGGCGGGGTGACCGCGCTGGGCGATACGCTGGTCTTTACGGCCGGCATCTCGCCGGAGGACTCGCCCATTGTGGCCCAGTTGGTGGCGCTGCGCATCTACCATCCCATCCTGGCTTTTGTGGCGGGCGGGTTGGTCGCGATCACGGCGCTGGCTGCGGTAAAGCGTCGTCGGACGCAACAGGTGCGGCGGCTGGCGTGGGCGATCGGCGCGCTGTACGTGGCGCAGTTGATTCTGGGCGCGGTCAACGTGGCGTTGAAAGCTCCCGTCCCGATTCAACTTCTGCACTTGTTTTTGTCGAACCTGATCTGGATCGCCCTGGTGCTGGTGAGCAGCGCGGCGCTGGCGCAACCGGCAGCGCGGTCTGCCGCAGAGCCCGGCGCAGAAGCGGTCTCGTCCTCCCTGGCCGCGTAGAATTTCCCCGTCAAGCAACCGGCCTGCCGGGAATTCCCGGCAGATGGCATAATAGACTCATTGAACAAACCGCTGGATCGACTCTCCGCAGTCGACCACGACAAGAGGATAAGCTATGGCAAACATCGTGATTTTGGGCGCGGGCCTCATGGGCAGCGCCTTCAGCGTGCCCCTCTCTGACAACGGCCATCAGGTCCGGCTGGTCGGCACCCATTTGGACGGCGACATCATCGAGGAGGTGCACGAGAGCGGCGTGCACCCGCGGCTGAAGGTGCGCCTGCCGGAGACGGTCGTCCCTTATACTTACGACCGGTTGGGCGAGGCGACGCAGGACGCAGACCTGGTCGTGGTGGGCGTGAACTCGCTGGGCGTCGATTGGGCCGCCGGCATGCTCGGTGCAACGCTGCGCCCTGAGACGCCGGTGCTGATGCTGACCAAGGGGCTGGAGGGGGACGGCGAGCGTTTGCGCATTTTGCCGGACGTGCTGCGCGGCGGCTTGCCGGATCGCCTGCGCGACCGCGTGCGCATCGCCGCTGTCGGCGGGCCGTCCATTGCCGGGGAAGTGGCTGTGCGCCATCAGACCTGCGTGGTGGTGACGGGCAACGACGCCGCGCTCCTGGAGCGCCTGGCGAGCATGTTGCGCACGCCGCGCTATCATGTCTGGACCAATACGGACTTCGTGGGCGTAGAGGTCTGCGTCGCCATGAAGAACGTCTATGCCCTGGCTGTCGGCATCGTGGGCGGTCTGCTGGAGAAGGAAGGCGCGACGAACGACTACGTGATGTATAACCTGGCGGCGGGGCTTTTTGCTCAGGGGCTGTGGGAGATCGCGTATTTGGTGGACCATGCCGGCGGGCGGCGCGAGAGCGTCTTTTCGCTGCCGGGGGCCGGGGACCTGTATGTGACGAGCATGGGCGGGCGCAACGGACGCATGGGCCGCCTGCTCGGCCTGGGCATGGCCTACATCGACGCCAAGACGCAACACATGCCCGACGTGACGATCGAGGGCGCGGAGTTGGCGCTGGCGATCGGCCCCACGGTCGAGCAGATGGTGATGGACGGCAAGCTGGACGCGGCGCGGCTGCCGCTGCTGCGCGCCATGATCCGCATCGTGTGCAACGATGCGCCGGTCGCCTTCCCGTGGGACGACTTTTTCGTCGGGATCAACGGCGCGTAGGGGCGTCTTTTGCGGGCATACGGGGCGGGCCTTGCGCCCGCCCTTTTTCTTTTGTTCGTGCTATTTGCCGATGTCGATGATGATCTTGACGACGTTGTCGGCGTAGGCGTCGTTGAGGGCGAACGCTTCCGGCGTCTTCTCCAGCGGGAAGCGGTGGCTGATCAGGCTGTCCAGGTTGACCATGCCCGTCTCCACGAGCTTGATGGCGCGCGGGTAGACGTGCTTCATGCGCCGCGACATGCGGATCGTCAGCCCCTTGCGCCGCGCGGTGGAATGGGTAAGCTGGAGGTTGTCGTCGCTGGGGATGCCCACCAGGACAAGTCGCCCGCCTAGTCGCGCCATCTCCGCCGCCATCTGGATGGACTGGTCTGCCCAAGCGGCTTCGATGGCTACGTCGACGCCGCGTCCGCCGGTGGCCTGGCGCACCGCGGCGGCGGCATTTTGTTCGCGGAAGTTGATGGGGATGCCGCCTAGTTCCTCGGCAACGGCCAATCGCCACGGAAACTGATCGACTACATAGATCGGGTTGGCGCCGGAAATGCGCGCTGCCTGCAGAATGAGCAGGCCGATAGCGCCCGCGCCCAGGATAGCGACGCTGTCGGCCACGCGGATCTTGGCCAGATCGACGGCGTGGATGGCGACGCCCAGCGGCTCCAGCAGCGCGCCGCCGGCGTCGTCGATGGCGTCCGGCAGAGGGAAGCAAGTGTGCGCCGGCACGAGTATCCAATGGCTCAGGCTGCCTTCGTCCGGGTAGAGGCCGCAGAAGTGGAGGCGGCGGCAGAGGTTCGGGTGGCCTTGCTCGCACATCTCGCAGCGCCCGCACGGCTGCGCCGGGTCGACCGCCACGCGTGCGCCGACCTGTAGCGGCTGGAATTCCCCGTCGAGCGCTTCGCCGGGGCCAATTTCTTCGACAACACCGGCAAACTCATGGCCCAATGTCAGCGGCGCATTGAGCATGGTGTCGCCTATGCGCGCGTCCTGATAGCTGTGCAGGTCGCTGCCGCAAATGCCGACCGCGGTCAAGCGTAACAGCGCTTGGCCGGGACTGGGCGGGCCGGGGCGGGGAACGCGGTCGATGCGCAGATCGCGCGGGCCGTGGAGTCGGGCGGCCAACATGGCGGTTTCGGTCGTCATAGATCGATCCTGTCGGTGGCGGGTTGGATAATGCGCGCCTGCCCGGTATGCCGGGCTGTGTTAATTGTATGTTACACCCGCAGCGCGCCCTCGACAAGAACGTTCTTCGCGGGGGATACCGCAGGCATACTGCGCAACTCGCAGCTTACCGAAAGGCGACCCTAATCCACATTGGCGGGTAGCCGACAGAAACGCGCTGCGGCTTTGCGCTATGCTGTCGTCCCATTGAGCCGATTTTCACAATGCCGCCTTGTAATGCAGACGGGCGGATGCGCAAGGCAGAAAGAGCGTGCGGCGTTGGACAAGGTACGGATCGAAGCGGTCAACACCAATCTCGACGGGCGAGTTCTGACAAGCGTCCGTGAACCTTATGGGCGGGAAAAAGCCCGGCAGCCGATTTTGCGGCTGGAGCAGTTGAGCAAAAGCTATTGGGAGGCGGGCGAGGAGCGCGTCGTGCTCGACCGGCTGGATCGCGAGTTCTTCGCCGGCGAATTTGTCTGCCTGCTGGGCAAGTCGGGCAGCGGCAAGAGCACGCTTCTCAACCTGATCTCCGGCATCGACGCGCCGACGAGCGGCGATGTCGTGATCGTCGACGAAGGCCGTGAGGCGACGATCAACCGGCTGGACGAACGGGCGCGCACGCTGTTCCGGCGGCGACGCCTGGGCATCGTTTTTCAGTTCTTCAACCTGATCCCCACGCTGACCGTGGCGGAGAACGTGTCGCTGCCTCTGGAATTGGCCGGCGCGCCTGGGGATGTGCGGCAGCGCGCGGTTGCGCTGCTGGACCGGGTCGGGCTGGCGGACCGGGCGAACACCTATCCGGACAAGTTGAGCGGCGGCGAGCAACAGCGCGTCGCCATCGCCCGCGCCCTGGTTCACGACCCGCTGTTGATTCTCGCCGACGAGCCGACGGGCAACCTGGACGAGGACACGGGCGAAACCGTGCTTGGCCTGCTGTTGGAACTGACGCGTGACTTGGGCAAGACCCTCTTCATGGCGACGCACGCCCAAGATGCGGCGGCGCGCGCCGACCGCGTGCTGCACCTGGACCACGGGCGGCTGGTCAGCGATCAAGTGTGGCGTCAGCGCCACCCCGATGCGGCCTTCGGGCCGGACTGAGCAGAGCCCAATGACGGCGGATGATCGGCGGGCGAACCGCGCTGTAGAGCGCGTGAAGACGGCTAGACCCGTGCTGCGCATGGCCTGGCGGCAGGTGTGGAGACGCCCTTTGCAGAGCGCGTTTCTTGTCGTGGGCGTCATGATCGGCGTGGCGATGGTGGTGGCTGTGGATTTGGCGAACGGCTCGGCGCAGCGCGCCTTCGAGTTGGGCGCGGAGGCGGTGGCAGGTCGGACAACGCACCAGATCGTCGGCGGACCGAACGGGTTGAATGAGTCGCTCTACGTTCGCCTGCGTCGCGACCTCGGCTACCGGCTGAGCGCGCCTGCGGTCGAAGAATACGTGACGGTCGAGGAACTGGACGCGCAGCCGATGCGCTTGCTGGCGATAGACCCCTTTGCCGAAGGGCCGTTTCGCAGCTATTTGGGCGCGGACGGCAATGCAGGCCCTGCGCCCGCCTATTTGTCCGAACTGCTGGTGCGCCCGCGCAGCGTGCTGTTGAGCGCGGCTGTGGCCGAGCGCTACGGCCTGGCGCCTGGCGATCAATTGCAGGCGCGCTCCGGCGGCGAGCGCTTTACGCTCAGCATCGTGGGGCTGTTGGAACCGAACGACGATCTTAGCCGCCGGGCGCTGGATTCGCTGTTGATCGCGGACATTGCCGCCGGGCAGGAAGTCCTCGGCAAGATCGGCAAGATCGACCGCATCGACCTGATCGTGGCGGAGGGCGAAGAGGGGGCCGCTGACCTGGCGCGCATCGAGGCGATTCTGCCGCCGGGCGCGCGCATTGTCCCCGCGGCCGCTCGCCAGGGCGCGGTCAGCCAGATGACGGCGGCGTTTCACCTGAATTTGACCGCGCTCAGCCTGCTGGCGTTGGTAGTGGGGATGTTCCTCATCTACAACACGGTCACGTTCAGCGTGGTGCAGCGTCGCGCGGTGTTGGGCAGCTTGGCCGCGCTGGGTATGACGCGCGGCGAGATCTTCAGCCTGATTCTGCTGGAGGCGATAGCGCTGGGCCTCATCGGGACCGCGGCCGGGCTAGGGCTGGGCGTACTGCTGGGCCGCGGCGCGGTGCAGCTTGTCACCCAGACGATCAACGACCTCTTCTTTGTTGTGAGCGTGAGCGAGATAGGCGTTAGCACGACTGCATTGGTTAAGGGCGCAGTTGCGGGCGCGGCCGCCGCCGCCCTCGGCGCGGCGGTTCCCGCCTATGAGGCGACCAGCGTGCCGCCCGCCGGGGCCTTGCGGCGCAGCAATATCGAAGAGCGGGCGCGGGCCGCGCTGCCGTGGATCAGCGGCGCTGGGCTTGTTCTGATCGCAGCGGGAGCGCTTTTGCTTATCCCGGACGGTCACTTGTCGGTCAGCTTTGCCGGTCTATTCGGCATCGTCTTGGGCGGCGCGCTGCTCACGCCGCTGCTGACGCTGGGCATGATGGCCGCCATGCAACGCATTCTGTCGAGCAGGGCGGGCGTTATCGGGCGCATGGCCCCGCGCTACGTGGTGCGCGCCCTCAGCCGCACTTCCGTCGCCATCGCCGCGCTGATGGTGGCGGTGAGCGTGATCATTGGCGTGGGCGTCATGACCGGCAGCTTTCGCATGACCGTCGGGCTGTGGTTGGACGACGTGCTGCAGGCCGACATTTATGTGTCGCCGCCTTCGCTTAACGCTATCCAGACGCTGGCCGCGCTGTCCCCGGAGATGGTGGAAGAACTGGCGGCCTTCCCCGGCGTTGAGCGCATGGCCTTTACGCGCGAGGTGGAGGCGGCGCTGTTCGTCGAAGGCGAAGCGGGTGATGTAGGTGATGAGGTAGGCCTGGTGGCGTTCAGCGACGACCTAGTGGGCGAAAAGCGGCGTTATCGGGAGGCGGTGGGGGACTGGCGAGCTACTTGGAAAGCCGTGGAGCAGGGCGGCGTGTTGATCACCGAACCGCTGGCGCGGCGCTACGGCCTGGGCGTGGGCGACGCGGTTACGCTGCAGACCGATCGCGGGCGCGTGCAGTTCCCTGTAGCCGGCGTAGCGGTCGACTACGATGTGCGCCCTACGATCTTCATGCACGAACCCGTCTTCCGCCGCTGGTGGGATGACGATAAAATTTCCGCCGCCGGCCTCTTTGTGCAGCAAGGCGCGGACGTGGAGGAGATGGCCGCGGAGATTCGCGTTGCGCTGGCGGGCCAGGCGGAGCTGGTCGTGCGCTCGAACCGGGGCATGCGCCAAGACGCGCTGGAAGTGTTCGACCGCACCTTCGCCATCACCGTGGCCTTGCAACTGCTGTCAGCGATCGTGGCCTTTATCGGCATTCTGAGCACGCTGATGAGTTTGCAGTTGGAGCGGATGCGCGAGATTGGCGTGCTGCGGGCAACGGGCATGACGCGCGGGCAGTTGTGGCGGCTTTCGCTGTTGGAGACGGGCCTGATCGGCGGCAGCGCGGGGCTGTTGGCTTTGCCGATGGGGCTTGTGCTGGCGCTGGTGTTGATCTACATCATCAACCTGCGCTCGTTCGGCTGGTCTTTAGAGATGCGGCTTGACCCGTGGGAATTTGTGCAGGCGTTTGGCGTGGCGCTGGGCGCGGCGTTATTGGCCGGCGTCTATCCGGCTTGGCGCATGGCGCGCACGCAGCCTGCCAACGCCGTGCGCTCGGAGTAGGCGAGGCTGATGCCATCCGGGAAGCGACGAGCTTCCCGGATGGCGACTATGGCTATGCCATGAGCATTTGGTCCATCGAGTCGGCTACCTGGCCGTAGACCGGGGACTCGCCGCGGCTGAGGCGCATCTGGTTGGCGACGCGGCGCAGCAAGCCGGGGTTCACTTCGGCCAGTTTTTGCGTCATGGTGAACCAGAGCTTGCACAACTCTTGGTTTTCGTGCGTGGCGGCGTTGATGGCGATCTCGGCCGGCGTGGTTGTGTTGAGGCTGGGGTTGGCCGCTGTCAGCCCTAATTCGCGCCAGGCGTTGACCCAGTAGTAGGAGAGCATCGGGTTGATGAGGCCGCGCATGCGACTCCACAGCGGATCATCCTCTTGGACCAGGTAGAAGAAGGCCAGGTAGTAGGGGCGGGAATTCGCATAGTCCCGATGTATCTGGGACAGTTCCCCGGCCTTGACCGAGGCGTAGGAAGCCATATACCAGCGCAGATCTTCGAGACTTGCGCCCGGCTCCCCAAGCTCGATGGCGTCCCATTGGAGGCGGCAGGCGAGCAGATAGCTGCGCGCCGAGGCGGCGAAGTCTTGCGAGCGCTGCAGCATGGCGGTCTTGGCCAGCGAGCGGGCTTTTTCGGCTGAGCGCGGCAGGTTCTCCGGCACTTGGACGTTCTCGATGTCGTAGCAAAGAAGCTCCAGCGCCGGTTCGTCTACGAAGGGGACGGTGCTGTGGCCGGGCAGGCTGTAGCGGTCTTCGGCGTAGAGGATCTGGCCGCGCTTCTCCAGGTCGTCCAACAAGTTTTGGATGTAGTCGACCTGCTCGCGGTCGTTGAGCAGGATGGCCGCCAGTTCGGCGCGGTCGATCTCCAGGCCGGCGTTGATGACGGCATAGACGAAGCCGGACTCGGCGCGCTGCACAAAGGCGGCTTCGCTGTCGATCTCTTCGGCCAACCGGACAGGCACGTGCACCGAAGCGATCTGGCCGTTGTAGTCGAAGGCGCGCTGGCGAAAGCCCATCTGCCAGATTTGGCGCAGGGTGGTCTTGCTGCGGATCAGTCCCTGGTCTTCGTAACGCAGGCAGAGTTCTTCCAGCAGATCGTCGGTCGTACGCCCGCTGGGGTTTTCGTTCAGCTCGCGATAGATATCGCGCAGCACGTCGCGGCGCGTGTTGAAATCGACCGACGTCATCTTCAGGCGGTTGAAGATCTGCTTGTACTGGTTGCGCAGCGTCGGGGGCGTGGGCGTCAGGTCCAACGATTGAACGGCGGCGGCGATAGGCCGGCGGGGAGCGTTGTCCTGCCCGTTGTTGTGCG
>CAZYSJ010000067.1:0-25686 GCA_964649875.1 uncultured Caldilineaceae bacterium
TGTGGTCCGAGGCGTTCCCCCAGGCCACGGTCTCTGTCGAGAACCAGGAGTGGCAAGTCTACCTGAACACGCTGCTGCCGGATGCGCCGCTGGAGGAGAAGCCCCACATCTACCGTCTTGGTTGGTGCGCGGACTTCCCGGATGCCGCCAACTGGCTGATCGGCGTTTTCCGCTCTAACTCGGACCAGAACTACGCCATGTTCAACAGCCCCGAGTTCGACGCCCTGGTCGACGAAGCCGACAGCATTTCCGATCCGGCCCGCCGCGAGGAGCTGTACGCACAGGCGGAGAAGATCTTGGTGGACGACGTCACCGCGATTGCGCCCATCTACTACTACACCTACGTGCGCCTGTACAAGCCGTGGATGACCAACATTGTCATCAGCCCCGTGACCGGCGATCCGATTCACGAGTGGACGATCGACGCGGCGGCCAAAGCGGCTGCACGCCAGTAACATCTGATTGAGTTTTCTGTTCCTGCTGCTCCGGGACATCTCGGAGCAGCAGGCTTCTCCGTAGGTTTCCCCAAAAAATACTATGTGGCGATTCATAATACGAAGAATAATCTGGTCGATTCCCGTCATCTTGCTGCTGATGTTAACGGTGTTCAGCATGATGCGGGCCTTGCCCGGCGGGCCTTTTGACTTTGAGGGCGACAAGAGCCTGGCTAAGGCTGTGACGGACAACCTTGAGCGCCGCCACCACCTTGACTGGTCCGAACCGTGGCAGTTCGTTTCCTACGTGTTGGGCGATGACGTGGCCGGGGCTGTGTGCGAGACCGCCTCCTCTATTCCCGGCTGCGACAAAGTGTTGGACGGTTACAAGGCCGGCGTCTCCAAGGGGGTGATCCGCGGAGACCTGGGCATGGCGATGCGTCAACGGGGTCGCACGATTAACGACATTATCGGCGAGTCCTTCCCTGTCTCGCTCCAGCTTGGCCTCATGGCGATTAGCTTTGGCCTGCTGACGGGCATCCCCTTGGGGACAATAGCCGCGCTCAAGCAAAATACGACGATCGATTATGCGGCCAGCTTTTTTGCCGTACTGGGGCTGTCCGTGCCGAGCCTGGTGTTGGGGCCGGTGTTGATCTGGATCTTTGCGCTGAAGCTGGGCTGGTTCCCGGTATCCACTTGGGGAGCGCAGCCGCCGTTTTTCTTGGGCTTCATCCCGGCGCCGACGAAGGATTTCTTCATGCATGCGGCGCTGCCGGTGACGGCATTGGGGCTGGCGCTGACGGCAAGCATTGCGCGCCTGACGCGCGCCAGCCTGCTGCAGGTGATCGGCGAGGACTACATCCGCACGGCGCGCGCCAAGGGGCTGCCGCAGGCCACGCTGATTGTGCGTCACGCCTTGCGCAACAGCCTCATCCCGGTGGTCACCATCCTCGGCCCGCTGACCGCCGCAGTCGTGACCGGTTCGTTTGTCACCGAATTCGTGTTTGGCATCCCCGGCATGGGCAAGCATTTCATCACCAGCATCAACAATCGCGATTACTCGATGATCAGCGGCGTGACGCTGGTTTATGCGCTGTTGCTGGTCATTGCCAATATGATCGTCGATATCGTGTACGCGTGGTTGGACCCGCGTATTAAGTTTGAATAGCGAATGGAAGCTTCATCGTGACAGTTGCACAGCCGGCTATTGAACGCCCTGCGGCGTTTCTAACATCGAAACCGCGTAGCCCGATGGGCGACGCGATGCGCTCATTGCTGCACCATCGCCTGGCCGTGTCCAGCATCGTGTTCATTCTGATATTGGCGCTGATCGCCATCCTCGCCGGCTTGATTAACCCCTTTGTCTTGCAGGGGTATAGCGATGCGTTGGAGGCGACCAACCAGGCGCCCTTTGCCAAGCAGACCTTGCAAGACAATTACGCCCGCCCGATGACTGAGTCGAAGAATCCCGATTTACAGGGCTTCGTCTATTACGCGGGCGCAGACAACCTGGGGCGCGATATTTTGACGCGCACCATTTATGGGGCGCGCATTTCGCTTTCTGTGGCTTTGGTGGCGGCGCTGGTCAGCCTGGTCATTGGCATCGCCTATGGGTTGACCTCCGGCTATTTGGGCGGGCGCGTCGACGAGATCATGATGCGTTTCGTGGACTTCCTCTATGGCCTGCCCATCGTCATTGTCGTCATCTTGATGCAGGTCTACTTCAAGGCGGTTGCGCGCCGCGGCGATGCGTCCGGCGTTGTCGGTCTGATCCTTGACGTAAACGCGGCCATGGGCGGCATGCTCTTCGTGTTCATCGCCATCGGCGCGCTGAACTGGATCGGCATGGCGAGAATTGCGCGCGGGCAGACGCTCTCGTACAAGCAGAAGGAATTCGTCGAAGCGGCGCGCGCCACCGGCAGCGGCTCGCGGCGCATTCTCTTCAATCACCTCATGCCCAACATCCTCGGCCCGTGCATCGTGCAGGAAACGCTGCAGATCCCCGGCTACATTCTGCTGGAGGCGTTCCTCAGCTTTATCGGCCTGGGGGTGGATGCGCCGACGCCCAGTTGGGGCATTATGATCAACGAGGGCTTTCAGGCGCTGCGGTCGGCCCCGCATATCATCCTGGTGCCGGCGACCGCTCTGTCGCTCACCGTACTGGCGTTCAACTTCTTGGGCGACGGTCTGCGCGACGCGTTTGACCCGCGCCAGCGCGGCGTTTAGTTGGGGTGTCACGCGCACCTTTTTGGCGAGGATTAGGGTTTTGATGACGCCGCCGGATGGCTACACAGCCTGCCGGCGGCGCCGGTTTATTGGCGTGGGCTTACGTATTGGGCGTGCGCGGCCTGTGCGGGAACGCTTGGCGTTTTCGGACAGGTTGCAGCCTTGGTGCAGAGCGCCTATTCTTATGGAAGGTTCAGGCGCTTTTCATATGCATTTCATACAACGCTGATAGGAAATAGGCGGCGACAACCGAACAAATGCGCAGAAACGGTTACGCAGATTTGAAGAACATGGAGGAGCAACACGATGGAGAGCAAGCATAAGGTTTCCCGACCGTTGTGGCGGACCGTCAGCATCGTGGCGGCGCTGATCGTTGTGATGGCGTTGGTTTTGTCCGGTTGCCGCCGCTCCGCTCCGCAGGAGCCGGTTGGCGCAGCGCCGGTGGAGGAGGCGGCCGCGACCGAACCCGCCGCGGCGGAGACCGAGCCAACGGCAGCCCCGGAGGAAGAGGCCCCCGCTGAAGCTGCCGAGGCGGAGGCGGAAGAAGCTGCAGCGGAGACGGTAGAAGAGTCGCAGGCCGCCCGCTCCGCCGAGTTGCGCGGCATCGAGGTGGTCTCGGATGAAGAAGTGGCCTCGCCGCGCACCAATCTGGGCGGCGAATACCACGACGTGGCCACTTCCGACGCGGTGAATTTTCACCCGGCGCTGACCACCGATACGGCTTCCAGCGCCTACCAGGCGATGGTCTATTCGGGCGCGCTCTTGCGCCTGGACGAGCAGACGCTGGAATACATTCCCAACATGGCGGAGAGCTATACGATTTCTGAGGACGGGCTGACGTTCACCTTCAAACTGCGCGAGACGATGATGTGGAGCGACGGCGAGCCGATCACCGCGCATGACTTTAAGTGGACGTACGACATGATGAAGGACCCGGTCAACGAGTTCCCCTATCTGTCGCAGCTCGACTTCATCACGTCCTATGACGCGCTGGACGATTACACGCTCGAGATCAAGATCGATGAGATTTACGCGCCGGCTTTGGGGCAAATGTCCGGGCTGATTACGCCGCTGCCCAAGCACATCTGGGAAGACCTGGACTGGAGCGATCCGGAGACGAACCCGGAGATCAACAGCCCCAGCGTGGTGTCCGGCCCCTTCAAGCTGGCCGAATGGCGGCGCGACCAATACGCCATCTTCGAGGCGAACGAGAACTACTGGTATCACGGACGCCCGAACTTCGACCGCTATGTGATCGAGATCGTGCCCGACCAGGATGTAGCCTATCAGAAGCTCAAGAGCGGCGAATCCGACACGGGCGTGATTACGCCGGAGAACCTGGAAGAGGCGCGCTCGCTGGACAACATCACCGTGTATGAGTGGTGGCCGGCCGCGGCAAGTTGGAGCTACATCGGCCTGAACATGCGCGAGGGCTTCCCCACCAGCGACATCAATGTGCGCCACGGCATCAACTACGCCATCGACAAGGAACTGCTGACCGACGAGGTGATGTTGGGCCAGGCCAAGCGGCTTTGCTCGGTTTTCCCGGAAACGTCTTGGGTCTACAACCCGGATGTTCCCTGCTACGAGTATGACACCGACAAGGCCATTGCCGCGTTTGAAGCTGCGGGCTATACGTTCGACGGCGAGACAATGCTCGATGCCGACGGCCAGCCGTTGACGCTGAAGCTGCTCTTCGGGCCGAACACGAGCAAAGTGCGCGAGCTGATCGCGGTGGTGGTGCAGGACTACCTGAGCCAAATCGGCGTTGCCGTGGAGATTCAGGCGCTGGAATGGGCCAGCTTCCTCGAAGCTATCCACGCCGAGGAGCCGGACTGGGACATGTTCATCGGCGGCTGGCGGGCCACCATCGAGCCGCACATCATGTATACGATCTGGGCTGAGGAGAACATTCCGCAGCTCAACTCCGCCGCCTATGTAAACAAGGACGTCGAGCAGCTCTTCGAGGAGGGCGGCGCGACGTATGACACAGAGGTTCGCAAGGAGAAGTACGGCGAGGTGCAGCGCATCATCGCCGAGGAAGCGCCCTATGTCTTCCTCTTCTACCAAAAGGCGTGGAGCGGGCAGAATAACCGCATCCAGGGCATCGAGCCGACGCCGCTCGGCATCGGCTGGAACATGGAAGACTGGTATATCCAGGCCGAATAGTACGCATGTGTCAACCTTCCAGGAAGCGCGCGGTGAGCTTCCTGGAAGGTCGTCTCGCACCGTATGTGGGCCGGCGGACGCGGCAGGGAGCCTAACATGACTCGGTATATCATCCGCCGCAGTTTGCAGTCGTTGGTGTTGGTGTGGATTTCCACCCTCATCGGTTTTTCCATCTATCAGATGGCGCCGGGCGGGCCGCTGCAGTTCTTGGACGACGACCCGCGCCGCACCCAAGCCGATGTGGAGCGCTTAGAACGGGTCTATGGCATCGACCGCACGATGGCGGTGCAATATGTGGCCTGGGCGTTCGGCGAAGACTGGCTGCCGCAGACCGATTTCTGGCGCAGCGGGCGCTGCCTTAGCGATGCCGGCTCCTGCGCACGGGGCATTGTGCGCCTGGATTTCGGGCGCTCCTTCTCCTTTAAGGGCACGCCGGTCATCAAGCTGATTGCCGAGCGCATCCCCGCCACCTTTACGCTAGCCTTCACCAGCCTTTTGATCAGCGTGGGCATCGGGTTTCCGCTGGGCATCATTGCCGCGCTCAACCGCGGGCGCTGGCCCGATAATGTGATTCGCGTCAGCACGGTCTTGCTGAATACCGTGCCGGAGTGGTGGATCGGCCTGCTGCTGCTGATCATCCTGGGCGGGTATCTGGGGCTGGTGCCGCTGGGCGGCATGTGTACAATCGGCGACTGTACGTTGCAGAGCCGGTTGCACCACCTGCTGCTGCCGGCTACGGTCAGCGCGATCGGCGGCTGGATCGGCTTCTCGCGCATCTTGCGCTTTGAGATGCTGGAAGTGCTCAACATGGACTACGTGCGCACGGCGCGGGCCAAGGGCCTCTCGCGGCGCGCGGTCCTGTGGCGGCACGTGCTGCGCAACGCCATGATGCCCTTTGTGACCGGTCTGAGCGGCATCTTCCTGATGATCCTCTCCGGGTCGGTGCTGTTCGAGATGGTCTTCTCATGGCCGGGGATGGGGCGGCTCGCCATCAACGCCATCAACGCGCGCGACTATCCGGTGATGATGGCGCTGTTCGTCATCAGTTCCTTCCTGGGCATTTTGGGCGTGCTGATGGTCGATATCCTGTATAGCGTGGTGGACCCGCGGGTCCGTTACGACAGGACGGTGGCCTAGCATGTCGGCGAGCTCGCTAAGCATGTCTTCACGCGTCGATGCTAACGATCTGCAGACGAAGCAGCAGACCTATGCCGGCGCGGTGTTTACCAAGATCTATCGCGATAAGATCACGGTGTTCGCCTTGCTGCTCCTGGCGTTTGTGATCAGCATCTCGGTGGGGGCGTCGTGGATAGGCGACAACGTGCTCGGCTTTAGCCCGACCAAGACCAACCTGCGCATGCGCGGCGAGCCGCCTACCTGGGCAGCCGAGGCTTGGCCGATCTTCCAGGAGTTCACGCGCACGTGTAACAGCGACGCCGGCTGCGACTGGTCCAAGTGGGGCGCCATTTTCAGCGCATCGAGGGCTGGGCTGCGCGAATGCTTTGCCGCCGGCCTGGGCGAGTGTCACTGGATGGGGACCGACGACGCCGGCCGCGACGTGTTGACGCGGGCCGTCTATGGCGGGCGCATCTCGCTGCGCATCGGGCTGTGGGTGGCGACGATCTCAATGACGTTGGGCGTCGCCATGGGGCTGGTCAGCGGTTACTACGCCACGACGTGGATCGACGACATCATCAACGCCATTATCATGACGCTGGGCAGCATCCCCCTGCTCTTCTTGCTCATCATCCTTTCGCGCATCTTCCAGCCGGGGCCGGAAGGGCTGGCCCTGCTGATCGGCATCTTCGGCTGGATGGGGCTGTCGCGGCTGGTGCGCGGCCAGATCTTCTCCATCCGCGAGCGCGAGTACATCATCGCCAGCCAGGCCATCGGCGCATCGCCGCTGCGCATCCTCACGCGCCACGTATTGCCGAACGTTTCGTCCATCATCATCGTCTCGGCCATTTTCGGCGTGGCCGGGGCCATCATTGCCGAGGCCGGTCTGAGCTATTTGGGCGTGGGCATCGGCCCGCCGCTGCCAAGCTGGGGCAATATGATGCAAGGCTCGCTGGGCAACTTCCAGAACGCACCGTGGCTGGTCATCACGCCCGGTATCTTCATCTTTATGACCACGCTGGCGATCTACTTGATCGGAGACGGTCTGCGCGATGCGCTCGACCCGTGGATCAGGCAATAGCGGAGTGGGCGGGAGACGCAGTGCGTAGGCGATGGCTATGGACGGGCCTGGCGGCTGTTATGACGGTTGTGATCGCCGGCGTTGCGGGGATCTGCCGGAACGAAACGGCGCAGGACACAGACGCGCTGCAGGCGACTGCACAGCTCGCTTTACAGCCGACATTTACGCCGGCGACGACGCCCGTCCCCGCGGTCGCGGCTGAATCCGGCCGCGACTTCGTGCAATTGATCGCCGCCGGCGAAGACCTGTTCAACCCTGTCCTGACCACATCGGACACGGGCGCGGTTGTGCTGGACAAGCTCTATCCGCGGCTGCTCGGCCAAGACGTGCAGACCGGCGAGATCGTACCCACGGAACTGGCCGAGCGCTGGGAGCTTTCGGCGGACGGCCGCGTCTATACGTTCTTCCTGCGCGATACGCTCTTTTGGAGCGACGGGCAGCCTGTGACTGCGGCGGACTTCCGCTTTACCTATGCAGCCCTGGCCGAACCGGCCGTGCAAAGCCCCTATCGGGACCGGATTCAAGCCATCGCCCAGATCGAGACGCCTGACCCCTACACGGTCGTGGTTACGCTCGTGCAGCCCGACTGCACCGTGTTGCAAAGTCTGCGCCGCCCGCTGCTGCCCAGCCACCGCTATGCGCCCGACTTCAGCGACCTGGCATCGAATCCGCTCAACGTCGCGCCGGAGGTGAGCGCCGGGCCGTTTCGCTTTGTCGCCCACGCGCCGGGCGAGCAGATCGTGCTGGCGGCCAACTCCGCCTATTGGCGCGGCGCGCCGCCCATGCAGCGCTGGGTGCTGCGCATCGTCCCCGATGCGGCGGAACGACGCCGGCAGTTGGCCGAGGGTTTGGCGGACCTGGCGTATTTCTCCGCCGAGGAGATGGCAAGCATCGACCCGGCGCCGGGCGACAGCGGCTTGGCGTGGCAGAACGTCGCCGCACCCGCCTTCCATTTCTTGGCGCTGAACCTGGCTGACCCCGGCAACCCGCAGCCGGGGCGCGACGGCAACGGCGCGCTGCTGCCGCAACAACCCCATCCGCTGCTCGGCGAGCGTGCAGTTCGCCAGGCGATTGCGTTGGGCATCGACCGGGCGCGCGTGATCGAGCAGGGGATGGCAGGCCGGGGCTATGCGCTCACCGGCGATGTGTTGCCGGCCATTCCCTGGGCGCACGCCGCGGACCTGGCGCTGTCCCCCTACGACCCGGACCAGGCGCGCAACCTGCTGGAGAGCGCAGGCTGGCGCGACAGCGACGGCGACGGCGTGCGCGAGCGAGACGGCAGGCGGCTGGCGCTGCGGCTTACGGTCAATGCCGATAACCCTATGCGGATGCGTGCTGCGGAGTTGATTGCGGCAGACTTGGCGGCGCTAGGCGTTGCCGTGGAACTGTCACCGGCGCCGTTTGAAGCGGCGGCGGCGGAACTGATCAGCCAGCGCACCGATGTGGCGCTCTTGGGTTGGGACAATCTGCCCGCGGACCCTGGGCTGAGCGCGTTCTGGTCAAGCGGCGACGATGCGCCCGGTAGCGGGGCTAACTTCACCAGCTTCCAGGATGCCGAGGTCGACGCCTGGCTGGAACAGGCGCGAGCGCTGCCCGGCTGTGACCTGGCGGCGCGCGGCGAGCTTTACCGGCAGGTGCAGCGTCGCGTCGCCGCAGAATTGCCCTACGCCTTCCTGAGCGGCGAACTGCCGGCATGGGCGCACGCCACGCGCTGGACGGGCATCGCGCCCGGCCCCTGGGGCCTGAACAGCAACATACATGCATGGCGGCTTGCCGACTAGTGGTGCGTTAACATAATGGATGCAGTTGTCATTCTGAGCCGAAGGCGAAGAATCCCTGTGCGGCGGACGAACAGATTCTTCCTCCCTCCGGCCGTCAGAATGACAGAACCTTGTTGCCAGAGCACTAGCGCGAAGCGGCGTCTTCCTTGTCCTATCCGCCCAGACGATCCGGGAAAGTGCGAGCGATCACTCTATGCCAGAACCTGTGCCGGAGCGCAAACTTGAACTGCTTGACGCAATCGACGAGGGCGAATGGTCAGCGCTAAGCGCAGCTTGGCCGCAGGCCAAACGCGAGCATGTGCGCCTGGTCGTCGATTCTCCGTTTCTGACCGGCGAGCATCAGCGGGTGGTGAGCGACGGACGCAGAGCCGAGATCTGCTACATCGGCTATATCGGGAAACCGGAAGCAGGCCTATTGCTGCATATCAAGAGCATCTATCCGCAGGGGGCCTACCGGCTGCCGACGGGCGGGGTGCGCCAGGGCGAAGCCGTGCTGGACACGCTGGCGCGCGAGGTCGCCGAGGAGACGGGCTTGCGGGTGGGCGAAGGGGCGCAGGAAACGCGCGTGCGCAGCTTGCTGGGCGTGTTGTCGTATGAGTTGGCGCACCGCGGGCTGGGCGTCAGTTTCCCCTTTGCCACCTATCATTTCCTGGTCGAGTTTCCGTGCGGCGCAACGCTGAACCCTCAGGACCCGGAGGAGCGCATCGCAGGATGGCAATGGCGCACGCCGGCGGAGTTAGGCCGTGTGGCGGATACGTTAGAAGGTACGGGAAAGAAGGCGCCGCGCTGGGCGGATTGGGGACGTTGGCGGGCGTTGAGCCACCGCTTTGTCGCCCAGGCGCTGGGCTGATGTGAAGGCGTCAGCCGCGTTCCCCAGATTCGACATCCGGCCCCATGCTGGCGGGCTGGGTCTCGGTTTGCTGGGCGTTCTGCGAGCTTGTCGCGTGCGCGGACGGATGGCGTGCGGCGCTGTTGTGGGTGAAGAACAACTCGCACAGCTCGACGGTATCCTCCGGGCCGGCTAGCCAGCGCCAGTCGAGCACGCTGCTCATTTCGGTGTCGGCCACGCCGGGCACGGTGCGCACCCAACTCATCACGTAGCCGGTGAGTGCAGCGACGTTTTTGCCGAGCAACAGGAGCAGCAGATCGGCGTCGGCGCTGTGGTAGCAGTTGAGCAGCCACACCTGGCGAACTTCCGGATGGGGCGGCAGGTCGAGCAGGTTTTGGAAGCAGATGCGGTCCATGCCCGGTTCGACGTCGATCCAGACGCTGGCGGCGACGGTGTGGCTGTTGGGGCTGACTTCCATCTCCAGTTCGAGCAACGTGTCGATGTCGGCGCGGCCGCCGAAGCTGAGGGTGGTGCGGGTTTCGCGCACGCCTTCGACGCTGCGCACCACGTCGAGCATGAAGTCGTTGAACTCCGTTAGATCGCGCACGAGACAGGCGAAGCGCAGGTCGGCGCGCTGGCGGAGCCAGTTGACGAAGATCGGCGCGACCCCGGCTGAGCGATACTGGCCCACGTTGCGCAGCAATCCTTCGCGTGCGATTTCATCCTTGCCGCACGTGATATCGCAGTCGATGAAGGCGAGTACAGGTTGGCGGCTCATATGGTTTGGCGCGGCGGATGCGCGGTCTGTGGCTGAGGCCATCGGATTTTCCTTCCTGGGCGGATTAGGGGGGATTGGCTTCATTGTACCGACTTCCGCCCCAACTGTGCAACTGGCGTTACTGTGATAGAGCGCTTGAAAAGATTGCGCGCGCCCGACGCATCCCGGCGGCATTGGCGGTGAAAATGACGAGGCGACCGGCTCAACCGGGCCGGCCGCCTCGATCTCATTGCGAGGCAATGAATAGGCGGAGGGCGTTACGGACGGCCCGCCAACTCGACCGCGTCGATCTCATTCCAGTTTTCAATCGCGTCGGTATCCAAGATGATGCGAATGACGTTGGCGGCGAAGTCGACCTCGGCCAGTTCCGGGCTGAAGATTCGGAACTCCTCTTGGGGGGGCTCGGCCTCGCCTTCCCACAGCGTCACCCAGGCGTCGCCGGCGGTATCATAGGCCTCGATGCGGATGACTGCGCCGGGGTTGTAGTTTTCGTAGATGCGGACGGCGCCGGGCACGACCGCATGCTCGTAGGTGAGTTCGAGGGTCTGTTCGCCGACCTCTGTTCCTTCGGGGGCCCATGCGGTGTCGAAGTCGCCGGCCCCTGGCGTGTCGGGCGCGCCGGTCGCCTGGAGCGCCGAATAGCCGTTATCTTCATACTGGGATGTGGCCGTGGCGTCCATCGCCCATTGGCCGGCTATCAGGTTCGGGTCTTCTAGGCGGGTTAACAAGACGAAGCTGCCGTCCTCTTCCGAGTACTCGGCGCTGACGGCGATTTCGTATAGGCCCGCTTCGGTGAGAAGCATGCCGGCGATTTCGGATGCGCCGGAAGCGCTGCTGCTGGCGGAGGGCAGGCCATACCCTTCCGGCGTATAGCCGGATATGTACAGGTCGAGGTCTAGCCCTTCCTGGCCGACCAGCGCAACGGTCAGGAAGTCGCCCGGTTCGGCGACCTCTAACTGGTAGATGCTGCGTCCTCCGGCGTCGACGCTGCCCCAGGTAAGGCCGTCGACGACGACGGCGGGGGCGGGGCCGGTTTCCGTCACGGTGAGGGCGTATTTGCCGGTGTAGTCATTGCTGAGAACGCCGATGTAGTATCGGCCGGCAGCCGGGGCGATGAAGGAGAGCGTTTCGCGCGAGCCGACGAAGAAGGTGTACCACAGGGCTGAGTCCGGCGTCATGCCCGCCTCCAGGTCGAAGTCGGTATCTTCGTCGTCGGACGAGAGCGCTACGGTGACCAACGCGCCGGCCTGTGTTACGTTGAACTCGTAGGCCGCGAGCGTGTCACCCTCTTCGAAAGCGCCGGTGACGGTTTCGCCGCTGGTTAGGCCGGTTGGCGGTTCGCCGGCGGTTCCGGAGGCGACGAGCGTAACGGGGATGTCTTCGTCAGCGGGTTCGACTTCGACGATAATGTAGTACACGCCGGCCTGGATACCTTCGACGGCGAGGCTAGGCTCCCAATAGCTGCTTTCGTAATAGATGCCGTCGTAGAGGCGGTCGAGCACTGTGATGCTGATCTCATCGACCTCGGCATCCGCTTCGAAGGTAAGGTCTTCATAGGGGACCTCTAGCGTGAGTCCAAGGATGACTTCGCTCTGTCCGGCGGCGATGGCTGCATCGAACGGCTCGTCGACGGTCATAAAGGCCGGCGCTCCGCCAAGGTAGGGGATGAGTGAGAATTCCGACCGGCGTTCGGTCGGCGCGGCTGTAATCAGGTATTCGCCGCCCTGGCTCCAGAAGTAGAGAAGATCGCCTTCTTCGGCGGTCAGGTCAAGGTAGCCAAACTCGTCGCCCTCGATTGACAGGTCAAAGACGTCTTCTTCACCTGGTTCGATATAGAGGAAGACTTGCTGAGGATAGGGCGTTTCGGGCACGGTGAGGAGGGCATAGCGCTCTTCGTTGACGCGGTCTTCGTAGTAGATGCTGCCGGGCAATAACGTGCCGGGCTGGTCAAGATCCGCCGTCATCGTGCCGAAATAGGCGAAGACGGCGAACTCCAGCGCTTCGGCGTCCACGGCGATGAACTGCAGAGTGACCTCGCCGCTGTCTAGCGCCAGTTCCACGGTCTCGAAGATGTCGTTAAAGACCTCGTTGCCGGCGGCGTCTGTGACGATCAGGTCAAAGGCAACCGCCTTCTCTTCGTCCACCGCAGTGATCCGGTAGGTTGCCGCTTCCGGGATGGAAATTTGATAGGCGGCGGTTTCTCCGTTCGCCATCTCGCGGAAGACGAACTCGCCCAACTGAAGGGGCGTCGCATCGTCCGGCGCGATCTGTGCGGGGGAGACGGCCAGGGCGGCGTGTGCCGGCAGGGTGACGAGCGCGGCGATCACCAGCAAGGCGACCAGCGCTGCATGGCCGGAAAAGGCGATTCTCGGCGATCTCATTTCGATTCACTCCTCGTCATGGACGGAAATTCGACGCTTTGATGAAGAAAATAGGGCACGCCGCTAAGATGCGCCCGGTGTGGACAGGTGCAAGACGGCTCCGCTGGGCCGGCGCTAGGGGCGGCTTCAGTTCCTAGTATACATGTTTTGCCGCGCTTGTACATTTCGCCGCATACGCTTGGGTGCGCCGGCGTTTCCGGGCGCAGCCTTTGTGCGGGCTGCAAATTGACACTTCTCCTGATTCAGTAGACAATATTGAGTCGGTGCGTCTGGGACGCGTTGGTCTTCGGTTTGTAGTTGCGCAGTGAGGCGAGCGTTGTTTGACTTTGTGATTGAGGGCGAACTGCCTGAAGAGGATGTGACGGTGTGGAGCAAGCTGCCGCTGCAAGCGCTTGCACCGGGCGTGCTCACACCGTTTAGTTATAGCGTGCTAGGTGAAATAGTCGACCGAGCCTGGCATCAATACTATGATCGCTTGGGCTTTAAGCCGGCGCCGGGGACGCGCATAGTGCGTCAATGGCAGGGCCGAGCCTACGTCAACCTCTCGGCCGCGGTCCGGCTGGAGGCGAGCTGCGCCGGCGTGACGCCGATGGCCTTGCGTCTGAACGGCAAACTGCACCCTCTCGCCGAGTTGGAAAAGCCGCGCTTGTTGGGCGGGCTGAAGAACGGGCGCAATCAGAAGAAGATCGATGCCCTGTTGGATGCAGCCGACCAGGGTATCGGCGAGGTTGCGCGCGAGGCGTATTACTGGATGATTAAGACCCAGGAGATGCGCTGGACCCAGGCGGACATGCTGCAGGTGATGGAGGAGATCGAGCGGGCGGGCGTGGATAGCATGATGGCCTATTACGCTGCGCGCCACAACTTGGAACTGCTCTACAACCGCCTGATCCGCGCGACGCTGGAAACTGTCGGATACCCGGCTGCGCTGCTTCTGATCAACAGCGCGCTGTGCGACCTGGACGATTTGGTTGAAACCGAAATCGCTGCGGCGCTGATGAGCTTGTGCGAGCGTTCGTCTGCCGACGATGCCGTGGTGAGCTGGCTCAAGCAGGATTCCTTCAACGCGTGGCAGGAGAGCGCGCCGAACTCGACCCTGACCGAAGGACTGACCGAGTTTCTGGGCACGTACGGGCATCGCGTGGTGGGCGAGGCTGAAATCGCCCGGCCGCGGTGGTACGAAGACCCCGCGCCGGTGATGCATGGGCTGTTGGGCTGTCTTTTGCGCCGCGCCAAGCTGCCGGTTAGGACGCCGTCGAGCCAGAGCAGGCAGCGGCTGCTGGATGCGCTCGATGCCGCGCAGATAAAAGGGGGCGAGGCCATTGTGCAGCGATTGCGCCGGCTTCACCACTTGCAGAGCCATGCCTTGCATGCCTTGGCCTATATTTGGGCGGGGACGCGCGAATGGGCGAAGGCCGCAGCGCTCGAGGCGGCGCATGACGGACGGCTGCAGGAGCAAGACGAGGTTTTTTTCTTCCAACTGGAAGAGATCAAGCAGATGATGACAGGCGAGTGGAATGTCAGCGATCTGAGCGACATCCACGCCACCGCGGCGGAACGTAAGCGACAGGTCGAGGCCTGGCGCGAAATGCACGCCCCGCCCGTGCTCCTCGGCGACCGTGCCGCGCGATTTGCCGGCAGGGGCCTGCCGGGGGTATCCGGCCAAGTGACCGGTCCGCTGCGCCGTTTGCCTGAGCAAAGGACCGAGGGCTGTAAGGGCGCGATTTTGGGGGTCGAGCATTTGGATAGCGGGTGGGCGCTGGCGCTGCCGACGGCCGACGGCTTTGTGGCCGCGGGCGGAACGCCGGCGGATCCGTTCGTAGCCTCTGCCCGGGCTTGGCACCGCCCGACGGTAATCGGCCTGGGCGAAGCTTATTATGACCTGGTGGAAGGCGCACAGACTACCGTAGACGGCGACGCTGCGACGGTGGAGCAATGAGCCGAGGCGCTACACGCCGCCGTAAGGATGGGGTGATCGCATGACGACTGCGCTTGACGAACCGAACATTGCGACGAGCGACGACGCGCCGGCGCACTCGGAGCGCCCGCTGATTTCGGTGGTGATCCCTCTCTACAATGAAGAGGAAAGCATCCCGCATCTGTGCAGCGCCTTGACGGCTGCCTTGCAGCGCTATGGCAAGCCGTATGAGATCATCATCGTCGACGACGGCTCGAAGGACCGCAGCTTTGAACTGCTGGCCGAACAGGCGCAGCGCGACCCGCACCTGGCCGTGATCCAACTGCGCCGCAACTTCGGGCAGACCGCGGCGTTTGCCGCCGGGTTTAACCATGCGCGCGGCGATGTCGTGATCACGATGGACGCGGACTTGCAGAACGATCCCGACGATATTCCTTTACTCATGGAGAAGATCGACGAGGGATACGACATTGTCAGCGGCTGGCGCAAGGACCGGCAGGACCGCTTCCTGGATCGCCGCCTGCCGTCGATGATCGCCAACCGGCTGATCTCCAATGTCACGGACGTGCGCCTGCATGACTACGGCTGCTCGCTCAAAGCCTACCGCCGCGATGTGTTGCAGCATGTGCGTCTCTATGGAGAACTGCACCGTTTCATCCCTGCGCTGGCAAGTCAGGTCGGCGGAACGGTGACCGAGGTGGCGGTCAATCACCGCGCCCGCCAATATGGCCGCTCCAAGTACGGCATCAGCCGGGCGGTGCGCGTGGCGCTGGACCTGATTACGGTCTGGTTCCTGGGCGGCTATTCGACGCGGCCGATCCATGTGTTTGGCACGCTGGGCCTAATCTCGGCGGCGGGCGGCTTTGTGCTGGGCCTCTATCTCACCTTTCTAAAGCTGGGTCTGGGGCAGAGTATCGGCACGCGGCCGATGTTGCAGTTGGCTGTGTTGCTGGTGGTGATCGGCGTGCAGTTGATCACGATGGGGCTGCTGGGCGAGATGATGACCCGCACCTATTTCGAGAGCCAAGACAAGCCCATTTACGTCGTGCGCCGGGTCGTATCAAAATCTGACGCACAGGAACCCTAAGCGACGGGCTGGCCGAGGGCGCGGATGCAGCGCGCTTTTGACGCCGGCGCTCCGCCTCCCACACCTCACATGACCCCGTCTCAACGCTCCGCGAACCGTCCGGGGGATTTCCGCGCCTACGTGTTGTGGGCTGCGGGAGCGACCGGCGCGTTGGCTGCGGCGGCGTTGATCGCGCCTGCGCCGCTGTGGTTCGCCTATGTCGCGATCCTGGCGCTGGGATGGGGACTGCCCGGTTTGCTTTTGGCATGGCTGTGGGATTTGCCGGGGCTTGACCTGCCCGCCTTTCTGCTGACTGCGTTCGGGCTGGGCTTGGGCTGGCTGATCGCCGGCGCGCTGCTGATCCACCACTTCCCCGGCCCCATCGCTGGGCGGGCGATCCCCGCCGTCTACGGCACAGGCGCGGCCGTGTTGCTGGCGATCGCGGTGCGGCGTTCCCCGCGGCTGCCTGGCCTGGGCAATGCGCAGGTCTGGCGCTGGGGATTGGTCCTGCTGGCGTTGACGGCGCTGTTGCGGCTGCCGGGGCTGGGCTACCATGAGTTCCACGCCGACGAAGCGGTGTTGTTGCGCCAGGCGGGCCGGGCGGTGAGCGGGCAGGACGACGCGCTGGCCGAGCATACCAAAGGCCCCGGCGAGATCGCGGTGACGTTGGCGATCTGCCGGGCGCTGGGCACAGCCGACGAGACGACCGCGCGGCTGCCCTTCGCACTGATGAGCGTAGGAAGCGTGCTGGCGACAGCCTGGCTGGGGCGCAGACTCTTTTCGCCGCGGGCCGGGCTGTGGGCCGGCGTTTTGCTGGCGACGAACGGCTTCGCCCTGGGGCTGTCGCGCATTGCCCAATACCAGCCCGCTGTGCTGCTCTTTTCGGCGTTGACCGTGTGGGCGATGTGGGAGTTTGCGCAGCGGGGCGAGGGGCGTTGGCTGGCGCTCGCCGCGGCGTGGAGCGCTGCGGGCCTGGTCATGCACTACGAGTTCGGCCTGCTCGCCCCGGCGTTGTTGTATTTGGCCTGGCGCGGCTGGGCGCATGTCCGGGACGCTTCGGATGGGGCGCGGCGCAACCTGGCGGTAACCGCAGGCGCGGCGGCGTGCCTGGCCGCGCTGGCCGTCGGCGGCGCGTATCTGCCTGCGCTGCGGCATCCCTATTTCTCGACGACGCAGGGCTATCTCACCAACCGCCTGGGCGACGTCGGCGCGTTCAATTTGCCCTTTTTCGTGGAGATGGGCACGTTTTATAATTCTACGTACTACTTCGCCGGCTTGGCGCTGCTGGCGGCGGCGGGTACGGCGCTGGGGCTGCGGCGGCAGCGCGTGCAGACCGCGCTGCTGACGCTGTGGTGGCTGCCTTTCTTCGTGCTCTACATCTTCATCATTCGCTATCCGGGCACGCACTTTTATCTCCTGATGGAGAGTTGGTCCCTGCTGGCGGCATTGCTCCTTGCCGTTGTGACGGCGTCGTCCGCGCGCCCGGCGCTGCGTTGGGTCGCCCTGGCGTTCATCGGCCTGTGGCTGGCCGTCTCGACGCACTATCTCTATCTGATGTTCTTCCGCCAGAACCCGGAGTATCTGGTGAACTACGATACGGAGCGCGTGCCGTTCTATTGGGCGCCTTTCCCCGTCCCTGAAAAGCCGCGCTTCGGCTTCCCCATTCAGGAAGGGTGGAAGACGGTGGGCGTGCTGGGCGAGTGGGGCTATTTGCAGGAGACCTACGGCAGCAACGACTCGGCCTGGTCGCTGCGCCGCTGGTACTTGACGGCCTTCACGAAGCGCGACTTCGACCGTAACCCGGACTATATCTTCGTGGCTAAGCACGTGCAAGAGGCGAATCCCGAATTCAACGACGACCTGCTGGACAAGTACACGCGGGCGGGCGAGGTGCGCGTGCACGGCGAGCCGCGCCTGGAAATCTGGGCGCGTACGCCGCTGCCCGCCTACGTCAGCTATGACGCCGAGCAATTCGCCAAGCCGTTTCGGGCGGACGTGGCAAGCCTCGAACCCCGGCCCGATCCGCCGGCGCGCGTGCAGGACGCGACGCTGGGCGAGTCGCTGCGGCTGCGGTCCGCGCATCTGGCGCAGACGCGCTATGCCGCGGGCGATACGCTGCACCTGCTGCTCGTGTGGGAGCCGCTGCAGCCGCTGGTCAAGGATTACAAGGTGTTCGTGCATGTGGCGGGGCCGGACGGGCGGCCTGTGGCGCAGTGGGACGGGCTGCCCGGCTTGAATACGGCGCGCACCAGCCAATGGCCTGTAGGCGAACCGTATCGGGACCATGTGCTGCTGACGCTGCCGGCGAACACGCCCGCAGGCGAGTACGCGCTGTTGGCGGGGATGTACGACGGGGCGACCGGCGTGCGGCTGGGCGATGCGGCTATCGAGATCGCCACGGTGAAAATCCGGTGAACAGGAGCGCAGTTTTGGCATGAGTATGCGCACGCGCCTGATCCTAGTCTTGCTGACCGTCCTGGCGGCCTATACGGTGTTGTTGGCAGACCTCGCCTACGGCGTGCAGGCGTTGGCCGCACTCGTCTTGTGCG
Source organism: uncultured Caldilineaceae bacterium (assembly GCA_964649875.1). Classification (GTDB taxonomy): domain Bacteria; phylum Chloroflexota; class Anaerolineae; order Caldilineales; family Caldilineaceae; genus JASGTU01. The sequence goes on from CAZYSJ010000067.1 coordinate 18,329, forward strand.
GGCTGTTGCCGGGCGCGCTGCTGGTGGATCTGGCGGTGGGGCGCAGCGACGCGCCGCCGACGCGCGCGGAGCGCGCCGTCCTTTCTGTGGGCATGGGTTACGCTGCGCTCGTTTTCGGCATGTTGCTGCTGAGCTATCTGCCAGGAACGCTGGAGACTTGGCAGGTCTACGCCGGGTATGGGCTGCTGGCGGCTGCGCTGCCGGCGTTGATCTGGCGGCGCGACCGGATGCGGGATTATCCGCCTGGGCGCGTCATCGCCGACGGCATCGAGGCGGATTTCCCGGCGCGACCGACGTTGACGCGGACGGTCGCCGCGGTGGCGCTGGTCATCGTGCTGGGCAGCCTGTTGCGCCTGGGCAATGCCGGCTACGCCGAGTTCCACGGCGATGAGGCCCGCGCCGTGTTGCGCGCTGCGGCGACAATCCAGGGCTATGAAGATGTGCTGTTTTTGCACAAGAAGGGGCCGGCCGAGATTCTGCTGCCCGCGGCGGAGTTCGCCCTGGGCGGGCGCGTGACCGAGGCGACGGCGCGGCTGCCCTTTGCGCTGGCGGGCATTACGGCGCTGCTCGTCGTCTACCTGTTGGGACGGCGCATGTTCGGGCCGCTGGCGGGCTGGGCCGCGGCGATGCTGCTGGCGGTGGACGGCTACGCAGTCGCCTTTGCACGCATCGTCCAATATCAGAGCGTCGTCATCCTCACGACGGCGCTGGTCGTCCTGATTCTGTACCGGCTGCTGCGGCGTCCGCAGGCGGTGGGCGGCTATCTGAGTTTGGCGGCGGCGCTGGCCGCGACGGGGCTGCTGGCGCACTATGAGGCCGTCTATGCGCTTGTGCCGGGGGCCTTCCTGCTGGCGATGCTGCTGCGCCGCTACGCGTACCTACGCGACGACCTGGTGCGCGCGTTGCTGTGGGCAGGCGCGTTGGGCGCAGCGCTGACGGCGCTGTTCTATGCGCCCTATGTGCGGCATCCGCAGTTCAGCGCCACGTTTACCTATCTGGCCCAGCGGCGCGTGGGCGGCGAGGGTCTGCCCTACAACAACTTGGCCGACTTCTTCGAGCGGACGACGCTCTATAACTCGACTTACTATGTGCTTTTTCTGATCGGGCTGGCCGTGTTGACGTTGGCCGCGGCGTACCGCCGCGGTGCGGGACGCATCCGGGGCAATGTCGTGATTGCGGCGCTCATCATCGGCATGGCGCTGGCTGTGTGGCGGCCCGCCTGGCTGACGGTCGCGGGGATCGACCTGACGTTCGTCGTTTTTCTATTCGCCATTGGGCTGGCCTGGGCGCTGCCAAGGCAGAGCGTCGAGGAGCGGACGCTGTGGCTGTGGTTCGGCGCTCCCTTCCTAATCACGCTGTTTCTGCTGGCCAAGCCGCGCACGCATGTGTATGTGTTCTTCACGCCCTGGGCGCTGATCGCAGGCATGACGCTTGAACGGGCGTGGCTTGCGCTGCGGCAGCGCGCCAATCCGTATGCGGCCCAGATTGCGGGCGCGGCTGCAAGCGCGGGGCTGATCGGCGTTTTCGGCGCGTACACGTTCTGGTATTTCGTGTATACGGACGTGGAGATTCTGCGCACTTGGCAGGAGAATCGGCCCGACGGCTATTGGACGACATACGATGTGCCGGATAACCACGCGCTGTTCGGCTTCCCATTGGCAAACGGCTGGAAGGCGACGGGCCGGCTGATAGCCGACGGCGTGATTGCGGGCAAGTACGCCACCAATGAAGTCGAGTGGTGGGCCCCGTATTGGTACACGCGCGGGGCCTGGCGCTGCGAGGATAGCGCCGAGTGGTTCTTCCGCATTTCCAATCCGCAGCCGGACCCCGAAGGCTACGCGCGGGCGATTGACGAGTATCTGGCGAAGGACTATGCGCATTGGGGCGCGGTGGCTATCGCCGGCGACCCGCGCATGGCGATCTACCGGCGCAGCCAGCAGCCGTTCAGCGTGCAGACCTTCGCGCTGGAGCAGTACGCCGCCGCCTTCGACGCGGCCGCGACGCCCGACTTGCCCCTCGGCTACCCGGTGGTGGAGCCGCCCATCGGCAACCCGCTGGACGTGAATTTGGGCGATCTCATCCGGCTGGAAGGCTACGACCTGGCCTACACCTCGCCGCTGGAACCGGGCGAGACCTTCACGCTTACCCTCTACTGGCGGGCGCAACGCTCGATCGACGCCTCGTACAAGGTGTTCAACCAGTCGTTTTACGGCGAGGGCACGATGGTGGCGCAGCAGGACGGCTTCCCCGTCTGCGGCATGCGCGGCACCTGGCTGTGGGACCCCGGCGAGCTGATCGTGGACATTCACGAGATCACGGTGCAGCCGGATGCGCCGCCCGGGCTGTACCCGCTTTTCACGGGCCTCTACATCCAGGAGACGGGCGAACGGCTGGACGTGCTGGACGAAGCCGGAAACGCCGTTGGCGACCGCGTACACCTGACGGACATCCGCATCGGCGCGGAGTAGGCGGCGACGTTCTTAGCGTCGAAACCGTCTAGCGCAAGCGCTCCGGCGTGAGGATCAGCGCATCGTCGGCTAGCCTGGCCCCGTCCGCGGCGAAGGCGGGCAGGCGGACGCCGGTCGCCGGGTCGTAGAGGCCCACGCCGATGCGGTCGATCTGCGCCACGTCCGGCACAGCCGCGGCAAGCGCCCGCCGATCCACGATGATCTGGCCGGGCCGCCAGACGCCGGTCGGATAGCGGTTGGCGTAGGGCGCCCCGTCCGCCTGGCCCAGCATGTTGCCCGCGCTGTCTAATAGATGGACGAAGGCGCTGTAGTGTGCGGCGACGGGGCGTTTGGCGCGCCAGTATAGCGTCAACTCCGCCTGCTGTTCATCGAACTCCGCGCCGAGCAGCGTGATATCCTCTCCGAAGTTGACCTGTAACCTTTCGGACGGGCGCGCGACGCGGCCCTGGCTTACCCAAACGCGCCCGACCTCGAATAGATCGCCGGATCCGTCGACCCGGTCGATGCGGCGGCCCGTGCTGCGGTCGATCACACCCAGACGCAGCGCATATTGGATGGGTTCGATGCGCTCCGGGATCGCCAGCTTGAGCGGGTTGCGCACATAGAGATCGGGCGCCCAGCCCGATGTGGGAATGTCCGACGGATGCATGGGGTCGACGGTGGCGACGGTTTCACCGGTGAAGGGGTCGTCCAGGTGGAGGAAGACGGAATAGTCCTCGTCGAGAGAACGCAGCGCGCGCCAATAGGCGACGACTGTGAGCGCGCCGCCCGGCTTGACGATCTGCGCGGGCGGATCGATGCCGAGCAAGCGGAGCTTGTCTTCGAAGTCGATATGCAGCGGTTGGGAAGCGGGCAGGGCTGTGTCGGGCGGCGAGTGAAGTTGCAGGCGGCTGGCCTGGGTGGCGCGGACAAGAAGGATGGCCGCGACAATTACAGCTACATCCAGGACAGTGCGGCCATCCCCTGCGCGGCGTCTCCCCGCTCCGACCGGTTGTGTGCGGCGAACCGTGTAGAGAGCGATGGTCGCCGCCGCAATTAGGCCAAGCCAGGCCAGCGTGGACACGGCCGCGGCAGCCTGACGTAGGGGTGTACCGCCGAAGGTGAGCACAAGCGAATGCTCCCCTGCAGGCAGGTTAATGTCCATCAGGCCGCTGCCTGCATGGGGGCGAATGGCCGCAGGCAGGCCGTCGACCGCAGCCCGCCAGCCTGGAAAGTAGAACAGGTTGAGCGTCAACGCAGCCGGTTCCGGCAAGTTGATCCGGAACTCCTGGCGATGTACGCTGGAATGGGTTTGCCGGCCGGTTGCGCCTGGCGGCAGCGGTCGGGGCAAGCGGTTGATGGGGTTGCCCGCCAGGTAATCGTCGACGAGCGGCGAGGTGTTGAAGGCGGCTTCCGCCCAGATGGGGTTGAACTCGCCCAGGCTGGTAGTGCCGATGGCGTTCGTCCTGACCTCGAAGCGCACGACGGCGGCAGGGGAGGAATCCCGGCCGAGCGGCAGCTTATGCGGATAGAGGTTGACTAGCGCCGACCCCATGAGCAGGCCTAGGGCGATGAGCGCAGCCGCGGCCCCGGTGCGGGGACGAAGCTGTCCGGCCTCATAAACGGCGAAGGCGGCGAGCCAGGCCAGCCCCACAGCGGTAAACCCGTGCCAGCGAAAGGGCCATTCAAGCAGGTTCATGTAGGGCAAGACGCCCCAGAGCGGCGCGGACCAGGCTGTCGCCATCAAGGTGCAGAAAGCGGTGAAAAGGACAAAGAAGACGCCTGCGCCGTGCAACGCGTCGTTTGCCCTTGCGCCGGTGCAAGACGCTTCTGCGGAAACGGCGGCGAGCCGGCCCGTCAGCGCCGTCATTGCGAAAAGCAGCGCGCCCGCGATCCCCAGCCACACTTGCACCGCGCCGAGCGTGAGCGGAAAGTAAGGATCGATGGCGCCGGCGTCCAGCCGTGGGGAGAGGGCGACCAATTCGGCGAGCGGGATGAAGCGCGGGCGGAAGTCGCTGGCGACGATGCGCTGGAGCGACACGTACTTGCCCTCGAGCAATGCCGGCGCCCAGAACCACGCGCTGATCGCCAAGCCCAACAGGCTGCCGAGCGCGGCGCAAATCAGGCCGCGCAGATCACGCGCGGCAAGGCAGAGAACGAGCGCCAGGCTCGCAATCATGCCCATCAGGAGCAGAGCGGCGGCATTGTGGCTGATGAGAGCCCCCGCGAGGGTGAACGCCAGCGCGGCGGCATAGGCCATGCGCCGGCGAGTTGTGTGCGCTGTGTAAAGGCGGATGAGCGCCCAGGCCGCCCAGGGTGAGAAGGTCCAGGCGAGATATTGGGCGATGTTGCCCTGGATGAACAACTCGCGCAGCATGATCGGCGCGTAGAGAAAGGCGGCGGTGCAGACCGCGCCCGCCCACGCGCCTAACAGCGACGCGCCCAGCCGGTAGGCGCCGTAGGCCGCGCTGAGTACGCCCAGCGCCATCATGCCCTTGAAGGCGACGTCTAGCGGCAGACCGGATAATGTGTGGAGGAGGGCGCTCACCTGATAGGGCAGCGGCGGCGCGTAGACAAAGAGCGGCAGGCCATAGCCCAGGCCCAGGTTTTCCGACCAGCGGGGGATGAGCACGCCGTCCTGCCAGGCATGCACCATCTCGGCGGCGCGGATAAAGTGGACGCGCCCGTCGGCGGTATTGGGCAGGCCGCCCGGCAGCAGCGCCCAGAGGATGGGCGCGGCTATCAGCGCCGGTATCCACAGGCCGGGGCGACCAAACGCACGTTTCAACCTGCGCGCTATGTTGCCCATGTGGTGAATCCAAGTTATGGAACGGGCGCGATGCTCAGCGTTGCTAGGTGGATTGTGTCGCCCATTGCCGTGCCGTCGAACGAAACGGGAAGACGTTGGAGATCGGCCAGATTGTACAGGCCGGTGACCAGACGATAGTCGCCGGGCGGAAGATCGGCGGGGAGTTCAAGCACGCGCTCGTCGACGATGGCGCCGTCTGTGCGCCAGAGCGTTGTGGGCAGCAGCCCATGCACGGGCTGTCCGTCCCACTGGGCGGCGAGCGCGCCGTCCGGGCCTATCAGGTGGAGGAGAACGGTGTAATCTGCGGCGACATACTGGCGCATCCGCCAGTGGAGGGTCAACGGTACAGAAGCGCCCGGCGTCGCGGTTAGCGTGAGCGCGCCGGGTTCGGGTATGGATTGGTCGCCCGCTTCGGCGCCGGTGAGCAGTATTTGATCGCCGAGCAGCGCGGGCGGTGCGAAGGGCGCGTCCGGGTCGTCCGGCAGCGGCGCGACCGCCGCGTAGCCTACAGGCAGCAGGTCGGGCAAGGGCGTCCCGTCGGCGGCGACTGTGGGCGCGATGATCTGGCCCGTGGCGGGGTCATAGAAGGCGACCTCGACGCGCACATAGCCGCGCCCAGGGGCCTCCTGGTTGTCAGGGGGTAGGACGAACTCGTGGCCGTCGACGTAGACCGCGCCGGGCTGCCAATCCGCGGTCGGCATGCCGTAGGGCCAGCCTTCGCTGCGTGCGACTTCGTTGCCGGCGGCGTCGACCAGGCGGACAAGCACGCTGAGGTTGCGGTCGTGGGGCGCGATGCTGTAGAAGTGCAGGCGCACGACAAAGACTTCGCCGGGGATAACAGGCTCGTCCGGCGTGTCGACGCGTACGAGGCGGATGGCGTCCGCCCAGTCGGTGAAGTAGGCGGGCGGCGCGGCGTCGTGCAGGTTGTAGATGGACGCGTAGTCCGTGCCGTGCAGGCGCACGACGTGTTCCGGCGTCAGGCCGGCGAAATAGTCGAGCAGCCGCTTGTCGGGGACCTGGCGCTGCCACTGGTGCGCGTAGATCACGGCGTAATCGCTGTGGAAGAACTCGTCGATATCGACCGAGACGTAGGGGTAGAGATAGTTGAATGAGCCGCCGCGATACCACGAGGCGACGGTCATGTCCGCTGCGCCCGGCTTAGCGGCGAGGTAGCGAGCGGCCTCGTCCAATCCTTCGCCCAGACCGATCATCATGACCTGCGGGGCGCGCTTGGCCCCGCCGAGCAGCGGGTTGTAGTAGGTGAAGTAATAGGGAAAGTGCGGCAAGGCGAGCAGCGCTTGGGCCAGAACGGCGACGGACAGCACAGCCGGCAATGCCCAACGCCGCGGCCAATGTCTCTGCACCCACAGCCCCAGCGCGGCCCAGCCCATGCCCGCCAGCAGGTTCAACGGCATGTAGGCGGGCAGCAGGTAGCGCGGGAATTTCTTCGAGCCGAAGGTCATAAACAGGGTAAAGAGCAGCACGAAAAGCGCCAGCCACATGGCCGCGCTGCGGCGCTCGCGGCGATCCAGCGGGGGGCGCGCCGTGAAGAAGGCTGCTATGGCCGCGACCAGGCCGAGAAGCGTCACCGGCGTGGCCCGCCAAAGGTAGGTGTGCGGGTAGAACCAGAAGCCGGGGTCGCCGGTGTAGATGCGCCCATTGTAGAACAGGGCTTTGGAATGGCCTTCGGCGGCGGACTCGCCGGCGGCGGAGAAGATGGCGGCAAGGCTTTGCAGCGGCTGCACCCACATGGCCGGCCACAGCAGGACGAAGACGCCCGCTCCCAGGGCGAACCAGGCCAGACCAGCCAGCGCAGGCCGGAGAAGGGCGCGGCCGCCGATCCGCGGCGAGGCGCGCCGGCGCTGCCACAGGTCGGCGAGGACGATCAGGGTCATGAACGGGGCCAGGAAGAGCGCGGGCGACTTGCTCAGCCAGGCCAGCCCGGCGGCGATGCCGGAGATGACCAGGCAGCGCGCGCCGGTAATCGCGCCCGCGCTGTAACGCAGGAAGGCGAGGACGGAGAGAAGCATAAATGCGCTGCTGAGGCCGTCCACGTGCAGCATACGCGTGAGGCCGAGCAGGAACGGCTCGAAGGCGATGAG
>CAZYSJ010000068.1:0-21350 GCA_964649875.1 uncultured Caldilineaceae bacterium
CGTCATCCGTCACGAGTCAGGCGTCGCTTTTTCGCGTGCGCCCGTACAGATATTTGCCACGAATTGCACCAATTTCACGAAGCGGTTGGGATCAAATTCGAGCAATTCGCGTAATTCGTGGCGAGCCCTTACCCCTTTTGCGACTTGACGGTTTGCCATTAGGCAGTTCCGGCATAGCTTGCCCCGCCGCGCCATCTAACCTACAATAGTGGCGTTGTACCGTAGACTCAAGGAGACTTGCAAGTTGACCAATCACGATCCGCAAAGCGGATCCCCCAAAATTGAGCCGCTGACGCCAGCCGAGAAGGAAGCGCTCCTGGCACGCGCCCGCGCCCAGAGCCGCGAACTGACGGATGATGAGCAGGCCGCGATCTTCGGCCCGTCGCCCGCTGCGGACCCGACGCCGCCCGCGCCCGAAGTCGCCGAGATGACGCCCGCGCAGCTCGATGCCGAGCAACTGGCGCAACTGGAACGCGATTTCTTCCCGGAGCTAGGCCCAACTGAGCGCCCGCCGCGCCTTGCGCTCGTCGGCGGCGTCATCTTCGACTTCGACGACACCCTGGCCTATCTCGCCAAGCCGCGCAACGCCCTGCTCGAAGAAGGCGCCCGCGCCGCCGAAGCCTTTATGCGCAGCCAGGGAATGGAGCTGCCCGCCGACTTCTGGCGCAACATCGTGGAAGCGCGCCGCTTTGCCGAAGAAAAGTCCGAAGAAGAACGCGAAGAGCACATCGCCGACGACGCCATGAGCTTCCTACTCCAGTTCTTCGGCTATCCCGCCAGCAAGCTCGATCCCGCCATCCTCCGCCAGGCGGTGGATATCTTCTACGCGCCGGAGATGACCGCCTGGCGGCTCTACCCCCATGCGCTTGAAACCCTGGCGGAACTGCGCGCCGCGCACGTCAAGCTCGCCATCATCGCCAACTACAACTGCGACCGCGTCTTCCAGCGCACGATCGACTTCCTCGGCCTGCGCAACTACCTGGATATCTGTCTGAGCAGCGCCAGCGTTGAATACCGCAAGCCGGACAGCGCCATCTTCGACATCGTGCGCAACCGCTGGGACCTCTTGCCCTACGAGTTGGTCGTCGTCGGCGACAGTCTGCGCCACGACATCGCCGGCGCCATTGACCTGGGCGCGCTTGCTATCCAGACAACTTTCGGCGCCGATCCCCAGGTGGCATTCGACAACCGGCAAGCGACTGAGACGGTCAAGGCCAATGCTGCAGTGACCGGCCTGGCGGAGATCCCGGCGCTAATCCAAGAATGGGCGACCCCATGAGCAAACGCATCTCTGCTGCACAGATCGACGAACCGGCGCATGAAGCCGCTCGCCCGGTCACGCTTTCGCGGCGCTATCCGGCGGCCCCGCTGGTCGGCGTCGCCGCCGCGGTCTTCGACGCGGCTGGCCGCGTCCTCCTCGTCCAACGCGGACGCCCGCCCGCCGCGGGCAGTTGGGGCCTGCCCGGCGGACTCCTGGACCTGGGCGAGAAACTGGCGGACGGCGCTCGTCGCGAGGTGCGCGAAGAGTGCGGCATCGAGATCGCCGTCGGCTCAGTCGTCGGCGTGTTCGAGCCGCTGCAATTCGACGATCAAGGCCGCATCGAATACCATTACGTCGTCGTCGATTTCTGGGCCAGTCGCCTCGACGGCGAAGCCGGAGCCCAAGACGACGCAGCGGCTGTGGCCTGGGTAGCGATGGACGAGTTGGACCTGTATCGCCTCAACCCGGACACCCGCCGCGTGATCGAGGATGCATTCGCCGCATGGCAAGCGGCGCAGGCCGCAGAGAAGCAAGAGCAAGATGTCGAGCAGCCATGAAGACCAGCCCTACACCTGAGATGCCGCCGGAAACATCGCCTAGCGAGGGCGAAGGCAGCGCGCATTCGCTGCCGCAACTGAGCCGTCGCCTCATGCAACTTGCCGCCCAACTCGACGCGCTCCAAGACGAGGTGGGCAAAATTGCCGCACAGGTCGAGGATGGCGGCGCACAGGTCTCCGCCCTCGTCAGCCATCTCACCGACACGCAAAGCACGCGCCTGTTACAAACGCGCTTGGCCGAGTTCACCGAGCAGATGAGCTCCGAGTATGAGCAGCTCAACTTCCTCGAAATCAAACTGGCGGACCTGGCGACGCAGGAGCAGATCGTGCGGCTGGCCGCCACCGTCGCCACGCAGGGCCAGGTCAGCGCCCTGGCCGAGACGCTGCAAAACCTCGTGCGCAGCATCGAAAAGGCCAACCGTCTGGGCGAAACCAAGGAACAGCAGTTCGAGAGCGTCTTAGGAACCTTGCAAGAGATTGTCGCCCGGCGGCAGCAGGCGGCCGAACGCGACCAAGAGCGGCAACACGAGCAGACCGACGCCATCCGCCGCAGCGCGCGCGGCGAACTCGCCGCCGACCTGCTGCCCGCGCTCGACGGCCTGGAAGTCGCGCTCGAACGGGCGCGCACCATCCTCGCCCGCCAGCGACACGACTTGGCGGCCCTGGGCCAACTGCCGGTCGGCCCGCTGTCCGATCAGCGCCGCCAGCCGCCGCCCGGTCTTCTAGACAAACTGCGCTCCCGGATCGCCAGCGAGGGCGACGCCGAGGGCATGTCCGGCGTACCGGGCGCACCGCTGCCCGAGTCGATGGCCTCCACCGTGGCGGCGATGGAAGCGTGGCTCAACCACCTCACCCTGGTGCGCGACCGCTTCAGCGCGCTGCTTTTGCAGGAGGGCATCCGCCCTATCACCACGCTGCACCAGAAATTCGACCCGCGCCTGCATCTAGCGGTCGATTCTGAAGAGCGCGACGACGTGCCGCCCGACACGATCGTGCGCGAGCTGCGCAAAGGCTACCGCCAGGATCAACGCGTTCTGCGTTACGCCGAGGTGGTCGTCTCGCGTGCGCCGGACGCTCCCCGCCCAGCCGCTTCCCCCGCAGAAACGCGTCGCGACCAGCCCGGCGGCTGATCGCGACGTATAGCGTATGCATTGCTAACGCGGCTGCCTGTTATGTGCAGCCGCGTGGCGCGTCTAGGCGCTGCGGCGACGCCACCACTTTTGCACCTCGAATCCAATAAACGGAATCGTCGCCAATACAAGGCTCAAGAGCAGATCGCGGGCAGACAGCGCCTGCGTATCGAAGAACGCCTGCGCCGGCGGGAAGTAGACGACGATGAGCTGCAACACGAACGTGAGCAGCACCGCGCCGACCATCGCCCGGTTCGACAGGATGCCGATGGCGGAAAGCGACTCCCGCTCGGAACGCACAGCCAGGGCGAAGGTCATCTGCGACAGCACCAGGGCGGTAAAGGTCATGGTCTGCCAACCGGGGTCGCCGGCCCGATAAGCGAAATAGCCCAACGCCAGCGGCGCCAACCCCATCAACAGCCCCATCACGATGATATCGCGCCCCATGCCGCGGGCGAAGATGCCTTCGGTAGGCGGAACCGGCTTGCGTTGCATGATGTTCGGTTCCGGCGGCTCGACGCCCAGCGCCAACGCAGGCAGTCCGTCCGTCACCAGGTTCATCCACAGGATCTGCAGGGGCAGCAACGGCAGCGGCATGCCGGCAAACGGGGCCAGCAGCATTACCCAGATTTCGCCCGAATTGCAGGTCAACAGATAGCGGATGAATTTGCGGATATTATCATAAATGGTGCGGCCTTCTTCGATGGCCGCCACGATCGTGGCGAAGTTGTCATCCTGCAGCACCATCTCCGAAGCTTCCTTGGACACATCAGTGCCCGTAATGCCCATCGCCACGCCGATGTCCGCCCGCTTCAGCGCCGGCGCATCGTTGACGCCGTCGCCCGTCATCGCCACGACGTTGCCCTTGCGCTGCAACGCCTGTACGATGTCCAGCTTATGCTCCGGCGACACGCGCGCATAGATGGACACCCCGTTCACCACCTCGTCCAGTTCCTCCGGCGACAGCCCGTCCAGTTCGCGCCCGGTGAGCAGCCCCTTCTCAGAAGTGATGCCCAGTTCCTCGGCGATGTGCTGCGCCGTGAGCGGGTGATCGCCCGTAATCATCATCGGCCGGATGCCGGCGCTAATGCAGGTGGCGACGGCGCCCTTGACCTCGGGGCGCGGCGGGTCGATCATGGCGACCAGCCCGACAAAGGTCAGTTTGTCCTCCAACGAACCGCCTTCCTTCGCCGCGGCGAGATCGTCTAGGGAGCGGAAGCCTACGCCCAGAACGCGCATGCCGTTGGAAGCCAGATCGTCGTTCGCCGCCGCAATTCGCTCGCGATACTCCGGCGTCATCGGCTCCACCACATTGTCTACCCATACATGCGAAGCAATGCCCAACAGGCTGTCGCTCGCGCCTTTGGTAAAGGCAATGTAGGGGGCCGAACCGTTGCCGCCCAAGGATGAGGCCAACCATTGCAGCCTTTCCGGCAGCAGTGACGGGTCGTCCGGCAACTCGTGCACCGTGGTCATGCGCTTGCGCACCGAGTCGAACGGCTCCTCATCCACGCGCGGCAGCGCCTCTTCCATCTGCGCTTTGAGCAGACCGGCACGCGCCGCGGCCACCGCCAGCGCGCCTTCCGTCGGGTCGCCGATTACCCGGTACGAGTCGGAATCGCCGGACTCTGTTTCAAGCACGGCGTCATTGCACAATGCGCCGCCTGCCAGCAGCAGCGGCACCGCATTGTGTTCGAGGGCCATTGCCGCCTCGCCGCCAGGGCTGTCCTCGCCGCGCAGTGCGCCGCCATGCGGCAAGTCAAAGCGGTTCCCGGCTACGTCCAGCACCGTCACCGTCATCTGGTTCTCGGTCAGCGTCCCGGTCTTATCCGAGCAGATGACCGTGACCGACCCCAGCGCCTCGACGGCGGGCAGCTTGCGAATCAGGGCATTGCGCCGCAACATGCGCTGAGCGCCGATCGAGAGCGCGATGGTGACTACGGCAGGCAGCCCTTCCGGCACAGCCGCCACGGCCAGGCTCACCGCGGTCAAGAACATCAGGCGCAGGTCCTCGCCGCGCAGCCAGCCGAGGACGAAGATCACGACCACGATCGCCAAAGCCACCGCGGCCAACACCTTGCCCAGCCGGTCCAGCCGCTTCTGCAGCGGCGTCGGCTCATGCTCGACCGTCTGGATCATGTCGGCGATGCGGCCGAGTTGGGTGTTCATGCCCGTATCGGTCACCACAGCTTCGCCATGCCCATAGACGACGATCGTCCCCATATGGACCATGTTGCGCCGGTCGCCGACGCCGGCGCCTTCGGTCACCGTGGCATCCGGCGACTTCTCCACGGGCGCCGACTCGCCCGTGAGCGCCGCCTCCTCCACGCGCAGATTGGCGCTCGAAAGCAGCCGCGCATCCGCCGGCGCCAGATCGCCCGCCTCCAGCATGATGATGTCGCCGGGGACCAGCTCACGCGCCGATATCTCTTGGACGCTGCCGTTGCGGCGCACCTTGACCACAGGAACGGCCAGCTTTTTAAGCGCGGCCATGGCCTTCTCCGCGCTATACTCCTGGCGGAAGCCCAGCACAGCGTTCAGGACGACGATCAACATAATCGCCGTGGCATCCTTGAAATCGCCCAAGAACGCGGAGACGACCGCAGCCACGATCAACACCACGACCAGCGTCGAGGTTAACTGCTCCCAAAAAATCTTCCACGGACTCTTCAACCCGCGCTCGATGAGTTCGTTGGGTCCATATTCGTCAAGACGGCGTCCGGCTTCGCTATCGGATAAGCCGGCCTTGACATCCGTCTTCAGCTCCGCCGTCGTCTCAGCGGCGCTCAGCTCATACCAGTTGCTCATAGGGGCGACTCTTTCGCTAGAATGAAATGCACGATGTCTGCGCTCAGGCGACCTTACGGCGCAAGAGCGCCGGCGGCTCGCGCCGCCCAGCTTTCAATCAAATATTATAGAAGATTGCGCCTCTCCTGCCCAATGCGAGCTTTGTGCTATACTGCACTGCTGCAAGCGCCGCCGGCGTTCTTGGCGGCGCAAACCTGTCGGCGCATGTTTTTTCTAGAAGCGATGATTATGTCCGAACCAAATTCGCCACGCCCCATTATGTCGGCGCCCTGGACCGATCAGGACTTCCTGCAACTGATTTTGGCCGCAGCGCCCATTGCCATCGCCCTAGTCGACGCAGCGGGCCGCATTCTTTATGCTAACCCGAAGTTGCAGGAGATGTTCGATTACAGCCACGACGAACTGTCAGGCCAATCAATCGAACTGCTCATACCCGAACGCTTTCGCATGGACCACATCCATCATCGCACCGACTATGCTGTCAACCCGCGCCTGCGCCCCATGGGGTCCGGGCTGGACCTGGCAGGGCGGCGCAAAGACGGGACCGAGTTTCCGCTGGAAGTGGGGCTCAGCTACTTAGGCCGCGGCGACGAGATGTTCGTTATCGCCTCGGTGATGGACATCACCAAACGCAAACAGGCCGAAGACCTGCTCGAACGGCGCGTCGAGGAGCGCACCCGCGAGTTGGAACGCCGCCGCCAGGTATCCGACGGGCTGCGCGATATCGTAGCCGTGCTCAACTCCAACCAGTCGCTGGAAGACATCCTCAGCCACATTACGGAACAGGCTTGCCGGTTGTTGCACGCCGACGCCAGCGCCATCTTCCGCATCCAGAACGACCAGGGGCATCTCAACCTGCAAGCCAGCTACGGCCTGCCCGACGAATACGCCCACCGTCTCCATCTTCCGCCCGAAGCCATGTCCGGCACAGACGGCGAAGACGACCGCAGCGGCGGCATCGACCTCACAGACTACCTGCTCGACGGCCATGCCGCCGCGCCCACCGTGCTCCACACAGCCGACGCGCTCACTATCATCTCCGCCGGCACGCCCGACGACACGGACGAGGATTTTACCGGCCCGCCGCCGCTGCGCTATCAGGCGGTCTTCAGCGTTCCGCTCGTGATCAAAGAGGAAGTCTACGGCAACCTCACGCTCTATTACCAAGAGCCGCGCAAATTCTCCGCCGAGGAAATCGAGTTGGCCTCCACCGTAGGCGATCAAACCGCGCTCGCCATCGAGAACGCACGCCTGCGCACACAGGTGGAACGCACCGCGGTCGCGGCCGAACGCAGCCGCATCGCCCGCGATCTGCACGATTCCGTGACGCAAACCCTGTTCTCCGCCACGCTTATTGCAGAAGTCTTGCCGCGGCTGTGGGAGCGCAACCGGCCCGAAAGCGAAAAACGCCTCGAAGAACTGCGCCAGTTGACGCGCGGCGCCCTGGCCGAAATGCGCACCCTGCTCTTGGAACTGCGCCCCGCCACCCTGATCGAAGTCGAGTTGACCGAGTTGTTGCGCCAACTCACCGAGGCCATCACCGGCCGGGCGCGCGTGCCCATCACGCTCGACATGCACGGGACCGGCCCCCTGCCACCGGATGTCAAGATCGCCTTCTATCACATCGCACAAGAGGCCCTCAACAACGTCGCCAAACATGCGCGCGCCGGCTATGCCGCGGTGACGCTCAAACGCAGGCCGGACCGCGCCCATCTTACCGTCAAAGACGACGGGCGCGGTTTTGTCATCGACAAAGTCACGCCCGAACACCTGGGCCTCACCATCATGCACGAACGCGCCGAGGCCATCGGCGCCAGGCTAGAGATCGAAAGCCGCATCGGCCACGGCACCACCGTCACCGTTGCCTGGAGGCGAGGCTGATCCCCGCCGCCGCTGGCCGCGCGATCTTTTCGTTTCCCCTGCGACGGAATATAATGGAAGCAGGATTCGGGCTGACTGATCGAGCGGCGCTTACTAGGAGCCTGCGTGCTTGCCGGAAGGTTGTCGCCAATCCGTATGCAGTCTTGTTGTCGGGCCGTCGTCCATAGTCCGTGCGCCAACCGGTGCGCCGGCCGGTTCGTCAGATGTGAGGCAGTATCCTGTGAGTGAGCAATCGCCAATTATTCGCGTCATGCTGGTAGATGACCACGCTGTTGTCCGCAGCGGCCTGTCAGCCTTCTTGATGGCATTCGATGATCTCGAACTGGTAGGAGATGCGGCGGACGGCGCCGAGGCCCTCAACCTGTGCAGCCGCGTTCGCCCGGATGTCGTGCTGATGGACCTGGTGATGCCGCGCATGGACGGGGCCACCGCCACGCGCGCCATCCGCGAGAAATTTCCGGACACCCAGGTCATCGCCCTCACCAGCTTCAAGGAAGACGAGTTGGTGCAAGACGCGCTCAAGGCCGGCGCCATCGGCTACCTGCTCAAGAACATCTCCGCCGACGAGTTAGCCAACGCCATCCGCGCCGCGCACGCCGGGCGGCCCACCCTAGCCCCCGAAGCGGCCCAAGCCCTCATCCACAACGCTCGCAACTCCGATGCGCACCAGCCCGGTTTCGATCTGACCGAACGGGAGCGGGAAGTTCTATCGCTGATGGTCGAAGGTCTCAACAACACCGAGATCTCCGACAAACTGATCGTCAGCCGTTCGACCGTCAAGTTTCACGTCAGCAACATCCTGTCAAAGTTGCACGTCTCCAGCCGCACCGAAGCCGTCGCCCTCGCCCTCCAAACCAATCTCGTTAACTGACGGCCCGCCGCGCGACCGATCCCGTTCGCCCGTTCAGTGCTTTGCTCAACTGCGCGCACGCTTTGCGGAGGTGACCGCTATGCAACTCGATCAGGCCGCGGTGGAAGCTTACCTCAGCCGCCGTCACGCTCAACCGGTGCAGGTCCTCTCCATCGGCCCCCTCAGCGACCGCTCCGTCCTCGCCACAACAGCAGCCAAAGGCGAAACCGCCTCGCTCAAAGCCTTCGGCTACGGCCGCCCGCTGCTCATCACCTATCGCCTGGGCGACGAAGAACAGCGCGTTGTGCTGCACACCGCGCCCGCCAACCAGTTCGGGCACGAGACGCGCGCCGACCGCGCCGCGGCCATGCTGCTCGCCTTCGACACCTACAACACCCTCCCCCGCCATGCCCCCGCCCTGGATGTCGGCATCTTCGCGCTCGCCGAGCCGCCCGCCCGGCGCCTGGTCTCGCTGGCCTCCGGCGACGAGTTCTTTCTCCTCACGCGCTTCATTACAGGCGCGCCCTATGCGCACGATCTGCAGCGGCTGCGCGACGGCGGGCAAGCGGCGCCGCTAGACAGGCAGCGCGCGGCCGCGCTTGCCGCCTACCTCGCCGGCATCCACGCCGTCAAACGCCCGCCGCAAGGAACCGCCGCGCAGGGTTCGCGGCTCGGAGACGGCAATGCCGCGCTCTACCGCCGGCGCATCCGCGACACGGTCGGCAGCGGCGAAGGCATCATCGGCCTGATCGACAGCTATCCCGCCGGCTTCGACCTCGCCTCGCCGCAATGGTTCACCCGCATCGAGAAGGCCTGCATCGACTGGCGCTGGCGCCTGAAGCCGCTTGTCCATCGCCTGCGCCAGGTCCACGGCGACTTCCACCCCTTCAACATCCTCTTCACGGACGAACTCGACTTCCTGCTGCTCGACCGCAGTCGCGGGGCGTGGGGAGAACCCGCCGACGACGTGAGCTGCCTGGCGATCAACTACCTCTTCTTTTCCCTGCAACGCAGCGGGGAACTCGCCCCGCCCTTCTCCGAACTGTGGAATGAGTTTTGGGACGTCTACCTGCAACGCACCGGCGACGCCGAGATTCTCTCTGTCCTTGCCCCGTTCTTGGCTTGGCGCGCCCTCGTCCTCGCCAGCCCCGTCTGGTACAACACGGCGCGCACCGTGCGCTGCGCGCTCTTGAACTTCATCGAAAACGTCCTGGCGGCGGAGACATTCGACCCGGCAGACGTCAACGCCTATCTCCAGCCGCCGGCACGCACCGGCGAAAGTGCGGCCATCCATGACTGACCGGGCCGCTGTCGCCATCGCCAAACCCGGCTGGACGGTCTGGCTGACCGGCCTGCCCGCCTCCGGCAAGACCACAATCGCCCTGCAGCTTCAACAAGCGCTGGCACGCCGCGGCGAAACGGCGATCGTGCTCGATTCGGACGCGGTGCGGGCCGTCCTTACACCCGCCCCGCGCTACAGCGCAGCCGAGCGCGACGACTTCTACGCGCGTCTCACCCTGCTCGCAGGCTTGTTGACCGCCCAGGGGCTCAACGTGATCGTCGCGGCTACGGCCAACCGCCGCGCCCACCGCGACCAAGCCCGCGACATCCTGCCGCGTTTCATCGAAATTTGGGTGCGCTGTCCTCTCGTCGTCTGCCGGGCTCGCGACCCCAAGGGACTCTACGCCAAAGCAAGCGCCGGCGAAATCGCGGATTTCCCCGGTCTAGACGCGCCCTATGAACCGCCGCTCCACCCCGATCTCATCGTAGACTCCGGCGCGCAGACGCCGCAAGCCGCCGTGGACTGCATCCTCGCTTCGTTTCCGTCTCTGTGCAGCGCAACACGCAGACCCTGAACCGGTCGCCCCATTCACCTAGTCAGATGACCAGGGGAAAAACTCCCCGCTAGTCGGGGAGTGCGGCTGACCATGTGCATGGCGTCAAACTGAGCCTAACTCCCTACACTAAAAGCAGCGTGCAAGGCGCACCCCCTTGCCATGTGCGCGTGCACTTTATTCGGCCTAAGGAGAACGGGAATGTTGCGCGTGTTGTTGGCGGACGACCAGGCGTGGCTGCGGTCCGCACTGCGATTCCTCCTCGAACAGGAGCCGGGCGTCGAAGTGATCGGCGAGGCCGGTGATGCGCGCACGTTGTTATCCAGGGCGCAAAGCACGCGTCCCAACCTCGTCCTGCTGGATTGGGAACTTCCCGGCATACGCGCCGTCGGCGGCGGGCAAAATCTCCTGACCGCGCTGCACAAATTCTGCCCGAACATCTCGGTCATCGTCCTCAGCGGTCGCCCCGAGGCGAGCAGTTCCGCGCTGGACGCGGGCGTCGATTTCTTCGTCAGCAAGGCCGACCCGCCCGAATCTCTGCTGGCCGCGTTGCGCGCCGTCAAGCAATCCAACGACGAGCCGGCGGTACACTAGCGCCCCCAACACCTGCGCCACGAATTGCACAGATTTATTGAACAGGCGCGCCGCGCCCGTTCAAGGCGTTTTGCGCCCGTTGAAACAACCGCGCAGACGCGGTACAATGCTGCACAGAGGAGCAGTCCCGCCTTGCTCCATTGACCGCATCCACAACCTGCTCCGTACGCACTCCGCAGGGAGATAGACTGGGGGATCTGATGGCAACCAGCAAACACATCGGCATCTTGACCGCGGGCGGCGACAGCCCCGGCCTCAACGCCGCCCTGCGCGGCATCGGCAAGGCCGCACGCACCTACCCGGACATGGACGTGATCGGCTTCCGCGACGGCTTCCGCGGCATGATGGAAAACCGCACTGTCTTCCTCGACGGCAATATCCTGTCGGGCATCCTGACCATGGGCGGCACGATCTTGGGCACAAGCCGCGACAAGCCCAACCGCATGCCCATCGGCGGCAAGATGATGGACATGACCGAGGTCATCGTCGCCAACTACAACCGCCATCACCTCGACGCGCTCGTCTGCTTGGGCGGCGGCGGCACCCAGAAGAACGCCCTGCATCTCATGCAGGCGGGCCTCAACATCATCACCCTGCCCAAGACTATCGACAATGACGTCGCCATGACGGACGTCACCTTCGGCTTCGACACGGCCCTGGGCATCGCCACCGAGGCCATCGACCGGCTGCACAGCACCGCCCACAGCCATCACCGCATCATCGTCGTCGAGATCATGGGTCACCGGGCCGGTTGGCTGGCGCTGGGCGCAGGCATCGCCGGCGGCGCCGACGTTATCCTGATCCCCGAAATTCCCTACAACATCGAGAGCGTAGCCGAGGCTATCAACCGGCGCAGCCGCGAGGGCAAGCACTTCAGCATCGTCGCCGTAGCCGAAGGCGCCATGGACGTCGAATATGCGGACGCGCTCGCCAAGGCCGAAAAGAAGGTCGCCGAGGCCAAAGCCGACAAGGATGCCGGCAAGAAGAAAAAGAAAGAGGCCAAAGCCAAACTCCGTGAGTTGGAGGCGCAACACGCCGGCAATACCGTGCGCCTGGCCGAACAACTGGAAGCGCTGACCGGCCTCGAATCGCGCCTGACTATCCTCGGTTACCTCCAACGCGGCGGCACGCCCTCCGCCGGCGACCGGCTGCTTGCCACCCGCTTGGGCACGGCCTGCGCCGAATTGGTCAACCAGGGCGTCTACGGCGTCATGGTCGCGGCGCGCGGCGAAGACACCGAGCCGGTCCCGCTCGAAGAAGTTGCCGGCAAACTCAAGCATGTCCCGCTCGATCACCACTGGATCAACTGTGCGCGCCGCGTCGGCGCTTCGCTGGGAGATTAAAATGGCGGTTGCCCGCTCGCTCTAAACGCAGCGGACGAAAAAACAGGGTTTCTTGCATGCAGCAAGAAACCCTGTCAAATGCCCAAGTTGCGATGCGGACCTGCACCCGCGGAGGTTCTGGCCCGCTTCGATCAGACTGCCATCTCGGCCGCGACCGGCAGCTTGGCAAACCGATCAACCACGGCCTGCGCCGCAGCCGCGTCCAACTCTACCAGCGGCGGGCGCACCCGGGCCCACTCCGGATCGTTGCGGTAATGGGCCACAATCGCCTTTAGCGCCGAGATGGCGGAAAAGCCGCCGTAAATAGGTCGCAACTGGCTGATCGTCGTCTGAAGCTGTTCCGCCTCCGGCGCTTTCCAGTTCTCGAACAGCCGCTGTTGGATCGGCGCAATCACATTGGCGACCGCGTTGATGCTGCCCGCACCGCCCAGCCGCAGCGTTTGCAGCAGGAATCCCTCCGACCCGGTGAACGTGCCGAAGCCGGGGAAGCGCGTGAGGATGCTGTGCAGGTTGTTCCAGTCGCCCGAGCTGTCTTTCAGACCGACGACTACGCCCGGATAATCGGTGATCAGCCGCTCGATCAGGTCGAGACTAAAACAAACCACGGCTTGCGGCGGAATGTGATAAAGGTAGACGCGCAACCGGGCGTCGCCCACGCGTTCGATCACCTCGGCAACGCTGCGGTAGATGCCCTCATCGTTCACGTCCTTGTAATAGAACGGCGGCAACATCAGCACGCCGCCGCAGCCCAAGTCGACCGCGTGCCGGGTCAGGCGCACCGTATCCGTCAAGGCGCTGCACCCCGTGCCCGGCATGAGCTTGGCGGCAGGCACGCCCGCCGCCGTCAACTGCTCCAGCGCATCGATGCGCTCGTCTACCGAGAACGAAGTCGCTTCGCTGGTCGTGCCGAACGGGCACAAGCCGTTACAGCCGTTCGCCAGCAAGTTGCGGCAGTGCTCAATCCAACGAGCTGCATCGATTCTCAGGTCCTTGTCGACCGGCGTCAACGTAGGGGCGAATACGCCGCGCAATGTACCGCCATCCATTCTTCACCTCGGTTCTGATAGGATTGCTATGGGCTTGGGACGGGGTGCTGTGGAGTTCTTCCAGGGCGTTTGTCGCCCGCTCGACCCGCTTCTATGCCGAGCGCCTCGAAAGGCGCACACAAAAAGGCGAACACACTTGCATCAGCCTGCGACTACAGCGCCGCATCGCCCTGCCAAGACGCACGCCCCCGCGCCGATCATTCTAGTGGAGGCTTCCCGGCTTGTCAACGCACACGAGACAAATGTCGCACCCGGTTTCCGCCCTAACAGGCATGACTTCTGTACCGTGCTTCGCTAGAATGAGCGTGCGGCACACGCCGGTCGCCTCCATCCTGACTGCTAGCCCCCGGAAGTCAGGACGGACCGATTTGGTTGACTGCCCTAGAAGGCTGCTTTTGCCCTGATTCGCCGATCACTTGGCGCAAGTCGCTTGACAGCGTCGCGTGCGCCTACTAGACTGCAGGGAACGCAAACAGCACGCCTCTAGTTTATACTTGCATATACGCCAATACTCGGCCAACTTCATCGCGTTATATGAACAAACTCGCGTTGCAGGACTACTGAAGACCGCAGACCAAAAACCAGATGCTGACTTGGTTCCGTCATCTATTCAACCCGCCTCAATTCCCCGATCCGGAAAAAACGCGCGCCGCGCGTTGGCTCAATTTCGTGTTGTGGATCTTCATCTTTACGCTGACGGCCATCACCATCCCGTTGCCGTTCAGCGCCATGGACCCGTCCACCAAGCTGCGCTTCCTCATTCTGCAATCCGCCAGCTTCCTGCCCTTGTTCGGCGCGCTTTATCTGATCCGCAAGGGAAGATTGCAGATCGTCGCCTATTTCTTTCTGATCCTCGTCTATGGCGAGACAGTCTACTCCCATATCATCGTTTTTCAGACTATTCACGAGCCGAGCATCATCGGCTACTTTGTGCTGATCCCGCTCGCCGGCCTCCTCTTTGGCCGCAAAACCATGCTTGGCTTCGTCACACTCTCGGTGGCGACAGTTTCGCTCACCTGGTACATGGAGCAGATTGGCGTGCTCCAGCCCCTCTTGGGCGTGCGCTCAACAGTTGACGATCTGTTTTACGTCCTGCTCGGCATCGGCCTGAACACCTCGCTCATGCTGGCGATCTTGGCCGACGTCGAGGAGAGCGCCGAAGACGCGCGCATCGCCGCCGCCGCCCTCACGGTGACCAACAGCGAACTCAAGGCCAATCAACTCCTGCTTCAACAGGCCCGCAACCAGCTCGAACAACGCGTGGCGCAACGCACGCTCGAACTGGCGCTCGCCAACCAGGAGTTGGAAACCGAGATCGCCGTGCGCCAACAAAGCGAACAGCGCTTTCGCAGCCTTACCGAAAACTCCCCGGACTTCATCTATATTTGGGAAAGGTCGAGCCGCTCCTGTTCGTACCACAATCGCAACAGCTTTCTTGGCTGGTCGGCCGACGTACTGATGGGGCCGGAAGGACTAAAGGGCTTTGTCCATTCGGACGACCGCAGCGACGTCCTCGGTCACTGGGCCGAGCCAAGCGATGCGCCTGACCGCGCCAGACATCAAGAGTTCCGCGTGCAAAGCGCAAACGGCACGTGGGAATGGGTGCAGAGCCGCTCTACGGTTCTCACCCGCGACGCTGACGGCAGACCGGATCAACTGCTCTTCACGCTGACCGTCATCACCGAGCGCAAACGCTATGAGCAGGAATTGCGCGCCGCCAAAGAGCAAGCCGAGGCCACCACGCGCGCCAAGAGCCAATTCCTCGCCAACATGAGTCACGAGATCCGCACGCCGATGAATGGCGTCATCGGCATGACCAGCCTCCTGCTCAACACCGACCTCAACGCAGAACAAGTCGTCTACGTCGATACCATCCGCCAAAGCGGCGACGCCCTCCTCACCATCATCAACGACATTCTGGACCTGTCGAAAGCCGAGTTCGGCAAACTCGGCCTTGAGATCGCGCCGCTCGATGTGCGTCGCACCGTCGAAGACACGCTGGACTTGCTGGCGCCGAAGGCCGCCGAAAAGCGCATCGAACTGCTCTATTTCGTCGAGCCGGATGTGCCCGCCGGCATCCTCGGCGATACGACGCGACTCCGCCAAATCCTTCTCAACTTACTCTCCAACGCCATCAAATTCACCGAAAAAGGCGAAGTCTTTCTTCGCCTTCAGGCCCAGTCGCTCCCCGACAACAAAGCGCGTCTCCATTTCTCCCTGAGCGACACCGGCATCGGCATCGCACCGGAAGAACTGCAAACCCTCTTCCAGCCCTTCAGCCAGGCCGACGTCTCTAACACGCGCCGCTATGGGGGGACGGGCCTCGGCTTGGCGATCAGCAAGCGCCTGTGCGAATTGATGGGCGGCGAAATCTGGGTGGACAGCGAGAAGAACGTCGGCTCCACCTTCCATTTCACCTTGATCGCCCCTGTCTCCGCCCGAGTTGAGCGGGCTGCGAATGCCCACGCCGAACGACTGCGCGGCAAATCCGCGCTCATCGTGGACCACAACGCCGCCGGGCGCGCCGTTCTCGAAAATCACCTCACGGGGCTCGGCCTGTCCGTCACCGGCGCCCCCTCCGCCGTCGCTGCCATGGACATCATACAGAGCCAAGACGCCCGCTTCGACGTCGCCCTAATCGATGCACACCTGCCGAGTTTTAATGGACTTGCGCTGGTCGACGCCCTGCGCGAACTCAGGTTCACACAGCCTGTCATCCTGCTCGCGCCCATCGGCGAAGCCGGGATGCGCGTGCGCGCCGACCAAGCCGGCGTCCGTACGATCTTGTACAAGCCGGTAAAGCCGGCCGAACTGGAACGCGCCCTCGTCGACGCCCTGATCAAACCGGTCGCAGCGCACCGTATGCGTCGGCCCCCCGCGCCCGCGCCCGTCGAAGCGCCCCATTCAAACGGACGCTCGCTGCGCATCCTCCTTGCAGAAGACAACCTGGTTAATCAAAAAGTGGCCTTGCGCATGCTCGCCCGCCTCGGCCTTGAGGCCGATGTAGCCGCCAACGGCGAGGAGGCGGTCGCCGCCGTACACAACGCCGTCTACGATGTGATCTTGATGGATGTGCAGATGCCCGAAATGGACGGGCTGGAGGCCACGCGCCGAATACGCGCCGACGATACGCTCACCTACCGGCCGCTTATCATCGCTATGACCGCCGCGGCCATGCAAGCGGACCAAGAGAAATGCATCGCCGCAGGGATGGACGACTTTATCTCCAAACCGACCCGGCTCGAAGAATTATCGGCCAAGTTGAAGAACATCCCAGCCCTCGCCGAATCTACGCCCGGTTAACAAAAACGGCGGGAATGATCACCCGGATCATCCTCGCCGTACGGTTGCTATTTGCCGGCCCGCCCTGAGGCTCTCCCGCGTCTCAGCCTTGCTTCAATGCCGCTTCAATCCCGCTCAGATCGCACACCACGCCCTGCGCCAGGTCGTGGTCATTGCGGCTGCGGTCCACAAGATACGCCGTCATGCCGGCGGCGCGCGCCCCGTCGACGCAGGGCTGTTCATCATCGAAAAAGAGGCATTCTCGCAGCGCCGCGCCCAGCGCGTCCGCCGCGATGCGGTAAGCTTTCACGTCCGGCTTGGATGCGCCGATGACCGTCGCCGCACAGGCCGCATCGATCATGCCGGCCAACCCCGTCGCCTCTAGAGACGGTTCCAGGCTGGCGAGCGTAAAGTTGGAGAGCACGCCGATCTTCAGGCCCGCACGCCGCGCCGCATCCAACGCCGGGGCCGCGTCTGCAAAGGGCTTCAGGTAGCCCGTGTAGTCGAACCCGTGCAGCGCGACTCGCGCATTGTCGTCCAAGCCGAACTCGTCGGCGAGCGCGTCCCAAAAACCGGCAAAAAAGCGCCGTTCTTCCGCCAAACTGCGCGGGAAGCCGACCTTCGCCCCCCACGCTTCCCAGCGGTCGGACATCTCCCACAGCGAGATCGGCAGCAGCGGTGCGAAGTAGGTCGCAGCCGCCGCCATCTCAAAGTCCGTCAGCACCCCGTCCCGGTCGACGATGACAGCGCGATAGTTCATGGGGCGAACACTCATGCGATCGGGCGTTTATGCATGATCGGCGCCTCGACCGGCGCAGGATACCAGAACGGCCCAAGCCGCATCCCCATCCCCACCACCGGCGGATCCTCCCACGCCGCTTCATAGGCCAGCACCTGCTCGGCCCGGCCCGTCTTGTCGGCTTGGGTGATGCAGCGCACGTAGGCGTAATCATACAGGATGGTGCGCAAGGTGCGCTCGTCCAGGTCGTACCCCAGATGTTGCCGCCAATAGCATTCCAGCTTGCCGGCCAACAGAGGCGGCACGACGGATTGGGCGATCTGCGGCTTGCCCGTGCCGATATAGAGCGTCGCCGGCGGTATGTCTTCGCCATACACCAAGCGCACCAGCTCCTCGCGCGTCGAGGCGCCGTGTTCACACGCCAGGCGCAGCATCTTCTCCCAATGGGCGTCCACCTGCGACACGACGGAGAACCAGACCGTAGGGCCGGGGTTGCCCGCCGTCATGGCGCGCACCTGCGCGGCCGTCTCTTCCAGTTCGGGCCAGCTTTCGGCGCCGATCAGACGCACGCGCCACCCGCGCCGCGCATACTCGTCACAAGCGCCGTCCATCAACATCGCCCACTGCACCCATTTCAGCAACTGGTCGCTATAGCCGGGCGTCTTTTCATGCTCGTGGCTATGCACCAGCACCGGCGAAATGACATGTTGCACGCCATGATCCAGGATCAGATCCAGACAGGCGAACGCCTGCTCGCGCGTCCAGCGGGCATAGTCTTTGCTGTGCGGAGACAGACCGGCCAACACCGCACGTCGCCTTGTCCCGCCCGCCCCCAAAACCAAAGTCGCCGGAGCAACCGAACGCACCTCTTCCACCGGCGCAGCCAGAAACTCCTCTAGCGTAGGCGTCTGAACCTGGCAGCCGCCATTCGGGCCGCCGGCATGACGTGAACCGTAACTCTGCTCCCGCCGCCACCCTGTCTCATGCCGCACATCAGATAGGGCATAAATCCTCAATGAAGTCTCTGCAGATGATTCCATATCCGTCAACGCCTTCAACGCTCCTCTTTAGCAGGGCCTGTTTAGCAGGGCTTGCGATCAGACACTTGCGATCAGACAAACGGCAATTACGCTTTCGTCACTCCGACGCAAGGATCGGCAAAAATAGGTCAGGCCCTTCCGCCATGCCGCTTATCGACGTTTCCGCGCTCGCTTCAGCCACAAATGGAGACGGGCACGCGCTCTCATAGCCCGCTACGCCGAACGCGCCCAAGAAGCAGGCGCGCATCGCCGCGCCGTCCGGATACAGAACAACCTGTGCATTCGGCCCCTCTTGCGCGTATAATTCCATAACGGCGGCCTGCCACTCAGACACCTTGCCGAATGCCTCCTCCGCCGTCGTCACGCCGTCCAACAGACGATCATACAACGCGCTCAGTTCCCTATCCTTGGCAATCACGGTCAGCGGCTCGTTGTAGGCATAGATGCCGATGGTCGACGTCCCGCGCAGGTATTCCGGCTCCGGCTCCTTATTCACCTTGACCAGCCCCTCCGATATCGCGCCGAAGCCGTAGGGGTCATACGGGGCGAAGTATTGCGGAAATACCGCAACCATAGCGGCTGTCGGGTCGGGCACGGACACGGGCAGCGACGGGTCCCCAAGAGAAAGAACGCCGATATAATAGGCCAGCGCGCCCCCGACCACCTGCGCCAACGGCGCCTGGGCAGGATCGAGCAGCGGGTAGATGTCCGCCAGAGTCAACTGAAACTGGGCGAAGGCGTCCGTCGGCACGACGATGAGCTGCTGGATGCCGGCAGAGAAGACGCGCTGCGCCGACTCGGGGTCTTGCCAGAAGTTGTATTCGGCGGATGGCGTCTGGTTGCCCAGCCCGCGGTTGCCGCCCAAGACCACGTACTGATAGCGGCGCATTTCATTGGGGCACTTCTTAATCGCCGCGGCAATATTCGTCAGCGGCCCCAGCGCCAAAATCGTAACAGACTCCGCCTCCGGTCCGCTCGGCGCTTGGGAGCAGTAGAATGCGGTCACATCTCTAAGCGCCCGGTCTCCGCCCCCATGATGAAAAGCATCGGCCAAAGCGTAGCGCATGTATCCCAGGCCGTCCGTGCCGTGGATCAGCTTGCCCGTGCTGCTCAGCTTGCGGTTCTGCGGCTTGGCCGCGCCCATGATCACCGCCGGCCATTCTTCAACCGGCCACCCGGCGCTCATCAACAGGGTCGCCACGTTTTCGGTAGCATTCTCAACCGTCGTATTGCCCGCCACCGTCACCACGCCGAGCAGGTCGACCCGCTCGGACTGCATCATCAGCCAAGCCAGCGCAGCCGCGTCGTCAACGCCGGTATCCGTATCCACGATCAGTTTGCCGGGCGGTGCATAGCCCGGCGGCAAGCCCGGTTGCGTATCAGGCGGCAAGTCCGCGCTGGCAAAAGCCTGCGGCATACGATTGGGCGGCACGCGATAGGGTCCGTTGCTCTGCGCCTGTACGCCCGCCACCGGCAGCAGCGCCAGCAGAAATGCGAGCAACGCCCAAAGCAGGCGCGACCTAGCCGATCGGCCAGTTGTCGATTTCATTGCCTTACTCCTTTTTTGGGTGTGAAGCGGGAAATGGTTTGTGCATTGTCTGCTGCGGTGTGCGGTTTGATGCGGTTTTGGCGCTTGCGCGTCTATGTTGGATTGTGATTGGCGGTTGACTAAACAGTCGGCGAAGGGGCGAGGTGCGGCTCAGATCGACGCCTTGAGAAATGGCCCGCAGAGCCGTGATTCGCCCTGCCCAAGCATAGGTTTGAATGACCCCTCGCATTTCTGCAGAGCCTGGTCGACGCCATTGGCCGGCGTCTCTTGCGGCCCCTGGCGCCTGGCATCCAGTCGATCAAACCACAGGCGCTCCAAAAGTTGCGCAGCGAATTCTGCCAGCGTATCGGCGCGTATGGCTAAGATCTGCGCTCGTTCGTCGGGCCGGATGTCGAAAACCTCGCCGTTATACCCGCGGGCCAAAGCCGTCGCCGGATCGTCAAGCAACGTCCGGCGAAACCGCGCGTTCACGACCGCAGCGGATAACATCCGGTTCAGCTCCGGGCTGAGCGAAGGCCGGGGGTAAACCTGTGCAGAACGCCTGCTATTGCCGGCGTCGGCAGCGGTTCTGCCTACGTGTAGACCATATGGATCAACGAGCGCCCTATTCACAATCTTATCAGATCTCATTAAGAATACCTATCCTCACTCCAACTCTGTGCACTTGTCCTGTACGCCTAAAGTGCGGCCTCACGGCCGTCGTCCGCTCCTGCAGGCGGCGCATCTGCCGCGGCTCGGCGGCGCGGTCCTCCGCACTGCCACAAGAGCCAAAAAGCGCCGATCGCGATCAACACATCCCCCGCGCTGTAGGCGATCTGGAAGGGCAATCGGTCCGGCAGCAGAAAACGGTCAGCCAGCCACTCCAGTCGGGTGTCCGCCGCAGCCAGGGCCACGTTTTTCGAGGTCCCCACCCGGCTGCCGAGTTCCACGGCCCCGGCGGGCAGGTCCGGGTAAACTTGCGCCAGCGTCTCCGGGCTGATGGGCATCCAGCCGCCGTTCAGCGCCATCACCGCCAAGTTGAGCAGCAGTCCGCCGCCAAGCCAGTAAAAGGCTGCGTGATGACGATTGCGCCAGGCAAAGACCAGCAAAAGCAACAGCGAACCCAACATCGCCGCCGCAGAAATCTGTTCGCCCAGCGCCCCAAACGGCATCCTGACATAGAGCGCCGCAACCTGCAGCAGAAAGCCGGTTAACGCCAACCAGGAGGCGTTCAGGTCCGGCGGCGAAAACGGCCTCCCGGCGATGCCGGCGCGCACAAGGCCGGCCGCCAAACCCGCCGCCACCGCGGCCAACAAAATCGAGATCAAACGCAGACCTCCGTCGCCGCGCTATCGGTTATTCGATTCAGCTTGGACGCTCCGCGCCTAGCTGCCGTAGCCGTGAGGGGCGCCCGCGCTCAACACGAACAGAGACAACGTTCCCAGCGCAACCAAAA
>CAZYSJ010000068.1:21450-25636 GCA_964649875.1 uncultured Caldilineaceae bacterium
TGAGGGGCGCCCGCGCTCAACACGAACAGAGACAACGTTCCCAGCGCAACCAAAATGCGAATCCCATTCGCCTTCAACATGCTGCGTGTCATGTCAAGTTCTCCTGTATGAATCAATGCGCCCTCCGCTCGGCGGGGCGCCTTTTGGATCAGAGTCAATCTACCTGCAGCGGCGGCAGGGCTGCCGCCGGGACGTATGCCGTTGGTTGGCGGCGCGAACTGAATGTCGCGCGCCTAGCTGCCGTAGCCGTGAGGGGCGCCCGCGCTCAACACGAACAGAGACAACGTTCCCAGCGCAACCAAAACGCGAACCACATTCGCCTTCAACATGCTGCGTGTCATCTCAATCTCTCTCCCTTGCATTCATAGATTCGTCGGTGAATATTCAGTATGGTTGTATTCTGCTATGCGCCTAGCCTCAAAGTTGGCATCAAATCGGACTCATTTCCCGAAAAAACAAAAATCGGCTCCGATCGAGCCGATTTCCGTCTCCGCTGCGTTATAAAGCCGGATAATATGAGCTGAGATTGCGCGCTTCCACTATTAGCATCGCTGTCCAAACCATCGATTTAGGGGACAGACCGATTTGGAACGCTACGCCGCTGCTTCAAACGCCTACTTCATCAACGTCATATACAGTTCCTCTGTGAGCGCGGAAGGCGGGGCGGCGATCTCCTCTTCCAAGGACTTCTGACACAGAGCATATTGCCGCGCCACGCCGGCGCGGTTGCCCGACGACGCGTAGATGCGCATAGCCAGACGGTGCGCATCCTCCAAACAGGGGTCTTCAGCCAAGAGACGCTGGCAGCAGTTCAATGCCTGCTCCAGTTCGCCCTGCTCAAAATAGATCTGAGCCAGTTCGGTCGCCGCCTCTACATACAGGCGACGCAGACGCTCCCGTTCCAAGCTCGCCCACGGGGCGTCAACATCCGCCAGGTACGGCCCGGCATAGAGGTCAACCGCACGCTGCAGCGCAGCCCGACGCAGTGCGGCGTCACGGGTGCGCTGCGCCTCTTTTAGCCATTTGCCAAACGATTCGGCGTCATAGTCATAGTCGATCGACCAGTCAAAGCGGTACACCTCGTCCGAAAACAGAATCGCCTCGCGTCCCAGCGCGCTGCGCAGACGGTAGACCGCGTTCTTAAAGCGCGTCTTGAGCTGGTTCGGTGTACAGTCCGGCCAAAACAACGCGCCGGCCTGCTCTTTCGTCAAGCCATTGGGGTGAGCCAGAAAACAGAAAAAGAGGTCGCGCGCGCTTTTCGTCTTCCATTCCCGGTTGGGCACAGCTTTGCCGTTGACGACGACTTCGGCGCGACCGAGCGTGCGAATCGTCAGCGTAGGCTCGCCCAGATGTATCGTGGGCAATATGGAGCTTGCCTTATGACGCAGGCTTCGGCGCAGCGCCGGCAGGGCGGCGACAAATTCATCCACCTCTCTCAGCAATTGTTCCAGCGAAGGCTGCGCACCGTTCCGGTTAAATGCCGCCAACTCCTGGGCTGCCATGCTGGCTGCGACGACGATAGGATGGCGCAATTCAAGCTCGTCGATGGATTGCAGCGCGTTGCGAAGGCTTGCGCCGGCTTCACGCTGGCAACCGGCCTCGCGCAGAGCCAATGCTTGCAGCAACTCCGTGCGCGCCGCATCCGGAAACTGACCGCCTTCCGAGAAACAGGTCAGCGCGTCGTTCAACGGTTCCAACGCCGCATCCGGGTTGCCCTGCGCCAGATAATACCGCCCCATTGCCTGGCGGTACAGCCCCCACTCGTAGCTCGAATTGTGGTCGAGAACAAGTCGACCCGCGGCATCCAGACAGCTATAGGCTGCGTCCCATCGCCCGGTCGACCAAGCCAGCGCGGCCTGCGCCAATTCCAAATAGAGCAGCAAGAAGCGCTCGTCGATCCGTTGCACAATCTGATAGGCCTGCCCATAGACCTCATGCGCGACCTGCCACATGTCCAGATCGACGAACAGATCGCCAAGGCTGGCAAGCGAAAAGGCCTCCATGCGCGCATAGCCGCTGCGCCGCGCGCAGTCCAGCGCATCGACCAACGCATCCAACGCCTTCTCGTACTGGCCTAACTGGTGATAGTGAACGCCGAGGCTGTTGAGCACGTTGGCCTGCCCCACGAGATTATGCAGTTGCCGCCACGCTTCATGCGCCTGGCGAAACAGCGTTAACGCGTCCTCGTCCTGGCCGCTGTTGGCGTAGACGATGGCGATATCCATCGCCACCGCCGCCACGTTCTGGGCGTCTTCCGCCTGTCGATACGCGGCCAGCGCCCGCTGCAGCCACTCGATGCCCGGCTCCAGCATCCCCATCATGCTCAGAGCCGACCCCTTGGCGCGCAGCCCCAAAGCCGTCACGTCCGCCAGTTCAGGCGGCTCATCGCCGGTTTGCGCCAACAACGCCAGCGCGTCTTCGGCGTCGCGCACCGCCTGCGGATAATCGCCTAAAAGCCTCTGCGCAATCGACCGATAGATCAACGCCTCGGCCAACGGCGCCCGGGCGCCCTCTTCCCGCTCCAGCCGCTCGCGGGCCTGGCTCAACAGCCGGCGCCCGGTCTCAACTCGTCCCAGACGCACCAGGTTATAGCCCTTTAGCGACAGCAGCCTCGCCCGGTCGGACAACAGCGCCGGCGACAACTCGTCCAGCCACTTCGCCAAGAGCAGCATTCTGCCGGCGCGCAACAACGGCAGCCCGGCCTGCTCGACGACCCAGGCCGTCAATTGCGAATCGTCCAGCCGCTGGGCCGTGGCATAGGCGTGTTCCCATTGCCGCCGCTCCAAGTACACCGCGACCAGCCGCCGCAGAATCAGGCGCTCCTCGTGCGGGCGCTCTGCCGCAAGCCGCTGCTGCAAAAAGTCCTGGAACAACTGATGATAGCGCAGCCCGTCGCCCTGCTCGCCGACAGACATCGCAAACAGATTGCTCTGCAAGACGCGGTCGATGAGGTCCTGCCAGGTCTGGCCCGACGGGCGCCAGCGCGCATCGAAGGCGGCCTCGCACAGCGCCTCGTCGATCTCGTCCATCAAAGACGTGCGCAACATGAACTCGCGCAGACACGGCGGCTGTCGATCCAGCACCTGCTCGGACAGATAAGTATGCAGTGTGACGCCGGAAGCGCGCACCGGATGAAGGCGGCTCGCCTTCTGCCATTGCTGCGCCGTCCCCGACAACAGCAACCCCGTGATCCAGCCCTCGGTGGCCTCCACCATCTCCTGCGCCGTGTCGCAAGACAATTCCACGCCATAGTTGCGCCGCGCCAACGCCTGGAGTTCATCCGCCCGAAAGGCCAGCGTCTCCATATCAAAGCCGGCCGCCTGTCCGCGCGCCACCATCAGCGCCAGGTCGGGCAAATTCAGCAAGGTGCGCGACGCAACCGCCAGGTGGCAATGGTCGTCTACCTGTTGAGCGAACAGGCTTACAAACAGGTTGATGTCGGAGTTGTCGCCGGCCAGATGATAGTCGTCGAGGACAAACAGGAAATCGGTGTGGACGTGGGCGTTCAGTTCATTGACCAACGTCGTCACAACCTGCTCCAACGTCCCGTTGCCGGCCGCCAGACTCTGCACTGCGGCTTGCGTCTCGTGGCCCGCCGGCGCAAACTGCCTGGCGATGGCCGCCACAAAATGGCCGATAAAACGGTGCGACTCATGGTCCGCCGGCCCTAGCGAATACCAGCAGACCGGCATCTCGACCTGATGGATCAGATCGACCAATGCCAGCGTCTTGCCGTATCCCGCCGGCGCAATGACCAGCGCTAACTTAGAATGAAGCAGATCGGAAAACGCCCGGAGCAATCGTTCACGCGACAGGATGTCCGGACGGAAACGCGGCGGTTGAATTCGGGTGCGAGTGATGAGTTCAGTCATCAAACCGTCAGTCCTACTCGCTGTTTATGCGCCGGTTGGCAGGACCGTACCATTCCGCAGGCATCTTGCTGCTCAACACTGTTGGAATCGCCGCACAAAGAATCCAACGAAAACCGTCTACAGCGCCGGCATCGAGCGCCGCTAGCCGCCTGCCTAGGCCAAACGCACGACCCGCCGCAAATACTGCTGGCGGGCATCGTCTGGCGAGAGAGAACTTCTTATCCCCCAAACTGCTGGTTTTCGGCTGCAAATTGGCCCCGATCGGCCGCAAAAGGGAAGCGCTAAGTCTGACCTACACACAAATCGCGCGCAGC